>CAZENI010000560.1:0-5468 GCA_964513055.1 uncultured Opitutus sp.
TTCGCCTCCGCCCCTTCACTCCGCCGCGGCACCCCGCGGCGCTCACGCGGCGCCGCTTCCTCCGCGGCGCCGGCGTGCTGATGGCGCTGCCGTTTCTCGACACGCTGCCCGCCATGGCCGCCTCCTCCGCGCCGTCGCGCCGCTATCCGCAGCGCTTCGCCGCGCTGTTCCAGGGCAACGGCATCAACAGCAAGCACTGGTGGGCGAAGGGCGGCGGCGCCACGATGGAACTCGGCCGCACCCTCGAGCCGCTCGCGCCGTTCAAGACGAAGCTGAACGTGATCGACGGCCTGTTCAACAAGCCGGCCGTCGGCGTCGGTATCCATCCCGGCCAGACGGGCAACATCCTCTCCGGCATGCCCCTGATGAAGGGCGCCGTCCTGCGCGGCGGCATCAGCCTGGACCAGGTGCTCGCGAACCGCGTCGGGCAGGACACGATGCAACCCAGCCTCGTCCTCGGCTGCGAGCAGCCGATCACCGGCTACCACGAGACCAATTTCTCGATGGCCTACAGCTCGCACATCTCGTGGCAGAGCGCCGATTCGCCCGTGCCGATGGAGGTGTATCCGTCGCTCGCGTTCGACAGCCTGTTCGAGAACCGCGGCAACCAGCGCACGCTCAGCATCCTCGACCGCGTGAAGGACGACGCCGCCAGCCTCGGCCGCCAGGTCAGCGCGGAGGACAATCGCAAGCTCGACGAGTATCTCACCAGCGTCCGCGAGGTGGAGAAACGCGTTGACCGGATGCGCACGGAGCAGGCGAAGGCGGAGGAGCACGCGCGGGACCGCGGCCGCCCGCTCGTCACGATGAACCGCCCCGACAACGGCCTTCCCGAGGACATCCGCGAGCACATGCGCCTGATGTGCGACATCGTCGCGCTCGGGTTCCAGACCGACAAGACGCGCGTCGCCACGCTCGTGCTGTGCCGCGATTTGTCCGGTCTCTTCTACCCCTTCCTCGGCGTGCGCAAGACGCATCACTCGGCCTCGCACGACGATCTCTCCGACGACTACGAGAAGATCGCGCGCTACTACGTCGGCAATCTCGCGTATCTCGCCGCGCGCCTCGACGCCATGCCCGAGGGCGAGGGCACCGTCCTGGATCACACCTGCCTGCTCTATCTCTCGAACATGTGGTCGGGCACCAAGCACGACAACACGCGGCTGCCCGTGCTCACGGTCGGCGGGCTCGGTGGCACGCTCGCGACCGGCCGCGTGCTCGACTTCGCTGCCGCGGGCGACGATCAGCGCAAGCTCTGCAGCCTGCACCTCTCGCTGATGGATCGCATGGGCGTGACGCTCCCGCGCTTCGGCGACGCCGAGGCGCGGCTGGCGATTTGATCGAGGTGGGGGCGGTTGTCCCCAACCGCCCTCATTGGAGATACGAACGCCCAATAAGGGCGGTTAAGGATAACCGCCCCTACCGCGGCAAACCCTTACGGCAGCACGCGCACCTTGATGTTCCGATACAGCACCGTGCTGTCCGGATCGTGGCCCTGCAGCGCAAACGTGCCGCGCGAGAGGAAGCGGCCCTTCATGTTGGCCGGCGGCGCCGCCGGCGTGGGCTCGGTGAAGTCGACGATCTGCTTTCCGTTCACGAAGGTCTGGATGCGTTTGCCCTCGACCTTGATGACCATCGTATACCACTCGCCGTCCTTCGCCGGCGCCTCGAGGTTGTCCTTGATGCCATAGAGGCCGGCGCCCTTCTTCACGTCGGTGTGGGTGTTGTTCACCTGAATCTCGTAGCCCTTGTCCGGCCAGCCGGTTTCCTGGTATTGAGTATGGATATACACGCCGGAGTTCGCCTTCTGGAGCGTGCAGATGTCGAGGGACACCTCGAAGTTCGTGAAGTCATGATTCGCGACCGGGCCGTCGTAGAACAAGTGCGAGCGCTTGCCATAGACGATGAGCAGGCCGTTGTGCACGGCGAACGTCCCCGGGTTCTCGCTGGCCTTCCAGCCGGCGAGCGATTTGCCGTCGAAGAGGAGCTGCCAGCCGGCGGCTTTTTCCGCGGGCGTCAGCACATTGCGTTCGGGCACGGCTTTGGCCGACGGCGGAACGGCGGCGCGGCCGGCCGCGAGCGCGAGGGTGAGGGTGAGGGCGAGGAGGGGCAGGATGCGTTTCATGAGGAAAAACGGGGTGCGGCTCATCACAGCGGCGATTGGGTGCCGGGTGTGGTCGGAGGACGCGTCACGCGCTTCGGCTTGTCGCGCCATGTCTGGTGGAGAATGGCGTAGCCGGCGAGTCCGATGAGGAACCCGAGTGCGACCGCGCCGAGGTAGAGCGAAGTCACGGCGTCGCCCGTCAGCAGGTGTTTCGAGCCGCGCGAGATCTCGCGCCACACTTCCTTCGGGGGCGTGCCGCGCATCACCTGGCCGACGAAATAGCACGCGGGCAGATGCACCGGGGCCGTCAGCGGCGTGGACAGGAACTGCAGCGCGATGCAGAGCAGCAGATTCCCGCGCACCACCAGCGCTCCGATGACCGCGAAGATCGTCTGCCCCGGCAGAAACGGGATGATCGTGATCGGAAAGCCCACGAGCCAGGCGCGGGCCAGCGAGTTCCGCGTCGGCAGCCAGAGTTCCTTTGCCAGAATCCGATCCCCGAACCAGCCGTGCAACCGGCCGCCGCGCATCTTGCTGCGCGACAGCTTCTGCTTGTGCATCCACCGCAGGACCCAGAAAGGCAGGCGCATGATTAGACGCAGCGGACCGTCATGTGGAAGGACGCGCTCAAGCGCCGGGACCGAAGGCGGCTCGCATCCATTTCCAACGCAACCGGGGCTGGGGGGTTAGCATCCGCGCTGATAAAGGGACCGGACCGCCGCGAGTCAACTGGCGGCGCGCGGCCGTTTTCCGTCCCGGTGGAAAATCGGTTTGCGCCGCGCCGCTAAGTAACTCGATAGTTCACCACCGCTCCCCCGGCCGTCCCCTTCCTTCCATGCGCCTCCGCTCCCTGCTCGCCTGCTGCTCCCTGCTCGGCACCGCCTTCGCCGCCCAGCCGCCCGCCGGTTTCACTGCTCTCTTCAACGGAAAGGACCTCGCCGGCTGGCGCGGCGGCGACACGTTCGACCACCGCGTGTTGCTCGCCATGCCCGACGCCGATCGGGCCGCGAAAATCGCCGGCTGGACGAAGAGCATGACCGAGCTGAAGGACGGCAAGCCGCACTGGCGCGCCGAGGGCGAGGTGCTCGTGAACGACGGCGAGGGCAAATACGCCACCACCGAGAAGGACTACGGCGATTTCGAGCTGCGGCTCGACTACAAGCTCGCGAAGGGCGCCGACTCCGGCGTCTACCTCCGCGGCGTCCCGCAGGTGCAGATCTGGGACACCGCCATCCCCGACACCAAGGACATCGGCTACGCCAAGGGCTCAGGCGGCCTCTGGAACAACACCAAGGGCACGCCCGGCCGCGACCCGCTCGTCAAGGCCGACCACCCCGTCGGCGAGTGGAATAACCTGCGCGTCGTCATGGTCGGCAGCCGCGTCAGCGTCTGGCTTAACTCCAAACTCGTCGTCGACCACGCGATTCTCGAAAACACCTACTACAACAAGGCGAACAAGGTGAAGCCGGAGAGCTGGCTGCCGGTGCCGGCGCGCGGCCCGATCCAGTTGCAGACGCACGGCGGCGCCACGCACTGGCGGAACATCTTCATCCGCGAGATCGGACCGGCCGAGGCGATCAAGGTCCTCGCGGGCAAGCAGCGCGAAGGCTTCCAGAGCATCTTCGACGGCAAGAGCCTTTCGAACTGGGCCGGTGCCGTCGACTCGATCGACGTGAAGGAAGGCACGATGGTGTGGAAGGAGAAGAAGGGCGGCGTCGCCTACTGGAACCAGGAGGTCGGCGACTTTGTTGCGCGCCTGATGTTCAAAGTCCCGAAGGCCGGCAACAACGGCCTCGCCATTCGGTATCCGGGCTCCGGCGACACCGCCTACCTTGGCATGTGCGAACTGCAGATCATCGACGAGAACTACGAGGCCAACAAACCCTACAAGGGGCTCGACCCGCGCCAGATGCACGGCTCCGCCTACGGCATGGCCGCCGCCGTGCAGGGCTACCAGCGCCCGCTCGGCGAGTGGAATTTCCAGGAGGTCACCGTCAAGGGCCCGACCATCAAGGTGGAGCTGAACGGCACCGTCATCCTCGACACCGACCTCAGCAAGATCGACCCCGCCACCTTCCTCGCGAAGAAGGCTCACCCGGGCAAGGATCGCACGACCGGCTTCTTCGGCCTCGCCGGCCACAACGACCCGGTGGCCTTCCGCGAACTCGCGATCAAGAAGCTGTGAGTCGCTTCCTCCCGCTCAGCATGACAAAGCAGGTTTTGAGCACCTAGTCCTTCGCCCTTCATGCTCCGCCGCGATCTCCTTCGCTCCGCCGCCGCCCTCGCGGCCCTCACGCCCCTCGGTCTCGGCGCTGCCGACGCGGAAAAGAAAGCCAAGGCGCGCCCGAACCGCGACACCGCGGTGCTGCCTCCGTTCAAGCCGTCGCGCACCACGCCGCGGCCGAACAAGAAGGGCCTGATGTTCTCCACGTTTCCGCGTGGCGCCGCCACGCAGTCGCTGAGCCTGAAGGAAAAATTCCGGATGCTCAAAACCGCCGGCTTCCACGGCGTCGAGGTCTCCAGCGGCCAGGACCACAAGGAGGTGCTCGCCGCGCGCGATGCCGCCGGACTCGAGATCCCCAGCGTGCTGATGGCCTCGCACTGGACGCACCCGCTCTCGGATCCGAATCCCGCCACGCGCGAGGTGAGCATCAACAATCTCAAGATCGCCCTGCGCGACGCGAAGGCCTACGGCGCGAAGTCGGTCCTGCTCGTGCCGGCCGTCGTCAACAAACAGGTCTCCTACTCCGACGCCTACCAGCGCTCGACCGAGGAGATCAAAAAGTGCGTCCCGCTCGCCGAGGAGCTGGGGGTCGCCATCGCGATCGAGAACGTCTGGAACGCCTTTCTCCTCAGCCCGCTTGAAGCCGCCGCGTATTGCGACGCCTTCAAGTCGCCGGCGGTGAAGTGGCACTTCGACGTCGGCAATGTCGTCAACACCGGCTGGCCCGAGCAGTGGGCCCGCGTCCTCGGCCCGCGCATCGCCGCCGTGCACGTGAAGGAGTTCAGCCGCAAGCTGCGCGACGAAACCGGCCCGCGCACCGGCTTCAACGTCGACCTCCTCGCCGGCGACAGCGACTGGCCCGCGGTCATGGCCGCCTTCGACCAGATCCACTACACCGGCTGGCTCATCACCGAGCAAAGCTCGCCCCGCGATCTCCCGCCGCAGGAATTTCTCCAGCACCTCTCGCAGAAACTCGATCAGATCCTCGTCGCCTGACGCGCCCCTTCCCGCGCACCGACTCCGGCCAACCCCAACCAACTCCATGAGCACCTCCTCCTCTCCGCAGTCCACGCCCCCCTCGCTCAAGCGTCGCGATTTCATCAAGACCTCAGGCCTCGCCGCCGCCGCGGCCGTCGCCTG
>CAZENI010000561.1:0-5464 GCA_964513055.1 uncultured Opitutus sp.
GCCGGCGGTGCACGCGGCCTTCCAGTTTGATTTCGGGCCCGGACAGGCGCGCGCGGGCGACACGCCGGTCGCCGCGGACACGACCTACTCCGCCGGGCGCGGGCATGGCTTCGATTTCGGCTCCAAGCCGGTCGGCGTCGCGCGCGGCGGCGGCGATCCGGTGCGCGACGGCTTCATCACCACGGAGGCGCCGCCGTTGTTCTTTTCCGTGAAGGTGCCGGAGGGAAACTACCGCGTCACCGTCACGCTCGGCGACGCGCAGGGCGCCTCCAACACCACGATCCGCACGGAGTCGGCGCACCTGATGGCGGTGAACATCACCACCGCCCCGGGTCAGTTCGAGACCCGCACCTTCTACGCGAACGTCCGCCGGCCCGAGCTGCCGGCCCCGCCACCGAACGCGCCGGGCGGCTCGAGGGTGCACATGTTTCTCGCCGGCGAGGCGGAGGCGCGGTGCTGGGACGAGAAGCTCACGATCGAGTTCAACGGTGCGCGTCCATGCGTCGCCGCGCTGGAGATCGTGAAGGACGACCGCGTGCCGACGCTCTTCGTCGCGGGCGATTCGACCGTGGGCGATCCGCGGCGCGGGCCCGGCGGCAACTGGCCGACGCAGCTCTGCCAGTTCTTCAAGCCGGAGATCGTGGTCTGCAACAGCGCGGAGGGCGGCGAGACGAGCAAGAGCTTCGTGACGGGTTATCGCATGGACAAGGTGCTCAGCCAGATGAAGCCGGGCGATTTCTTCCTCGTGCAGTTCGGCCACAACGACTCGAAGCCCCAGTGGCCGCAGAGCTACACCGAGCCGGCGACGAGCTTCAAAGCCTACCTGCGCGTGTTCATTGCCGAGACCCGGCGCCGCGGCGCCACGCTCGTGCTCGTGACACCGATGGAGCGCCGCGCCAACGGCGACACCGTCGGCCCGTGGGCCCGCGCGATGCGCGAAGTCGCGGCGCAGGACCAGGTGCCGCTCATCGATCAGTGGACGGCGAGCAAACAGCTCTGGACCGCACTGGGGCCAAACGTGAATCAGGCGTTCAACGATCAAACGCACCTGAGCGGCTACGGCGGCTATCTGTTGTCGAAACTGATGGTCGCGGGCATCCGCAAAAACGTGCCTGCGCTGGCCCGCTTCATCGTGGACGATTTCAAGGAAATGGACCCGTCGAAGCCGGAGCCGCCGCCGGAATATCTCAAGCAGTCGCCCGGCGCGGGCGGCGGGCGCCGATAGATCCTCCCAGCGAACCTTCGCGGTGTGAGCGTAGGCCCGGCCGGTAGCCGGGCGCCCGCCCGACGCGCGGGCCTACAACGGCCAAGTCCCCCTGCGATGGGACATCGGGATCAGGCACGATTCCACTCCGATGATCGGGTTGCTCTGCGCGTGAGCGCAGGGCTGCGGAATTCATGCCGCTCGAACCAGCGGCCTGGGGTCGAGCCGCGCCACCTTCACGGAGTGGTCACGCGGCCGACGATCACTTCCTTGGTGCGCTTGAGGATCGAGTAGAGCACGCCGGGCTGCACGGGATCCCAGCCGAACGCCTGCCCCTCGGTTGTGATCGGAATCGTGGCGATCCACTTCAGCGTCGAACCCGATTCCGGAAAATCCAGCACGTAGAGTTCGGGGTGATCGTGCCCGGTCGCGTAGATCAACCCGCGCGGGCCAAAGGCACCGCCTGACAGGCTGTAGCCGCGCTGGCCGATGTGCGTGACGAAGTCCGCCGGCAGCGCCCAGCCCCGCAGGCGGCGCCACTGATCGTCGAATTCGACGAGGTGTGTCCACTCCGGTCCGCGACCCGGTTCGCCGCCGCGCTTGGAATAGTGCACGAAGCACGCGATCCATTTTCCTTCGTGCCGATCGAGCCAGGTGAACGAGCCGTCATAGCGACCGAAGCTATGCGAGCCGACGTGCTTGAGCGTCGTCGTATCGAAAATCTCCACCGAGCTCAGATTGGGCACGCCGGGATAGTTCGAGTGCGCACAGTAGAGTTTTCCCTCGAGGACCACGCCCGCGTTCAGGTGGATGATCGGACCGCCCTTGCCGCCGTCCCAGAGGGCGACCCGCTCACCCGACTCCTTCCGGTATTTCGCGATCGTGTAATTGTTGATCGCGTAGAGATGATCGCGATCCGCCGCGACGCCCTGGCCGGCCTCCGGCGCCGGGAAGCGACGCAGTTCCTCGTAGCGCCACCCAGCGGTCGGCGGCGCGAGGATGAGGGGCGGCAGCGGCGCTTTCGGCGAGACAGACTCCGCGGCGGAGACTGCAGCGGCGGTAACAAGAGCGAGAAGGAGGACGCGGAATCTCATGCACTCAATCAGGGAGAGAAACTAGAGCCGCCAGTTCACACCAACATTGGCGTTCCAGGAGTAGATCTCATAGCCGTTGGAGCGGCCGGGTTCGCCTTGATAGGTGCGGAGCGGCTCCTTGTTGACGTTGAGAAAGTCCGCGAAGACGCGCAGGCGGGGGTTGATGCGATAACTCACCTTCAGGTCGATCGGGCGGCGACGATCGGTGTATTCGTCGCCGTTGCGATCGGTGCCGACGGCCTCGAGGTAGGCGCTGTTGAAGGAGAGCGCGACGCGCGCCTCGATCCCGTATTTTTCGTAGAGCAGCGCGACATTGCCAATCTCGTCGGCCTGCTTGAAGAAGGGCAGCACATCGGTGCGGCCGAAGACGGTGACGGAGGAATCGGTCTTGGTGTAGTTGAAACTGAGGCCGAAGCCGCCGAGCGCGCCGGGCAGTTTGCTGAAGAACTGCTGGTAGTTGAACTCCACGCCGGACACGCGTGCGTCGCCGGCGTTCTCGGGCCGCGACACCGCGAGCCGCTGGTAGGTGCGGCCGTTGTAGACGGTGTTGTTGAGCGTGAACGAGCGGCGATAGACGGGATTCTCGATCTCCTTGCGGAAGAGCCCGACCGAGACGATGCCGGCGGAGGGCAGGTAATACTCGGCGGAGAGATCGAGATTGCGCGAATCGAACGGCTTCAGGCCGGGATTGCCCGAGGAGAGCGAGCCCTCGAAGACGCCGCCGCCGAGGTCGATGTCGTCGAGGATGTTTCGCGGCGCGAGGTCGGTGTAGTTGGTGCGGCCATACGTGTGGGTGATCGCGGCGCGGAGGGCGACCTGCTTGCCGGGACGCCAGTTCAGGTGCAGGCCGGGCAGCGCCTTGGTGTAGCTGCGCGGAACGACGACGCGGTTGTAGCCGGTGAAGACGCCGGCACGCGAGAGCAGCTCGTTGCCGGCGTAGTAGGCCTCGGTGCGCTCGATGCGCACGCCGCCGACGAGCGCGAGCTGCGGCGTGAGGTTGAGGCTGGCCATGCCGTAGCCCGAGGTGATCTCCTCCTCGGCGTCGAAGTCGGCGACGATGGCGTTATTCAAAGTGCCGGCGGCGTCGAACGCGAAACGGCCGGGGTTGGCGCGGTAATAGGCCTGGGCGGCTGCGAGATTCAGAGTCGGGCCAAGACGGTAGCGCCCGCGCATGAAGTTCGCAGGCTCGGGGCCGGCCATGCCGCCGTCGGCGAGGGTGAACGCGTTGGCCGCGCCGGCGGCGAGGTTGTAGTTCACGTTGTCGCGATCCTGGGTCTTCTCGCTGCGCACCTGTTTGCCGCCGACCTTGAGGAAGCCGGTCACATTGCCGAAGCTCACGGGGCGGCGCAGATCGGCCTGGACGGACAAAATCTCCTCGCGCTCGAGGTCGGTGCGGAAGCGCACCCGGCGGAAAGGATAGCTGGCCGGATTGTAGTAAGCGGCATTGGGCGTGATGATCGGGATGTCGCCACCGAGCACGTAGCTGTTGGGAAACGCCCCGGCCGCGGAGCGGAACTCCCAGTCCACGCGGCGCGGCGTGTCGCGCTCGCCGGCCGAGTCGCCGGCTTTCCACTCGAGCTGGAAGTCGCCGAGCAACTCATGCTTTCCACCCACCGAGATCGCGTCGATGAGGTGCTTCTGTTTGTAGTCGCGAAATTCCTTCGTCGCGCGGCCCTGGCTGTAGCTGCCGCTCGTGGCGGTCTGCGCGGTGAGATTGCCGAGGGCGAAGTTGAAGCCGGTCTTCTGCCGGCCCTCCTCGTCGGTGAAGCGGTTGAAATTGGTGCGGAGGTAGAACTGCTGGCCCTCCTGCGGGCGGTATTCGAGCGCCGCATTGGCGCCGAGCCGCGTGCGCTCGATCTCGTAGTCGAAGGACTCCTGGGTTTGCGGGCGGTAGAAGCCGCCGACCGCGGAGTAGTCGAGCGCGTCGGAGGTCTGCGAGGCATACTCGCGGCGCGAGTAACTCACGCCGGCGACTACGCCCAGCGTGCGATTCCGGTCGAGCACGCGGCCGATGGTGGCGCTCGCGGCGCGCCAGCCCCAGTCGCCGGAGAAATCGTTGTAGCCGAGGCTGAGCGAGCCGAACGCAAACGACTCCGCGCGGTCGAACGCACTCTGCGTGACGATGTTCACCGTGCCGCCGATGGAGTTGTGATCGCGATCGGGCGTGACGGCTTTCACGACTTCGAGGCGGGAGATGAGATCGGCGGGCACGGAGTCCATCGAGAGCCCGCGGCGGCCCTGCTCGGCGGGCGAGCCGACCTGCTGGCCATTGAGCGTGACGTTGTTCAGCGAGGCATCGATGCCGCGGATGACGACGAAGCGCTCCTCGCTCTGATCGATCTCGAGGGAGACGCCGGGCACGCGGCGCAGCGCCTCGGCGGCGTTGCCATCGGGAAACTTGCCGACGGCGTCGGCCGCGACGGCGTCCATGATCATGTTCTCCGTGCGCTTCTGCTGCAGCGCGCGGGCCTGGCCTTCGCGGGCCCCCTCGACGACGAACGCGCCGAGGCGCAGCACGTCCGCGCCCAGGGCGAACTCCACCGCACGCGCGCCGGTGGCGGACACGCTCACGGTCTCGGACTTCTCGCCGTAGCCGAGCGAGCTGGCGGCAAGCGTATAGGTGCCGGGCGGCACGTCGTTGAAGGTGAAGGCGCCGTCGGGACCGGTGGCGGCATCGCGGTTGAGTTCGCGGAGCGTGACGGTGGCGCCGAGGAGGTAGGAGCTGGTGTTGGCGTCGCGAACGCGACCCGTGACGGTCGCGGCAGTGGCTAGCTGGCAGACAAGGAGCACGGCAAGGCCGGCGAGCAACAAGCGTGGGGTAGAACGCATGGGAGGGTTGGGGTTGGGAACGGTGGGGAAACCGCTAAAACGATTCACGAAAGAACCGACCACGATGTCGATGGCGTTATGGATCATCGCCACGGAGCTTGCCCGCCCGACGTGACGACGGGGTGGCGGGCGTGTGACAGAGTGGAAACGTCGCTGTTTGTAGTCCCGCCTTCAGGCGGAATCCGAGGGATCGGGTGAACCGACCCTTCCGCCCGAAGGCGGAACTACAAACGCGAGCCAGCCGCCACCGAATTCAGCGACGCCAGCGCGTCGGAGATCGTCACGGTCTGGCGTTTGCGCTCGAGGAAGAAACTCACCTCGGTGAACCCGAGCGTCT
>CAZENI010000562.1:0-5456 GCA_964513055.1 uncultured Opitutus sp.
TCTACATGCGCCTCCAGCGGACGGAGGAGGGGATCGACACCGGCTATGCCGCCGTCGCCGACCCCGCCGGCAACCGCGGCGTCTTGCTCACGCTCGATCTCTGCGGCATCACGCGCGAAATCTCCGACGAGGTCGCCGCCGATCTGGGCCGGCGCCACCGCCTCGCGCGCAGCGCCGTCATGACGAACGTCTCGCACACGCACTGCTCGCCCTTCCTCGGCGGCAACCTCAAGGGCCTGCGCATCCTGCCGCCCGATGGCAACGCGAAGGCCGAGGCCTATTCGCGCGAACTCGTGCGGAAAATGATTCGCGCCGCCGACACCGCGCTCGGCGCCCTCGCGCCCTCCACGATCACATGGGCCGAGGACGAGGCCGCCATCGGTTTCAACCGCCGCGAGAACGCCGAGAAGGACGCGCCCGCCCTCCGCGCCGCCGGCAAGCTCAAGGGCCCCTTCGATCCGCGCGTGCCGGTGCTCGCCGTCCGCGATGCCCAGGGCGGGCTGCGCGCGCTGCTCGTATCCTACGCGTGTCACAACACCACGCTCTCTTTTTTCCAATGGCACGGCGACTACGCCGGCTGCGCGCAGGCCGAGCTCGAGCGCCGGCATCCCGGCGCCACCGTGCTGTTCGCCATCGGCTGCGGCGCCGACGCCAACCCGGCCCCGCGCCGCGAACTCGCCCACGCCGAGCAGCACGGGCGCGCTCTCGCTGACGCGGCGGATCGCGCGCTCGCCAAGCCGCCGCAGCGCGTCGCGGGCGGCTTCGCGTCGGCATTCGAGGACATCACGCTGACCTTCGCCCGCCGCCCGACAGAGGAGAAGCTCCGCGAGGCGCGGGAAAAAAATCAGCCAAACAAGGAAATGCACCAGGCCTGGGCGGCCGCCGTCGCGGAGGACTTCGCGCTGAAAGGCGACGCCGCCATGCGTTACAGCTATCCGATCCAGGCGTGGAAGCTCGGCGGCCTCTCGTGGGCCGCGCTCGGCGGCGAAGTCGTGATCGACTACTCGCTGCGCCTGCGCCGCGAACTCGGCGACAACCTCTGGGTCTTCGGCTACTCGACCGACGTGATGGCCTACATCCCGAGCGAGCGCGTCCTCAAGGAAGGCCGCTACGAGGGCGACACCTCGATGATTCCCTACGGCAAACCCGGCCCGTGGACACCCGGGCTCGAGGACGCGATCGTCGCCAAGACGCGCGAGTTGGTGACGAAGACGCGCGGCAGCCGGTAGCCCGGCGTCACGCCGCGTAGTGTCGCGCCACCTTGCGCACGGCCGCGGCCGTCTCGCGCATCAGCGCCTCGTCCATCGACTCGTTCAGCGTGCACTGGATTCCCGTCGCGAGAATCGCCTCGGCCTCCGGGCAGCTCACCTTCGCATAGTCCATCGTCGTCAGCCCCAGTTCCTTGATCGGCCAGCGGCCGGCGAAGAAGCCGTGGTTCTGGAAATACGGCAGCCGGTAGAGCGGCACCGGAATGTATCCAGGACTGCATAACGCGCCCTCCGCCCGCAACGCCGCGGCGAATTCCGCCCGCGTGCACTTCAGCCGTTCCAGCCGTAGCCGGAAATAGAAGAACCAGAACGTGCCCCGATCCTCCGCCGCCAGCGCCGGCGGCACCACCGACGGCAGGCCCGCGATGCCCTCGCGCAGCACGCGGCCGAGCGCCGCGCGCTTCGCGGCGATCTCCTCGAGGCGCGTCAGTTGCACCGCGGCGAAACCCGCCTGCAGTTCGCTCATGCGGTAGTTCGTCGCGAGGACCGCCGTCTGATCCCAGGTATACGCCGGGTCGGTGCGGTCGTTGCCCTTGTCGGAAAACTTCAGCAGCGCCGGGCCGATCCGCGGGTCGCTCGACGCCACCACGCCACCGTCGCCCGCGCCGATGTGCTTCGAGTTCATCAGCGAATAGCACGCGACGTGGCCGATGGAGCCGACCGGCCGGCCGCGATACTTCGCGCCCCACGCCTGCGCACAGTCCTCGATCAGAATCAGCCGGTGCCGATCCGCCAGCGCCTTGAGCGGCGCGAGGTCGCAGGGCGTGCCCGCGAGGTGCACCGCGAGAATCGCCTTCGTGCGCGGCGTGAGGCAGCGCTCGACGGACCGCGGATCGAGGTTGTAGGTGTCCGCCCCGAGATCGGCGAAGACCGGCACGGCCTGCTGGAAGAGGATGCCCGAGACGGAGCCGATGTCGCTGATCGGCGTCGTGATGACCTCGTCGCCCGGGCCGATCCCGGCGGCGGCGATCGCGATGTGCACGGCGGCGGTGCCCGAGGAACAGGTGACGACGTGCTCACTCGGGCAATACTGCTTGAAGCGCTCGATGAACGTCGCCGTCTGGCGGTTGGCGCCGCGCCCCTGCCAGTAGAACAGCGACGGCTGCTCCACCGCGGCGTTGAGCTGCTGGCGCTCCCGCTCGTCCCAGCGCACCCACTTGCCCGGGCGCGACGTCACGGCCTTTTCGCCGCCATCCTTCGCGAGGCGGCCGGTGGCGGCGCTGGCGCCCACCGCGGGTGGCGCTTCCGCGGCTCCCGCCTGCGCGGCGAGGAGGGCGACGGAACTCGTGCGGAGGAAGTTTCGACGGGTGCAGGGAGCGGACATGTGGGTGGGAACGGGCGCGCCGGCCCGATGCCGTCCGCCCGGCGTTACCTAGCGGCGCCCCCCGGCCCCGCAAGGCGCAATCCGGTTTACGTTTCCCGCCGCCCGGCGGACGCCGTCAGCGCATCGCCGCGAAATGCCGCTGCACCGCCGCACGCATCGCGGCGCCCGCCGCCGGCGTGTTGGTGTGGCCGGCCGCGACGTCGTGGAAAATGTCCTTGGGCGCGCGCAGCGCGTTGTAAGCGGCAAACACGCTCGTGGGTGGACACGTCGTGTCGATGAAGCCCACGGTGAAGTAACCGGGCGCCTTGGCGCGCGCCGCAAAATTGACACCGTCGAAGTAGCGCACTGCGGCCACCACTTCCGCCGGCGGGTTCGTCTCCTTCGTCGGAATGAACTTCGGCCAGCCGGCGATCCGGCCGGCCAGCGCGCCGGTGTGATCGCAGCCGGCGGCCACGCCCGCTGCGAAAAACGTCACGCGCGCGTCGATCCCCGCCGCCGCCAGCGCCTGAAACCCGCCCTGGCTCGAGCCCGACACGACCACCGTCCGCCCGTCCCACTCCGGCTGCGCGGTCAGGAAATCGATCGCGCGCACGAGGCGCAGGAACATCCCGAGAAAATAGATCGTCTCGCGCGATTCGCGGCCCCGCACCCGGTAGTCCTTCAACTCCCCCGCCGCGAGCGCGTCGTAAAACGCCTTGTCGCGGCGGTTGGGCACGCCGTGGGCATTGAGGTCGAGCGCCAGCGCGCCTGCGTTGGCCCAGCTCATCGCGGCGGCCAGGTTCGCGCTGGAGACGCCCGCGCCGTGCACGGTCAGGATGGCCGGCAGGCTCCGGAGCTTCGCCCCAGCCGGTCGCGCGTAGTATCCGGAAACCGGAGCCCCGAGGCTGTCGGCCTGCAGGTCGAAGATCTCCACGTTCTCGCGCGGCGACTTCACCACCGTCAGCCGCGGGTTCAGCGGCACCGCGGCGAGCGCCTTCTTCTTCGCGGCCCAGAACGCGTCGAAGTCGTCCGGCACCGGCGCGCTCGGCTTGATCTCGGTCGGCGCGATGCCCGCGCCGGCGAGCGCGGTGAGTTTCGCCTCACCCGCCTGCGCGGTCGCGCGCAGTTGCAGGAAGCCGGGTTCGTCGAGCGAGCCCGTGACCTTCGCGACGCCGCGCTCGAGCTTCGCCCGGCCGTTGCGCGTCGGGGCCACGCCGTCCTTGGACAGGACCCACTCGATCTCCCCGCTCTCGACCGGCTGGCCGTCGCGGACGAGTTTCACGAGAAACGTCACCGTCTCGCCTCGCCGGTAGAGCGCGTCGGCCCGCTCGGTCGCCGCGGTCAGGACGTCGCGGGGCGGCGCGGCTTTCTTGGTCTCGGCCGCGAACAGGCCCGCCGCGGCGAGCCCGAGCCACATCCACAGCAGCAGGGCAAACGGGGTCTTCTTCATACGCGGCCAGCTCAACGCGCGCGGCCGCCGAGGGCGACACGATTGTGCGCCGCTTTTGAGCTAGAACGCGCCGGAGTTCCCGTGCAGCGTCCGCTGCCTTGCTCCTGAACGCCTGACCACCGCTGGCGACCTCGGGCGACGTTTCCTTCCTACCCCCATGAAATTCCCGTTGCTGCCCCGGGCAGCCCTGATCTGCCTGCTGCCCGCGCTCGCCTCCGGCCAGACCGTGTCGCCCGCTCCCGTGCCGGCCTCGGCCGCTGCGCCGGCCACCGTCGCCGCCACCGGCGATGACACTGTCAAGCTCTCGCCCTTCGAGGTAAACACCAGCCGTGACACCGGCTTCGCCGCCGCCAGTTCGATGGCCGGCGGCCGCCTCGCGACGGACCTGCGCGACACGCCGGTCGCCTACTCCGTCATCACGCGCGACTTCATCGACGCGCTCAACCTCATCGACGTGCAGGCCGCCGCCGAGTGGACGACCTCGAGCACCGTCGCTGTCGACAACGGCCAGCAGAACTTCTTCTTCAGCCCGATCCAATACACCGTGCGCGGCGCGGGCGGCGGCCGGCCGCAGCGGAATTTCTTTCCGCAGTTCAACAACGGCGACTCCTACAATCTCGAGCGCTACGATTTCGGCCGCGGGCCCAACGCCGTCCTCTTCGGCAACGGCTCGCTCGGCGGTATCAGCTCCTCCACCACGAAACGCGCCCAGACCAACCGTCCGCTGCGCCAGGTCCAGTTCGCCGTCGGCTCGTGGAGCAACCACCGCGCGACGTTCGACGTCAACCAGCCGCTCAACGACAAGGTCGCCGTCCGCGCCGCGGGCGTCTGGGGCGATGCCGGCGGCTGGCGGCTGAAGGACTTCGACAAGCGCAAGGCCGCCTTCCTCACCACGACCTTCAAGCCGTTTCGCGAGACGGAAATCCGCGTCGAGGGCGAATACGGCACCAATTCCCGCCAGGTCGCCGTCACCTTCCTCAACGACCGCTTCTCCGGCTGGAACGGCACGACCTACAACGCCCCGCGCGCCCTCGCCACCCTCCCCGCCAACGCCAACGCCATCGGCGTGAATCGCCGCGGCGCGAACTACTTCGTCTACCAGCCCTTCGCCGCGCCGGACGTCATCTTCAACTACCAGAACGACCCCATCACCGTCGCCGGCGGCAACACCGCCACGACCCCGATCTCCGGATACACCTACGGCACCAACCTCTCCTTCAACACCGCCGGCGGCAACCTCCTCTACGACCTGAACGTCCCCGCCGACCGCTTCGCCAACGCCGAGCGCTTCTCGACCTTCCGCACGCCCGGCGAGGAGTTCACCCAGTCGCCCGATCTCCCGATCCTCACCCAGCGCTTCAAGGACCTGCAGCTCACCCTCCACCAGCGCTTCGGCAACTTCCACTTCGAGATCGCCGCCGACTTCAACCGCACC
>CAZENI010000563.1:0-5444 GCA_964513055.1 uncultured Opitutus sp.
AGCTCGGCATGGACACGCGCGAGGTGATCGCGCGCTTCGAGGCCGAGCGCCAGGCCCTGGCCTTGATGGACCATCCGAACATCGCGCGCGTCCTCGACGGCGGCGCGACCGAGACCGGCCGGCCGTATTTCGTGATGGAACTCGTCCGCGGCGTGCCCATCGCCCGCTACTGCGACGAGCAGAACCTCGCCACCGCCGCCCGCCTCGAGCTGTTCACCGCGGTCTGCCACGCCGTCCAGCACGCGCACCAGAAGGGCATCATCCACCGCGACCTGAAGCCGTCGAACATCCTCGTGAGCCTCCACGACGGCCGCCCCGTGCCCAAGGTGATCGACTTCGGCATCGCCAAGGCCACGCAGGGCCGGCTCACCGACTCGACCGTCTTCACCGCCTTCGAGCAGTTCATCGGCACGCCCGCCTACATGAGCCCCGAGCAGGCCGAGCTCAGCGGCCTCGATATCGACACGCGCTCCGACATCTACTCCCTCGGCGTCCTCCTCTACGAACTCCTCACCGGCCGCCCGCCCTTCGACCCGAAGTCGCTCGTCGCCGCGAGCCTCGACGAGATCCGCCGCATCATCCGCGAGGTCGATCCGCCGCGGCCCTCGACCCGGCTCAGCACGCTCACCGACACGGACCGCACCACCGTCGCGCGGCAGCGCGGCACCGCGCCCGCCCATCTCTCCACGATGCTCCGCGGCGACCTCGACTGGATCGTCATGCGCTGCCTCGAGAAGGATCGCACGCGCCGCTACGACACACCGTCGAGCCTCGCCGCCGACATCGCCCGGCACCTCGCCCACGAACCCGTGCAGGCGCGGCCGCCGAGCACCGTGTATCGGCTGGGCAAGACACTCCGCCGCCACCGGCTCTTCGTCGGCGCCGCCGCCGCCACCGTCGCCGCGCTCGTGCTCGGCCTCGGCGTTTCCACCTGGCAGTGGTTCGAGAAAACCCAGGCGTTTCACCGCGCCACGGAGGCGGAGCGCCAGCAGGCCGTGCTGCGCTCCCGCGCCGAGGCCGCGGGCACGCGCGAAGCCGCGCAACGCGAGCTCGCCGAGGGCCACGCGACCAAGGCCACGCAACAGGAGGCCTACGCGCGCCGGCTCCTCTACGCCGCCGACATGAACCTCGCGCAACAGGCGCTCCAGGCGAATGACATCGGCCGCGCGCGCCGCCTCCTCGAGCGCCACGAGCCGAAGGCCGGCGCCGCCGATCTGCGCGGCTGGGAGTGGCGCTACCTCTGGCGGCAGTCGCGCAACGGCGCGCTCGCCACCCTCACGCGCCACACCGATCGCGTGAACAGCCTCAGCTTCTCCCCCGACAGCCGCCTGCTCGCGATCGGGCATTGGGACGGCCGCATCGAACTCTGGGACGTGCCGGCCCGCACGTTGCACACGACCCTGCGCACCTCGGGCAGCTCCGGCACCGCGCTCTTCTCGCCGCGGGGCGATGTGATCGTGTTCACGGCGGGCGGCGGCCGCGTCGTCGTGCATGATCTCGGCACCGGCACCCACAAGTTCGTCCTCACGCCTCACGGCGGCGGGGCCGAGCGGCTCGCGATTTCGTCCGATGGCAGCCAGCTCGCCGTCATCAGCGAACACGGCGTCAACGTCTTCTCCCTGCTCGACGGTCGCCTCGTCTTCCACCGGATCCAGGGCTACTTCGGCTGGCCGCATTTCGGCGGCGCGCGCTTCTCGCCGGATGGCGCGTCGCTGTTCGCGAACCGGGTGAAGAACCTCGGCCCGATGACCGAGCTCTCGGTCGCCGTGCTCGATCCCCGCACCGGCGCGATGCGGCGCGAGTTTCCGATCGGCCGCGACCAGGGCCAGACCGCGCTGGCGCTTTCGCCCGACGGCCGCTGGCTCGCCACCGCCTCCGGCTTCGCCGCGGAGACCGTCCGTATCTGGCATCCGGAGACAGGCGCCGCGGTCGCCGAGTTGAAGAACCACACCGCGTGGGTCGGCGACGTGGCCTTCGCGCCCGACGGCAGGACCCTCGCCTCCGCCGCCGCCGACCAGACCATCCGCCTCTGGGACACCGCGAACTGGTCCGAGACCGCCGTCCTGCGCGGTCACGGCAACGAGGTGCACGCCATCGCCTTCTCGCCCGACGGCCGGCTGATCGCCAGCGGCGACAAAAACGGCGAGGTGCTGCTGTGGAGCACCGAGCTGCCGGTGGCCGCGCAGCCGCGGTTCACGTTTCCCGCCGAGGTCCGGAAGGCCTGGATTCCGCACGGCGCCAATCACGTCATCACCCTCTCGCCCTCCGGCCGGGCGTCCCGCTGGGAGCTGCCCGCCCTGCGCGAGAGCCCCGTCAACCTGCCGCCCGGGCCCGTCGAGTTCTTCTGGCCGCCGCACTATTTCGGCCTGCGCGCGCCGAACCATGCCCTGCGCGTCTATGAAGTGCTGCCGTCGGACACGCGCCTCGTCGGCGAAGCCGTGCTCGGCGAACGCGCCACCCGGATCGAATTCTCCGCCGACGGCACCCTCTCCTGGCGCGATGCCTCCCAGCGGTCTCAGGAAAAAGTGCTGCGGGCACCGACCAGCCCGACGCCGCCGCCCGCCTCCTCGCTCTCGGTGCGCAACGAACGCGGCCGCGTCGTCTTCCGCCAGCGCGCCGAGCCGCGCGCGATTGTCGCCAGCCACGAGCCCACCGGCGCCATCGACGCCTTGGTCGTCTCGCCCAGCGGCAAATACGCGGTCGCGACCACCGACTACGGCATCGTGGCGCTCTACGATGCCGCGACGGGCGGGCTGCTCCGGAGTTTCCGCGCCCACATGAAGGCGGCGCGCACCGCCGTCTTCTCTTCGGACGAGCGGCGCCTCTTCACCATCGGCACCACGCGCGAACTCGGCAAAGTGTGGGATCTCGAAACCGGGCAGGAACTGCTGACCCTCGCGGGCGAAGGCGCCAGCCTCTATTCCGCCGCCCTGTCGGGGGATGACAACGCGCTGCTCGTTGGCCAGACCGACGGCACCTGGCAGCTCTGGCAGGCGCCCGGCCTGGCCGAAATCGACGAGGCCGCGCGCCTGGCGCGCGAGGCCGCCGCCCGCGGCCAGGCCAAGCCCGCCCTCGCGCCGGTCCGCGATCCGGACCGCGGGATCTGGGTGCTGCAACGCGACCCGGCCACGGGCGCCTTCAGCGGCCCGGCCCGGCCGCTGACGCCGCACGCTCCGGAAAGCAACTTCGGCCCGGCCTGGTCGCCCGACGGAAAGCAGATCGCGTTCAAACGCCGCCGCGCCGCCGCCGCCAGCCAGCCGGAACCGTTCTTCGACCTGGTGGTGCAGGCCGCAGGCTCGACCCAGGAGCGCGTTTATCCCGCCGCCGAATCCGAGCCGGGCCCGTGGACGGCGCCGCTGTGGTTTCCGGACATGCGCAGCCTGATCGCGCGGAATTTCGTGGACCTCACCGTCCGCACCACGCGCCGCGTCGACCTCGTCGATGGCACCACGGGCGTGATCGCCCTGCCGGCGCAGAAACCGGCCCTCACCCTCTCCCTCGACGGCCGCACCCTCTACACCGTGGGCTACGACGCCGCGGAGAAATCCTCGAGCCTGTTCGCCATCGACGTGGCCGGCGGCAACCGCACGAAACTCTGGACCTCGCCGTTCCCCCTTCACGAAACCTACGTGCCGCTCTGCCTCAAGCTCAGCCCCGACGGCCGCACGCTCGCGATGGTGGTGCGCGGTCAGGGCAACGACTCGCTCCTCGTCCGGATCAACACCGACGGCAGCGACTACCGCGTGCTCGTGAGCAACCCGGGCGGCGGCAGCCTCTCCCGCAGCGGCCTCTGCTGGATCGAGCATGGACGCGCCCTCCTCTACCTCATGGCCGGCGACGCCGACCAGCGGTTGATGCGTGTCGCCGCCGAGGGTGGCGTGCCGCGCTTCATGGGGCTCACCTTTCGCGACGCCGACGTTATTTTCGACCTCAGCCCGGATGGCACGCAGCTCGCCGCGTCGCCCGGCCTGCCGCTCCTCGTCAACCCCGACGACTTCAACAACCGCGTGATGTGGGACTGGATGCTGGAGCAGGAACGCGCGCGCCACCTCGCGCCGGCGGAAGCGGTGGCGCGCGAACTGCTCGCCCGCCACCAGCAGCAGACCGGCACGACCCTGGGCCACGCCGGCGTGCGCACGATCTTCGGCCGGCTGCTGGTGCGGCGCGGGAAGTTCGCCGAAGCCGTGGAGGTGCTCCGTCCCGCTTACGAGACGCGCAACCAGCAGGCGCCCGACGGCTGGACCACGCACATCACGCGCAGCATCCTCGGCGCGGCGTTGAGCGGCGACGGCAGGGTCGCGGAGGCCGGGCCGCTGCTGCTCGAAGCCTGGCGCGGTCTCACCTCCGAGATCGACCTCTCGCCCGAGGACGAGCCGCGGCCCGTCGAAGCCGCTGAGTGGCTCGCGCTCCTCCACGAGAAACGCGGCGAGGCGGAGCGGGCGGCGCAGTGGCGGCAGCAGGGCCGCGCGGCCAACGCCGCGGCGCGGGCCCACCGCTTGTCACGGGAACGCGAATACCTCCGCGCCCTCGAGGGCTTCGCCGAGGCCACGCGCCTCGACCCGGCGCTGCACGCCGCCTGGAACACGATCGCCTGGCTGCGCGCCACCGCGCCCGATCCCGCGGTGCGCGACGGCCGCGCGGCCGTCGCCGCCGCGCTCCAGGCCTGCGAGCTGACCGCGTGGAAGCACGCCGGCTATCTCGACTCGCTCGCCGCCGCCTACGCCGAGGCCGGCGACTTCGATCGCGCCGTCGAGCACCAGCAGCAGGCGCTGCAGGCGGGGAAGCTCAACGCCCGCGAACGCGCCGACTACGAAGCGCGCCTCACGCTCTACCGCCAGCGCCAGCCCTATCGCCAGCCCGCGCGCCGGTAGAATCGTCCCCTCGGGCTGGATTGAGAGCGCACCCACCAAAGCCCGATCGAGACATCCTCGCACCCTGAAACACCGCCGTCGTTTTGCGCCGGGCGGAGCGCCCGGCCAATCGCCGCACCGGCCGGCGTTCGCGCGCCTCGGCCGGCCCAAGGGCGCAAAAAAGCGCGGAGCCCGCAGGCTCCGCGCTGGTGGCGGCGGGGGCTGAGTCCAGCCCGGCCGCGCCGCTCAGAACTTCCAGCTCACCTTGCCGTAGTAGAAGCGGCCGTTGAAGCCGTAGGGCGTCGGGTTGGTCAGGTAGGGCAGGCTGCCGGCGTTGTCGTTGCCGTTGAAGACCGTGCCGTTGGCGACGACCGTGGGGGCGCTGCGGTGGGCGATGGCGTCGAAGACGTTGTTCGCGCCGGCGGAGATCGTCAGCTCCTTCGAGACCCGGTAGGTCACGTCGAGGTCCACGAGCCACTTGCCCTTGAAGCGCTGCACAATCTGGCTGTTGGCGCTCGCGGGATCGGTCGGCAGCAGGTAGCTGTCGATGCCGGGCGTCAGCAGCGGTCCGCCGTTCGCATCGCCCGCGGAGGG
>CAZENI010000564.1:0-1150 GCA_964513055.1 uncultured Opitutus sp.
TGGGCTACGTCTGGAAACTGAACGGCGCCGCCATCCCCGGTGCGACCGGCAGCAGCCACACCGTCGCGCGCGCCACCGAGGCCACGGCCGGTAGCTACACCGTGGATATCACCAACTCCGCCGGCGCCGTCGTCAGCGCGCCGGCCTCCCTGCGCGTCGTCACCACCACGGACGTCGGCCGCATCACGAACCTCGCGATCCGCTCCCAGGCCGGCACCGGCGCCCAGACGCTCATCGTCGGCGTCGCCATCGGCGGCAACGGCACCACCGGCACCAAACCCGTGCTCCTCCGCGGCGTCGGCCCCGCCCTCAGCCTCTTCAACGTCCCCGGTGTCCTCGCCGACCCCCGGCTCGAACTCTACAACAGCGCCAATACCCGCATCAGCGAAAACGACAACTGGGCCGGCAACGCCCAGATCGCCGCCGTCGGCGCCCAGGTCGGCGCCTTCGCCTACGGCAGCCCCGACTCCCGGGACGCCGCCCTCTACAGCTCCACCTTCGCCAACGGCAGCTACAGCGTCTGGATCACCGGCGCGACCGGCGGCACCGGCGTGGCCCTCGCCGAGATCTACGACGCCACGCCCTCCGCCGACTACACGGCGACCACCCCGCGGCTCACCAACGTCTCCGCCCGCACCCAGGTCGGCGCCGGCGGCGATATCCTGATCGCCGGCTTCAGTATCGGCGGCCAGACGTCCAAGTCCGTCCTCATCCGCGCCGTCGGCCCCACGCTCGCCGCCTTCGGCGTCGGCGGCGTCCTCGCCAATCCCCGCCTCGAACTCTACAGCGGCGCCACGCGCATCAACGAGAACGACGACTGGGACGGCACACCCGCCCTCGCCGGCGCCTTCTTGTCGGTCGGCGCCTTTCCGCTTCCCGCCACCAGCCGCGACGCCGTCCTCCTCGTCACGCTCGCGCCCGGCAGCTACACCGCGCAGGTCAGCGGCGTTGGCGGCACCACCGGCGTGGCCCTCGTCGAAGTCTACGAAATGCCGTGATCGAGGTGGAGCGGCTTGACCTCAAGCCGCTGCTCCGGACTTCGCGCATACGCACGTATGCGTATCCCCAGTCCTTCCCCGAGTGGCTAGACTGAGCGCGGTTTCACCGCTTCAGCCCTATGCACACTCCCCTGATCCGTCGTCTGCTTCCG
>CAZENI010000564.1:1160-5424 GCA_964513055.1 uncultured Opitutus sp.
CGCGCTGCTCGCCGCTTCGTTTCTCACCCACTCGCTCCATGCCCAGGCCCAGTATGCCGGCACCTACATCGGCACGATTAACACCCGCGTCACCGTGCCCATCGTCGGCACGATCGAGTCCGCCGCCGGCGCGTATATCGCCACGGTGACCGCCGATGGCGCCATCACCCTCGCCGGCACCCTCACCGGCACGGTGTCGGCCACGGGCGCCGTCACCTTCAGCGGCGGCTCGGCGCTGGCCGCCCTCAACATCCGCACGGCGACCATCGCCAACAACCAGCTCAGCTCCGCCTACGGCGACCCCGTCGCCGGCAGCAACGGCACCACGTCGTTCCGTCTTAACGGCAGCACCTCCTTCACCGCCGCGACCGGCGGCGGCGGGACCGGGGGCGGCGGGACCGGCGGGGGCGGCACCGGCGGCGGTGGCACGGGCGGCGGCGGCACGACGGGGGGCGAGTTGCTCGCGTATTACTCTTTCAATGACGCTACGAATCTTCTCCGCGACGACTCGGGCCGCGGCTACACGCTCTCGCCCGTGAACGGCACCGTCACCCGCGTCGACGGCCGCGTCGGCGCCGGCGCGCTGCGCACCGCCGGCGTGCGCCTCCGCGCCCTCGTCAACAGCAGCTTCTCCTCCACCACCTCGAGCCTTTCCTTCTTCGTCCGCCCGACCGGCGGCGGCTCGTGGAACCCGCGCCTCGTCTCCGTCGGCCCCGCCGGCAGTTCGTCGCACTACTACGGCACCTTCCTCGAGGGCACGAGCACCAACCCGCGCCGCGTCGCCTTCCTCCAGGATGGCAACGGCTCCTACCAACCCGCCTTCTCCGCGGGAGGCGCCGTGCCCACCAGTCCGACGACCTGGACGCACGTCGCCGTCACCCACGACGGCTCGACCACGCGCATCTACATCAACGGCAATCTCTCCACCACGACCACCGGCCGCCGCCCGCTCGGCACGTTCGGCTCGGCCATGCTGATGATCGCCGGCTCCGACAACGGCCTCGATCTCTTCCAGGGCGACCTCGACGAGGTCCGCGTCTTCAATCGCGCGCTCACCGCCGCCGAGGTCACCACCCTCAGCTCCGGCGGCTCCGTCGGCACCGCCGCCACCGGCGTGAACACCGCCGCCGCCATCGCCGCCAACGTCATCGGCGCGCCCGTCAACCTCACCGGCTACCGCAGCCGCAACGGCCAGTCCTTCGAGTTCGTCCTCACCGGCGCCAGCTCCGGCGCCGTCTGGGGCACCGATGTCTACACCGACGACTCCAGCGTCGCCCGCGCCGCCGTCCACGCCGGCGTCATCGCCGTGGGCGAAACCAAGACCGTGACCGTCACCATCCTCCCCGGCCAGAGCAGTTATCCCGCCTCCACCCGCAACGGCGTGACCACCTCCTCCTGGGGCGGCTGGGGCGGCAGCTTCTCCTTCGCCGGCTCCGCGGGCACGGCGTTCACCACGGCCGCCGCCGCCGTCGCCCCCGCGCTCCCCGCCGATTTCCGCGCCCCGTCGCTCAACGTCGTCCTCGGCGGCCGCTTCGTGCTGCCCATCACAGTGACCGGCACCGGGCCGTTCACGTATCAGTGGTTCCGCAACGGCGTCTCGATCGCCGGCGCCACCGCCAATCCCTACGTCGTCAGCTCCGTCACCGCCGCCGTCGCCGGCACCTACACGGTGCGCGTCACGAGCCCCGGCGGCACCCAGACGTTCACCGCGGGCACGCTCACCGTGCCGGCGACCGCGAACGCCCCGCAGATCGTCCTGCAGCCCGTCGACAAGGTCGTCGCGCCCGGCGGCACCTTCGCCCTCGCCACCTCCGCCGTCGGCACCGGCATCAGCTACCAGTGGCTCCGCAACGGCACCGTCCTCGCCGGTGAGACCGGCGCGATCCTCCTCCGGCAAAACGTGAACGCCAATGACGCCGGCCAGTATTCCGTGCGCCTCACCGGCGGCGGCTCCACCGTCACCACCACGGCCGCCACGGTCACGCTCAACCCCGACGCCTCGCGCCTCGGCAACCTCTCCGGCCGCATCGCCATCAGCGGCAGCGACAAGGTCATCCCGGCCGTCTACATCTCCGGCACCGGCAAGAAACGCGTGCTCATCCGCGCCGTCGGTCCCGGCCTCGCCGCCTTCGGCGTCGGCGGCACCATGGCCGACCCGAAGTTCGAGGTCTACGATGGCGGCACGAAGATCGCAGAGAACAACGACTGGGCCGCCGGCACTGCCGCCGTCTTCGGCGCCGTCGGCGCGTTCAACCTCCCCGCCAACAGCCGCGACGCCGCCGCCGTCTTCGAACTCGACGCCGGCAAGGGCTACTCGATCCACGTCTTCAGCAACACGAACCAGGGCGGCATCGTCCTCTTCGAAGTCTACGACGCCGGCAACGTCACCGGCGCGAGCAAGTTCACCAACGTCTCCGTCCGTGGCCCCACGGGCTCCGGTGACAGCACGCTCATCCTCGGCCTCAACATCGCCGGCCAGGGCAAGCGCACGCTGCTCACCCGCGGCATCGGCCCGCAGCTCGCGGCCTTCGGCGTCGGCAACACCATCGCCGATCCCCAGCTCGAGATCTTCGACAGCAACAACCGCTCCGTCCTCGTGAACAACGACTGGAACGGCGCCGACTTCGTCACCGAGATGCTCACCGCGCGCGAGTTCGTCGGCGCCTTCGCGCTTGACGGCGGCTCGGCCGACGCCTCGACCCTGGCCCTGCTCGATCCCGGCAGCTACACGATGCAAATCACCGCCGGCAGCGGCACGACCGCCGGCGAGGCCCTCGTCGAGATCTACGAGGTTCCTTGATCGAAGGTGGAGCGCGTTGTCCCCAACGCGCTCCAACCGCCCCTTTTCGGCCGATACGTCAGCCAGCGACGGCCGAAATCTGAAGCGAACCCCCGGTGCTGCGAGGCACCGGGGGTTTTCGTTTCCGCCTCTCTCGCCCCGCGCTCGCGCCGCCCGCCTTCGTCAGCGCGATCCTACCTGCACCGTCAACGCCTCCTTCGTCACCGTCCGCTCCAGCCTCGCCGCCTCGCGATAGGTCACCGCCGCGATCGTCGACGTCTCGGCCCAATCCGCATGGGTCGAGACGTGCTGTCCCTCGCGCACCACCGTCGGGTTGAACAAATCTAGCGTCCGCATCCGCAAAGACACTCCGCCGATCGTCACCGCCGGGCGCGTCGCCCCCCACGAGGTCGTGGCGAAGTCGCGCCGCGGGTTGTGCACGACATAAGTCTTCTCGAAATCCGGCTCTCCCGTCCGCGCCAGCGCCCGGCGCACTTCCCGCCAGAGGTCCAGCGGCTCGCTCTCCAACAACTGCACCTTGCGCTCCGTCGCCTTGCGCTCGACCTCCACCACGCGCCCGCCGTGGCCCTGGCGGGCCTGCCACGTGCCGCCCGTCGCCGGCGCGACAAAAAGCACGTCCGGCCGCACCAGGTGGAGACTTAGCCGCGCGCGATAAGCCACTGCGCCAGACTGCAGCAGCGTCGCCTGACTCGGCGAAAGCCACACGGTCGAATAAAGCGTCTGGGGCCGCCGTTCGCCGTCCGGCTTCCCTGCGAGTTCCGGATGTTTCACCGCGTCGACCGCCAGCCCGCCGCCGCCCGATCGGCCAATGGCCGACCAAGCGCGCTCGACGCTCCCGTCCGGCCGTTTCCATTCGTGCCACGCTTCGCCACCGACCACCCGCCCCGCCGGCACGCCCGTCACGGCGAATCGGAATTGCACCCTCCACGACAGCGACGGCCCCGCATCGAACCGACGCATGGTCGCCGACTGCCAGGTCACCTGCACCATCGGATCATCCGTCAGCGTGACCGCCTCCGTCCGCTTGATTCCAGGCGACGGCTGCGGCCAGGTCACCCCGCCCGCCACAAAGGCCAGGGGCAACGTCAGCACCACCACCACTCCCGCGAAAATCAGTCGTCTGCCGTGTCGCGCCTCGCGCGTGAAGAACGGCAACGCTGCCGCCACAGCCAGCACCGGCAACAGCAACGGCAACTGCCACAGCGCCGCTTGCAGCGGCATCCCCGCGCCGTGCAGAAACATCGTGCTCAGCGCTCCGTTTGCCAGCATCAGCCCCGCCCCCGCCGCGATCAGTCCCACGAAGCCGCGCCCGAGACTCGTCGACACCGCCGCCGCGCTGAAGCCGAGCGTGATCACCGCCACCTGCCAAGCCGCCGTCTGCACCACCACCACCGCCGTCTGCGCCGCCGTAAGCCCGCAGACCCACCACCAGGGCAACGCGATCACCACTGCCGGCACGACCAG
>CAZENI010000565.1:0-5398 GCA_964513055.1 uncultured Opitutus sp.
GCTGCCGCACCTCCTGTTTCCCCGCGGTGTTGCCGGCGCGGTCGCGGGCGGTGGCGCGTCGCAGCCGCACTCCAAAGCGATAGTCGAGCACTATATGGCCCATATTATCTGCGCGATAATCGTCGCGGGAGTCTTGAAGTCCGGGAGCGAGCGCGGATAACGGTCAGTGATGATTCTGCGACTCCGACTCGGATTCCTTGCGTTAGTTCTTTTCGCGGCGAGGTTGGAGGCGCAAACCACGCCGATCACCCCACCGGCTTTGATCGGAATTTCTGGCGGCGGCAACGTGGAACTTGGGCAGCAGGTGATGCTGCAGGTGAACTTTAGCGGCACAGGCACCGGCCAGAACTATCAATGGCGCAAGGCGGGATCCGACATCGCAGGCGCCACAGCCATCAGCTACGTGCTGCCCGCCGCCACGCCGGCGGATGCCGGCACTTACGCCGTCACAGTCACGAACGCGGGCGGCTCCAGCGTCGCCACCACGGAAGTCGCAGTGCGGCCTGCCGCTCCCCCTGTAATCACCACGCCGCCGCGCGCCACGGTCGTGCAGGTGGGACAAACCGTGACGTTTAGTTTCGCGGCGTCCGGCAGCTACCCACGCACGCACCAATGGCGGAAAGACGGCGCTGATATCGCCGGAGGCACCAACGCCACGCTCCCCCTGACAAATATTACGACGGCTGACGCCGGCGTTTATGCGGTCGTGGTGGGAAATTCCCTCGGATCGGTCACCAGCGCTTCCGCTTCTCTGACCGTGAACGCCGCGACTCCACCGGTGCTTTCAAACTTCTCGCCCAGCGACTCGACTTACACGCAGGGGCAGTCCGTGTCGCTCTCGGCGAGCATCAACTCCGGGTCGTCGCCGTTCACCTACCAGTGGCTCAAGGCCGGCGCGCCGATCGCGGGCGCCACCGGCGCGCAACTGACGTTCACGTCGATCGCGGTCGCGGACGCGGGGCGCTACTCCGTCACCGTCACAAACATCGTGGGTTCGGCGACCAGCCGCGAGGCCGTCATCACTGTGAATGCGGCCACACCGATCACGATCGGCCGCGCCCCCGAATCGGTCACCATCGCGCAGGGCCAGCAGGCCAGTTTCTCCGTCTCCCTCTCCAATGGCAGTTCGCCGCTTACCTACCAGTGGCTGAAGAATGGCGCCCCCATCACCGGGGCGACCAACAGCAGTTATTCGATCGCCCGCGCGACCACGGCCGACGCGGGGAGTTTCGCGGTCACCATCACCAATGCCGCCGGCCCCGTCACCAGCGCGTCGGCCACGCTCACGGTCACGCCCGCGGTCGCCCCGACCATCACGACGCAGCCCGTCGCGCAGACGGTCGGGTTCAACAGCAGTTTCAGCCTGAGCGTCCAGGTCTCCGGCACTTCGCCCTTCACGTATCAGTGGCTCAAGGACGGCGTGGCCATCACCGGCGCCACCTCCAGCAGCTATTTTCAGTCCAGCGCCACGCCGGCGAACAGCGGAACCTACTCCGTGGTTGTGACCAACGGCGCCGGCAACGTCACCAGCAACGCCGCCATCATCACCGTGAACACCGCCGCCGTGCCGACCATCAGCACCCAGCCGGTGGATCGGCAGGTTGCAGCGGGGTTGTCGACTTCGTTCAGCGTCAGCGTTTCGTCCTCCGGCACCGGCAACCTGACGTTTCAATGGCTGAAGAACGGCGGGCCAATCTCCGGGGCGACGTCGAGCAGCCTCTCATTCAACCAACTGCGCGACACCGACGCCGGCGACTACAGCGTGGTGATCACCGGCGCGGGCGGCACCGTGCGCAGCGACACCGCACGGCTCATCGTGCTGCCGCCCGCGCCGCCCACATTCTCGTCCTCCAACTCGGGTCGGAGCGCGGCGCTCGGCGATTCGGCGTCGTTCAGCGTCAGCATGAACGGGTCCGGCCCATTCACTTATCAGTGGATGCGGGAGGGCGTGCCGATCACGGGGGCGACCAGTTCCTCCTACTCGATCGCGCGCGTCACCGAGGCCGACTACGCCAGCTATTACGTCGTCGTGGCGAATGACGGCGGCGTCGTCGTGTCCACGCCCGCGCGGCTGACGCGTTCGACGAGCAGCGGCAATCCGACGCCGCCACCATGGGTGTCGGCCCGTCAGCTGGGGACGACGATCTATTTTCTCGCGACCTCGCCGGGCCGGATCGAGCGGTATGATATGGCGATCGAGCAATGGCTCCCGACCGTCATTCTCAGCGAGACGCAGGTGCCCACGGCCTTCCTGCCGACGAACGAGGGTGTCTACATTGCCTACGGCCGGGCCCTGGTGCGGCGCGGCAGCGACTTGGCGGCGGACACGCCGATCACGAATACCGTGGCGAACATCACCGTGCTCTTCGCGGTCGACGACTTCCTCTATTACAACACCACCTCCTCCGCTTCGTCCTCCAGCACGACGGCCCTGGCGTCGATCCGGCGCAGCACGCTGGCGGCGGGCCCAACGTCCGCGTTCGCGTTCTCCGATGCCGTGGTGGCACCCACCGGCCGGCGCGTGTTCGGCACGACGTCGAATTCATTCTCCCAGGGCGCGCCGCAGGGTGCGACCGCGGGGAGCGACGGCCGGCTGACCGCGATCACGCCCGTGGCGACGGGCGGTCTCTACTTCTACTCGCTCCCGGGAGGGACCACGGTGTTCGTGACGCCGGCCGAAGATCTCGTGATCTCCAGCGGCGGCACGATCTACCGGGCGGCCGATCTCGGCTTTGCCGGTTCGCTGGGCACCGCGGTCAATGACCTGACATTCTTCGCGGACAACGTCCCGGTGGCATTGCGTGATCGCACGCTTCACCTGCTGGGCGGCGGTAATTTCCTCGAAAGCGGGCGCGCCAGCCTCGGCTTCACGGCCACGCGGGTGTTTGCGCATGCTGGTAATGTGTTCGCGTTTGGTGCGGCCACCGCCGCCGGCTCCCGCTTCAACGTCTCCAGGGTCGCGCGCAGCACATTCACCTCGAACCCGCCGGTGACCGTGACGCTCAACGCCGGCGAGCGCTTTTCGATCGATGGCATCTATGCCGGGGCCGATGGTGTGGTGGGCATTTTCAGCCGGAGCAAGCAGGCGGTGCTGCGCTGGTCCACCGTGTCGCGCAGTTATCTTTCGCCGATCGCGCTCCGCGGGCAGCCGCTGTTTGCCGCGCAGACCCAAGGCGCGACCCGCGCGCTATTCTGCTACGATGACGGCACGATCACGGAAGTCCCATTGCGGACGTCCGCGACGGCAGAACGGCCCGTCGCCGCGATCGGCAACCGGGTTTGGGCCATGACCGACCTTGGCGACTTCATCATGATCAACGCACGGAACTACTCCGACAGCGGTGATTTCCGCACCGTGCTCAACAGCCAAGGGCAGACCGTCTCCATCTCGCAGGGATCGATCTACAACGGAGCCGGCATGGCATGGAGCCCGCCGACCCGGCGGCTTTACTCGACGGATCCCTTCAGCAGCGCGTCGTTGCGCTACGAGACCATTCCCGCGAGCGGTGCGCTGCCGTCCGGGTCCAGCACCGGCAACACGGGCGCGACCGTCTCCGCGCCCCTGCGCTTCAATCCGGAATACACGTTGATCGCGACCGGCAACGGCCGGGTGCTGAACGCGGACCTCGCCCAGGTCGGCGCCCTGGCGAACAACGTGATCGATGCGGCATGGTTGCCGGGTGGCCTGTATACGCTGCGCGTCGGCCTGACCGGGGAGGCGGAGGTGCAGCGCTGGACGCGCGTGACCTACCTCCAGTCGGGCAGCGCCAGCGTGCGCGGCACGCCGCTGCGGATCTTTGCGCTTTCGGACTCGCAACTCGTCATCGTCACTTCGGTGCAGGGCTTCGTCTCTTACTCGTTTGTCGACTCCAACCTCAGCGTCACGGCGCCCCCGGGCGTGCTGGTGCCCGGCGGGGTCTATTTCGCGCGCATCTCGAATCCCGCGGGCGACCTCGCGTTGTATGTGCGTGCGGACGGCACCGCCGTGCTCGTGGCGCAGATCGAAGGCACGCGGGCCGCCCTGGTCGCCGCCAATGTCACGCTGAACGCCGATGGCACCTTTGTCGCGTCCGCCCGCGACCTCGCGACGGGCGCCAGCCGCACGATTGCCGGCGCAGTCGGAGCCGACGGTTCGCTGGCGGGATCGATCGCGTCGTTGAACGCCGGTTTCACCGGCAGTCGCACGTCCGGCGGGCAGTCGGGGACCGGCTACTACCAGGCCTCCGCGACGAACGGCGCGGTCGGGGCGGCCTACGCGATCGTGGCCGCCGACGGGCGGGCCCTGGTCGTGGCGCAGACCGGCACCACGGTCGATGGTGGCGTCGGCACGCTCGACGCCGCCAGTCGCGTTTCGCTCCCTTTGAATTCCGGAGCCAGGTTCGATGTCACGATCAACGTCGGCATCGGCAGCCTCGCAGCGACCGCCGACCGCGGCACGTTCTCGGGCACGGTGTTTGCCGGGCTGCGAGAGGGCGTGGCACGCACGGATCGGCTGGCGAACATCTCCACGCGCGGGCGCGTGGGATCCGGCGCCGACGCGATCATCGCGGGCTTCGTGATTTCGGGCAACGCCCCGCGCACCGTCCTGGTGCGCGCGATCGGGCCGGCCTTGGGCAATTTCGGGCTGGTCGGCGCGCTGGCCGATCCGCGGCTCACCCTCTTCCGCGGTGGCACCCAACTCATGGTGAGCGACGACTGGAGCGCCGAGTCCCCCGCGAGCGCCATCGTCGCCGTCACCCCGCGCCTCGGTGCGTTCGGCCTGCCGAACCCGGGGAAAGACGCGGTGCTGTTCACGACGCTCGAGCCGGGCGGCTACACGGCCCAGGTCACACCGGCGACCGGCGGCGGTGGCGTCGCGCTGGTCGAAGTGTATGACGCCGGTGAAAACGACGCGAGCGGGTCGCCCCGCCTCATCAACATCGCTACCCGCGGCCGCGTGGGCCTGGCGGATGACGTGCTCATCGCGGGCATCGTCGTCACGGGCAATGCCCCCAAACGCCTGCTGATTCGCGCGGTCGGCCCGACCTTGACCACGTTCGGCGTCAGCGACGCGCTCGCCGATCCGGTGCTTTCGCTGCTCTCCGGCTCGCGGACGCTCGCGACCAACGATGATTGGAGTGTGTCCGGCGCGAGCGTCTCCGCTTCGGATGTCTCAACGGCGGCGGTGTCGGTCGGGGCGTTTGCGCTGCCCTCGTCGAGTCGCGACGCTTCGCTGCTGATCACGCTCGAGCCCGGCAACTACACGGCGCAGGTCAGCGGCAAGGGCTCGGCAACGGGCGTGGCACTCGTCGAAGTTTACGAAGTCAACAACTGAGAGGGCCTCGAAAAAGGACTTTTCCGGTGGCGGAAGCCGTGAGGCTTTCGTGGCTGCGCCTCGCGGCGTCGGACGAAACGCTCA
>CAZENI010000566.1:0-5396 GCA_964513055.1 uncultured Opitutus sp.
GGAACACCGCGCGAGCGCGCCGCACGTTGATCGGGAACAGCCGGTCCTCGAGCCGCAGGTCGTGGCGCGTCGCATAGCTCCACAGCCGGAGCCCGAGGCGCCACGGCACCTCGACGCGCCGCGTGGACTGCACCACCCGGCCGGCCACGGTCAGAGTCGGATCCGAGGCGTCCGGCGGGAGGTCGCGCACGCGGAGCGCGAGCAGCTCGTGGACCGAGAGGCCCGCGACGGCGACCAGCTCGAGCATGAGCGCGTCGCGCCTGGCGAAGCGGTGCGGCCGGCCGCGGATGTGACGCCGGCCGCTCGCGGTGCGCAGCAGGGCCCGCAGCTCGCAGCGGTCGACCGGGGCCGCACGCATCAGCCGCCGCCCAGCTTGAGGAAGTACTCGGCCAGGACCCGCAGCGTCTCGGCGCCCAGCTGGGAGCCGATGAGCGCCCACACCAGCACGCGCACCGTCGAGTCGTGGCGCTCGGCGAGCGTCTGCGTGGCGAGGGTGTTGGCCGCGATCGCCTGCGTGTTGAGCTGGATCGCGGCCTGCACCTCGCCCCGCAGGCGCATGAACTCGACGAGCACGTCGGTGTCGTCGCGGTCGTCGGGCATCTCAGTTGCCCGGCTTGATCCCGGCCCGCATCAGCGCCGCGGCCGCTTCGCGCTCGATCGCCGCGGCGTTCCTGGTCGAGAGCCCCGCGGCCGCGCTGATCTGCTTGATCGTCTGCTCGAGCAGCATCCGCCAGTTGCTCGTGGGATTGCGCATGACGATCAACGCCGCGGCGGCGTTGGCGATGATCGAGAGCTGCTGGGCCCGGTCCACGTCGCTCGGCGTGCGCAACCGAGTGAGGATCATGCGACCGAGGATCGGGATGCTGACCGTGACGGCCAGCTGCACGTACGACAGGAGATTCGAGAGATCCATGTTGCCCCCCTGGTGATGGATGAAGCCGATCGTGAGCCGCTTGGCCCGGTCCCCTCCACCCGGGTGTCAGCCTGGGTGCCGCTCCGGACGGCGGCCCACGATCCGCGTCACTGCGTGGCCGACGTCCCCGAGCCGTCCCCGCCGGCGAGATCGCCGGCGCCGTCGCCGTCGTCGTCGGGGGTGTTCGCGTGCTCGACGAGCTTCTCCTCGAGCACCGCCACCTCCGCGTGGACAGCCGTAGTCAACTTGAACCGCTCGACGAGTGTGATGCCCGCTTGGATCACCGCTGCTGCGCTGGCTCGGCTCATGGGAGCCTCCTTCGGGTCAGTCGTCGTCGCTCGGGCGCCTGGTGGCGCCCTGCGGGACGTTGGAGAGCGCCGAGACGTTGCCCGGCTTGTCGAGTGCCTTCATGGCCACGTGGTACGTCGTGAGCGGTGAGAGCGCCGGGATCACGTAGCCCTGCAGGACTCCCGGCGCCGCCGGCGTCGGCGGATCGGGCGCGATCGCGGCGCTCGACCAATTGCCGGCGTCGATCGCCGACGTCGAGTAGCGGATCTCGTAGGCGTACGCGGCCGCGCCGTCGGCGCTGGGGGCGGTCCATGCGACCGCGAGCCGCGTGAGGCCGCGCCCCACGATCGCGAGATCGGCGATCGCGTCGGGAGCTGCGTTGTCCAGCGCGCTCGAGCGGAAGAGGAACACCGCGTCGCCCGCGGGCACCGGCACTCCCCCGCCGGATGCGATCGTCGCGCCGTTGTTGACGCTCGCCGCGCGCCCGGAGATCCCGGTCAGTCGCACCATGTCGGCGGGCACGGTGAACGTGTCCACGCTCGCGTACGGGTTCACGACGACGACGCCGTTCTCGAACTCGCGGTAGAAGAGCCCCCCGCGCGGGCGCCCGCGTATGACCTTGACCTCGTCGACCCAGAACGTGCCGGTCGTGTCGCCCGCCCAGAAGTACGGCCCGCCGCTGCTCGTGGCCGTGGCGGTCCCCACGAGTCGATGATGCGTCCACGTGGTGTCGAACCAGACCTTGTTGCCGGCCGCGACGTTGAGCATGTTGGCGCCGCTGGCCGAGTCGCGGACGCCGACGCTCATCGGCAGGCGCGCGCTCGCGCGGCCCCAGAACTCGACCGAGACGGTGTCGCCGTTCGTGTAGTTGCCGTCCTGCGTGCTGAACCCGCCCGCCTGCCAGTCGACGCTCTGGCGCGTGCCGATCCGGATCCGGAGTGCGCCGGCGCCGGCGTAGGTCGTGTCGACGACGCGCGAGACCAGCCCCTGAGTGCCGCTGCCGCTCAGGCTCCATGACGACATGTCGCCGGCGTCGTCGAAGTCGCCCACACCACCCTGCGCGTCGGCCAGTGCGTGCCGCCCGGTGCCGGAGCCGTGGAGCGGGTTCGTCTGACGGAACCGGGCGAGCGGCAGGCCGAGCCAGCCGACGCCCAGGCGCGAGCTCGTCGAGGCGCCGCTGATCACGCTGGACTCGTCGAACCACCAGGAGCCGTACCAGCGCGGCCCCACTCCCGCGCGAGCGAGTGATGCGTAGGGCGGCTGGAACACGGCGCGGGCCCCGGTCAGCGACGCCGTGCCGAGCACGTACCGGAACTGGCGGTAGTTGAAGTCGCTGTAGATGGTCGAGTCGGCGGCGAGCGAGTCGTTGCCGGAGGTCGCCGGGAAGTCGAACACCCAGCTCATCTGCGGCTTGAACCCGAACGCCTCGGCGTCGTTGATCTGTCCGCCCGGCACCTTGAGCATGTTGGTGTGCCACGTGCCGCCCTGCTGCCCCGGCCAGCCCTCGCGCATCCAGCCGTTCTGCGTCGCGGTGGCGATGCCCGAGCGCGAGTTGCCCGTGATGATGAACGTCGGGCGCCCGCCCTCGATGCAGGCGCGGCGCAGCGCACGCAGCATGTGGTGGTGCGCCTGCACCCACGAGGAGTCGAACGCGATGCGGCTCGCGAAGCCGAGGCGCGAGTAGTCGACGCTGTCGACCACGCCCAGCCAGGGCGACGTGGTGTTGCTGTGGTTCGCCTGGTAGAAGTCCGGTTGGTTGAGGTCCTTCATCAACCCGTCGTAGGCGAACTGCCCCGTCGCCGGATCGACACGCAGCACGTGGTGGCGCATCTCGACCGCGACCAGGGAGTCACGCACGCGCGGGTCGGTGATGTTCAGGTTCGAGAGCGTCGAGCCCTGCCCGCCGAAGGTCTGGGTGCGATCGACGTCCCACATGTGCTGCTTCCAGCCGGGCGTCTTCTTGCGGATCAGCGGACTGACGTAGGTGGACTCGGCGCCGTAGCCGCCGGGCGAGCCGCCGTTGGAGTCCACCACCTGCCCGCCACCCGTCGTCGAGAGCAGATAGCGCAGCGAGTCGCCGGTCGCCCTGTCGATCGCGCGCACCTGCTTGTGGTAGTAGGCGAAGGCCTTGGTCGAGTCGGCGGTCTTCCAGTTGCCGACGTAGCCGACGGTGCCGTTGTTGCCCGCGAGGATCCTGATCGTCGGGTTCTGCTGGCGCAGGTAGCGCAGCGCGGCGAACGCCAGGTGGCGCGGCGCGGTGCCGCTCGAGTCGTCGGTGAACGCCGGCGGCAGCGCGATCACGGGGAAGCGAGCGAGCGAGTCGAGATAGGCGGTCTGCAGCGCGGTCTGCGCCTGGTTCAGCAGCGGCCACGTGGCATTGGCGCTGCCCGTGCCGGCGACGCTGTAGATGCCGATGCGCGGATAGGGCTCGGTCTCGGCGGCGTCCATCGCGGGGATCGCGACACTGTCCTCGTTCGAGTAGCCCGAGGGATTGCCGACGTCGTCCACGACGCGGAGCATGAACGTGTAGACCTGCCCGGGCTGCAGGCCCCAGACGTAGATCGTCTCAGCGCTCCCCGCGACCCGCGGCGCCGGCTCGAGGTCGTATCGGTACGTGCGCGCCTGCACGCCCGCGGCGTCCCACAGAGCCGATGAGGGGAACCAGTTGGCTCCGAGGCCGTAGCGCAGGTCGTACGTGGTGGCCGTGCCCACCAGCGAGTCGTCGCCCGTGGCGGTGAAGGTCACCTTGGCCACACCGGGCGCGTGGTAGCTGGCCACGAGGTTCGAGGGGAAGTCGGGTCGGATGTCGTCCGGCGTGGCGGCCGACGCGACGTTCGAGAGGTCGCTGCAATTGCCGGCGTCGTCGCACGCCTTCATCGCCACGTGATACGTCGTCTGCGGTGAGAGCACCTGCGGCGTGGTCCACTCCTCGAAGGCCCCGGAGGCCTGCGGCGTCGGCTCCCCGGTGAACTGGGAGGCGCTGGCCCAGTTGCCCGAGTTGATCGCCGATGTCGAGTAACGGAAGTCGTAGTAGGTGGCTGTTCCCGTGGAGCCGTCGTCCCCCGTCGCCGTCCAGCTCAGGTCGAGGCTCTTGCCGGTGGCGTTCTCGATGTTGAGGTCGCTGACCTGGTCGGGGGCGGTGAGGTCCCCCGGCGGGTCGCTGCCCGCACCGAACGCGCCCGCTGCCCCGTTGGGCCAGTACGTGCCGAGCGCCCAGCTCTCCGGTCGCGGCCGCACGTCAGGCCGTGAGAAGTCGCCCACGGTGGACGTCGAGTCGGTGAAGCGCGGCGACCGGAACCGCCCGACGCCGAGCGCGCTCGGGCTCGACGTCGTGCCGGCCACGTCCACGGAGAGCGTCGAGTCGCCGCCCGCGGACCACACCAGGTTGCGATCGAACGTGACGCCGGACTCGACGCGCAGCGTCGGGTTGCCCGCGGTCGGCGTCGTCAGGCTCGCGAGGATCGTGCCCTTGATGCTGGCGCCCGCCGCAGGGCGCCCGTTCGCCTCGATCGCGAGCCGACCCGCCGAGAAGACCGTCACATGATCGAAGTGCGTGTTGAGGTTGTTGCCCGTGTAGTTGATCGCGGCGCGGTCCGCGCGTCGGTTGATGACCGTGCACGCGATCAGCGAGTCGCCGTAGCCGCCGTCCTGGTACTCGAGCATGCCGATCGTGGAGCTGACGTCGTGGTCGAGGTCGAAGAGCACCTCGCGCCACGTGTTGCGCGACTGGGGGGTCGCGGCGCAGCCGGAGTTGGAGAGCCAGAACGGCGAGGAGCCGGCCGCGCCGGTGCCGTCGTGCGTCATGATCGTGTCGCGGTGGAAGAACCAGCCACCGGTCGAGTCGCGCATGTCCCACGTGGACTTGCACTCGGTGTTGGGGCTGTTGTTGGTGGACTCGAGGCGGCTGTCGACGGCGTATCCGCCCTGCGAGTTGTAGAGCGCCCACGGCTGGTCGGGGCTGCTCGAGTTGGCCACGACGCGGATGCGCGAGCGCACGAACGTCTGGAACTTGGACTGCTTGAGCCTCACACGATCGACGGTCAGGTCGCAGTCCTGCAGCGTGCTGTTGCGGCCGTAGAAGTCGATCACGGTCTCGCAGTTGGAGCTCTGCCCGCCGAGGTCGAGCGTGCCGCCGACGCTGCCCGTCACACGCAGCAGCTTCACGCCGTGGAACGAGCTGACGTTGAGGCCACCG
>CAZENI010000567.1:0-1175 GCA_964513055.1 uncultured Opitutus sp.
CGGAGAAGATCAACCGTTACCCCGCGCCCGTCACCGTGCTGATCCCGCGACTGGCCATCAGCGTCATCAGCGCCGCCGGCCAGCCGTTTCATGATCGCGCCGCGGATGACGCGCTCTTCACGTCGTTGAAGTCGCACCTCCGCGCCGACATCCCCGTCGTCGACGCCGAACTCGCGATCAACGACCCCGAGTTCGCCCGCCAGTGCGCCGAGGCGCTGCTCCGCCACCTCCGCGGTGGATCGGCGTGACTTGAAACCGTCGCCCATCGCTTCTGGTTTTTCGCAGCTCGAGTCCGCAGCCTTCCACCGACTTCGTCGTCTCTCCACGCCGCGAGCCGCGCGAAACGGCCGCCGCCGCAACGCGTCTTGCGCCCCGAGGCAGGAAGATTCCAAGTCGGGGCAGACATCAGTCGCTCTGGCCTGGCACGCCTCCAAGTTCGCCCCAATTCCTCCCCGCCTCATGAAACTCCGTCGCCTGCTCGCCCTGTTCCTCCTCCCGCTCCTCTCCGGCCTCGCCGCGGAAACCGACGCCCGCCTGCAGGAACTCCTGAAGCGCTATCCGGCCGCCGACGCCAACAAGGACGGCGTGCTCACCTTTGAGGAGGCGCAGGCCCACGCGAAAGTCATCCGCCGCGGGAAAAAGTCCGACGTCCCTGAAGGCGACGAAGGCACCGGCCCGCGCCCCGCCGGCGCGAAGCGCCCCACGCCCACGCACGCCGACGTCAGCTACGGCCCGCACGAGCGCAACAAATTCGATCTCTGGCTCGCGCCCTCGGCTGCGCCCACGCCGCTCATCGTCCAGATCCACGGCGGCGGCTTTGTGAACGGCAGCAAGAACGGCGTCGGCGGCGACATGATCAAGGGCTGTCTCGAGGCTGGCGTATCCTTCATGGCGATCAACTATCGCTTCCGCGACAGCGCGCCGATCCAGGACATCCTCCGAGACTGCGCCCGCTCGATTCAGTTCGTCCGCGCGCACGCGAAGGACTACCACCTCGATGCCACGCGCATCGCCGCCTACGGCGGCTCCGCCGGCGCCGGCACCTCGCTCTGGCTCGCGTTCCACCCGGACCTCGCCGATCCCAAGTCGCCGGATCCCGTCCTGCGCCAGTCCTCACGCCTTCTCGCCGCCGGAGCAATCAACACTCAGGCAACCTACAACCTGCGCCGCTGGCC
>CAZENI010000567.1:1185-5383 GCA_964513055.1 uncultured Opitutus sp.
CCTCGGGAAGCCGAACGGCGACTGGAGCCGGCCCGGCGAGCTACCGGCGTTCTACGGCGCGAAGTCCGAGGCGGAGCTCGACGCGATGCAGGCCGTGCTCGACGACGTCGACATGCTCGGCCTCGTCTCGCGCGACGATCCGCCGGTGTTCCTGTATTCAAGCCAGCCCGACGGGGAACTGGCGAACCGCGGGCACTACCTGCATCATCCGAACCACGCCCGCACGGTGAAAAAGGCCTGCGACGCCGCCGGCGTGTCCGCCACGGTGTGGTTCGCGATGGCCGAACCGCGACTCGAGGGCGACTACCAGAAGGCGCTGCGCGCCTTCCTGCTGCAGCACCTCAAGCCCTGAACGAGACCGCGCTATCCCGCGCGGCCCGCTTGTTCATCCCGTCAGCCGCCGCCGCGCGACCGACCCGCAGTTCGCGACCACCCACCTGCTTGGCGACGCACGGTTCGCCGGGCATCCCCCCGGACCGGAGCGTCCAGGCGCCGAAAGCGCCTCGGTCACTCGCCTCCCGCCTAGCGGTGTCCGGAGACAGCAGGAGCCCGAATCGCACGCCAATGCATTCCGGGCTCCTGAGGTGGTTTCCTTCGTTCGCGTGGTCAGGCGCAATCTCGGACACCAGCGGATGTAAAGGAAGCTGGGCAGGTGCGTCTTACAAGATCGTAAACCCCTCAGGCCTGTCGCCAATTCTAGGCATCTCACCACGCGCTCCGCCGCGGAGGCGGGCGCGATCCTGGCTCATTAACCACCCGGTGCTCGAAACCGCGCCACCGGACTTCGCTCCGACCGCGTCAACCCGCGGTCGGCCGCAGCCCGGCGGCCGCCGCCGTATCCAGAAACACATGCACGTCGGGATGTTGCTGCAGAATCGACGCCGGCACCGCGGGCGTGACCGGCCCTTCCACCGCCGCGCGCACGGCTCCCGCTTTCCGGGCATCCGGCGCCGTGATCACAATCGTCCGCGACTTCATCAGTTGCCGGATGGACATGGAGATCGCCTGGCGCGGCACCGCGTCCAGCGACGGGAACCAGCCCTCGCCGAGCTGCTGGCGGCGACACGCCTCGTCGAGCGTCACCACTAGATAAGGCGACTCGGTTTCGAAATCGGCCGGCGGATCGTTGAACGCGAGGTGGGCGTTCTCGCCGATCCCGGCGAAACAGAGATCGATGGGATGCCGCGCGAGGATCGCCGCCAGCCGTTCGCATTCCCGCGCCGGGTCCTCGTCGCCCGCCACGTAGTGAAACGCTCGCGGCGGGCGCGGCAGCCGGCGGTGGAACCGTTCCCAAAGATACGCCCGAAACGACGCCGGGTGCGTCACGGAGAGACCGACGTATTCGTCGAGGTGAAACACCGTCACGCGCTCCCACGCGATGTCCGGTGCCGGCACGAGCGCCGCCAGCAGCTCGAACTGCGATGCCCCGGTCGCGACGATGATCGACGCCTCGCCCCGCTCCGCCAGCACCGCCCGCAGTCGTTCCGCACCAAACGCCGCCGCCGCGGCGCCGTTGCGCTCCCGATCCGCCGAGACGACCACTCTCACGACTGCGCCTTACAGTTCATTGGTGTCAAAATGCCGCAGCACGCCGGGCAGAAAATACGGCTTGATGTCCCGCGTGTCGTAGGAGCGGGTGCGGACGAAGTCGGCGAACGTGAAGCCGTCGATCCACTCGCACGTGACGCGGCCCGGCGCGATCGCCGCCGCGAGCTTCGCATGCAGCCCCACGCGCCCGTGCGCATAGAACCGGACGCCGTCGCGTTTCAATTCCGGCCACTCCGCCAGCACGTCGATCGCCTTCAGCGCCTCGAACGTCCGCAGCGCCACCATGCTGTCGCCCATCCACTCGAGATCGTCCGAGAGCTTGTGCCACGTGCCGTAGAACGCGTTCATCACCCCGTGATTGATCGGGTCCGGCTTGAGCGGCCCCATGCCGGAGAGGTTGACCACGAAGACAGCGCGGCCGCGCGCCGTCTCCGCCGCGATCCAGTCGCTGTGCTTCGCCAGCGCGGCCGTGCCCTCCTCCCAGATCGCGATCGTCACCGGCATCGCCTCGCCGCGCCGTTCGCGCGGGCGGATGAGCATGCCGAGGTTCGCGAGGTTGGGCTGCGGATACCAGAACGCGATGTCCACGGTGAACGCCCCCGCGTTCCGCTGCCGGTCGATGCGCCGCGGGTTGAGCGGCGAGCTCTCGCGCTGGCGCATGACCTCGCCACGCAGCCAGTCGCGCGCGCGCGCCGCGCGGACCTCCGGAGCCAGCCGCGCCCGCGCCGCCTCCGCCCACTGGAGACGGGCCCGGTTCGCCTCGAAGACAAACTCCGCGTCTGCGAAATCGCCCCGCACCTGGCCCGACTTTGTCACATGAAGCTGCTCCGGCGGAAACGGCTTCGGCTCGAAACCCGCGAGGTCCGCAGTCCGGCCTAGCAGGTGTTGCGCGAAAAAGGCTGCCGCCGCCTTCGCCAGCTTCGGGGTGAACGCGTGCGTGGCGTCGTCCTCGACCAGCACCAGCGCCGCGCCGCGCTGCGAGAGCTCCCACCCCCGGCGCGCCCGCGCCACCGTGCGCCGCGTCCCCTCGATCGGGAAGAAATCCGACGTCACCGCGAGCACGCACACCGGCTTGGGCGCCAGCGCGAGCAGGATGTCCTCGTGATCGAAGCCCGCCGCCGTGAACCCCGGCCAGATCTGCTCCGCGTCCTGGGGCTGGCCCGTGCGCTGATAGGTCTCGCGGTTCATGATGAACGTCGCCGGGGCCGCCGCGGCCACCCGCGGATCGGCGAGCATCACCAGGCTGGTCTGCGTGCCGCCGCCCGAGTTGCCGGTCACGCCGATCTTCGCCGGGTCGACCTCGGGGCGCGTCACCAGGTAGTCGATACTCCGCATCGCGTCGTGCAGCATGTAACGCGCGAGCGTGTCGCCGGTGAAACGGCATTGCGCCCCCGCGTGGTCATGGTCGCGCGTGCCGATCCCCACGGGATTCTTCTGCGTGGCCGGCTCGAAATAGCTCAGCCGCTCGCCCTGCCCCACCGGATCCTGCGAGAACACGATCAACCCTGCGCGCGCGAGGGTCTGGCAGACGCCCTGGTATTCGGCCACCACCTTCGCCGTGTTGTGGTGCCCGCTCAGGAAGAGCACCGCCGCGCTCCGGCCCGCCGGTCGGTTGGCCGGCAGGTAGAGGTTTGCCGTCACGTAGTGCCGCGGCCGCGACTCGAAGACGACCTTCTCGATCCGGAAACCGTCGCCCTCCACGACGCCCGTGACGCGCGCGTTCAACGGCGAGTCCGAAGACGGCAGGCCGCCCAGGTTGTCGACGACAACCCGCCGGATCTCCTCCTGCCGCGCGCGCAGGTCGGCGGCCGTGCGCAAGCCGTCGCGCCGGGCCTCGCCCGTGGCAAAGAAGCGGCGCGAGCGTTCATAGATGTGATCCTTGAGCTGGCTGCCGGCATACGCGTAGCCGAACGAGTAGCGCTCGAGATCGCGGAACGGCGACGGCGCGGCCCCGGGAGCCGGAGCCTGCGCTCCCACCGCCAGCGGCAACGCGAGCAGGACGAAGAGGGCGCGGACGGAAGGGAGAAACATGGGGTGCATCGAAGTTCGCTTGCGCCCGACTGACCGCGGGGTGCGGCGCCTGGGCGAAGGCTGACCGGGCGCCCCGCACTCAAGACCGCCACCGCCCGCGGAACGAGAACGAATTCATCCTGCGGCAGGGACGCCCGGCCCGCCGGCCCGACCGGCTATCGCGCCACGTCCGCCATCAACGCGATCAACTGTTCGCCGAACGCTAGGCGATCCTCCGTCGTGGCACTGCGTCCCAGCTTCCGGCCGGGACCGATGCGTTGCTCCATCAGCGCCATCGGGATCTTCGCCTCGCGCCAGATTGAGTTCGTCGTGTTGCCCGGACCGGAACTGAAGATCGTGAGCTTCGGCCGCGAGGGATCGAAGGTGGTCTTCGTCACCAGCAGCTCGAAAAACCGGTGCATCATCGCCTGCTGCGGATCCGCCTCGGCCATCGTCTCCAGATACTCGTTCATCTCGGTGTTGTGCAGGTTTAGCGCGATCGCGATCGGCTGCTGCGCGTGCTGCGCCAGCAGGGCCTTCTTCACATACCAAATCTCCGGATTGCGCTCGAGCCACGCCTTGCTGCGCAGGTCCACCTCGTCCCACTGCCGGTTCGGGTCGAAGCCGTTCGCGTTGAACC
>CAZENI010000568.1:0-5382 GCA_964513055.1 uncultured Opitutus sp.
CGAGGCCTCGTAGTTGACGGTCTGGTTGTCGGCGAGCCACTTGGCCGAGCCGCGCCACACGCCGAGCGCGCCGAGCGTGATGATGAACGGCACGAGCCGCAGCGCCGCGATCGCCGCGCCGTTGAGCAGGCCGATCAGTCCGCCCGATGCCACCATCGCGAGGAGCGCGGGCACGGGCCCCCACCCTTTCTGGATCAGGAGCGCGCCGACCACACTGGTGAACGCGATGCTCGAGCCCACCGACAGATCGATCCCGCCGCTGACGATGATGAGCGTCATCCCCAGCGCGCCGATCGCGACGATCACCGTCTGGGTGAAGATGGTCTTGAAATTATGATACGTGAGAAAAAACTCCCGGGTCTCGTTCGGAATCGAGAAGAGCGCGATCACCACGAGCAGCCCGAGAAACGGACCGGCCTTCGCGAGAACCATCTTGGCGGTGTCTTTCATTCAGAGGAAAGGCAGGAGAGGAATTCAGAAGCCAGGAAACCAGGAATCGAACCCGCCGGAGGTTTTGTCTTCTTCATGGTTTCTTGGCTTCTGAATTAATCTCATCCGATATGCTTCCGGTCGCGACGCGCATGATGTCGGCTTCGGTCCATTCCGTGCGCGGCCGGATCGCGGCGAGTTCGCCGCGGCACATCACGCCGACCGTGTCGCAGAGGCCCAGCAGCTCCGGCAGGTAGCTGCTGATCACGATGACGGCCTTGCCGCCCGCGGCGAGGTCGCCGATGAGCTGGTAGATCTGCGCCTTGCTGCCGACGTCGATCCCGCGCGTGGGTTCATCGAGCAAGAAGATCCGCGCCGGGTGCTCAAGCAGCCGCGCGATCGCGACCTTCTGCTGGTTGCCGCCCGAGAGCTGGCCGATCGGCTGCGCGCCATCGCGGCACTTCACCTGCAACGCCTCGATCCAGCGCGCCGCCGTCGCCCGCTGCCGCCGTCCGCTGATCCAGCCCCAGCGGCCGAACGCCTCATGCTTCGTGAGCGTGATGTTGTCCGCGATCGACTGCGAGAGCATCAGCCCCTCCTCCTTGCGGTCCTCGCTGAGAAATCCGACGCCCTGCGCCCAGCGCGCCCGCGGCGTGTGATCCGCAGCCGGCGCGCCGACGACGCAGACCTGGCCGGCCTCGAGCCGGTCGAGCCCGAAGATCGTGCGCAACAGATCCGTGCGCCCCGCGCCGATCAACCCGCCGATGCCGAAAATCTCTCCCGCCCGCAGTTGCAGCGACGCCTGCTTCAGCCGCGGTGCGCTCGCGAGGGCTTTGACTTCGAGCACCACGGCGCCCGCGGAGTGGGCGGTGCGGGGATAGAGATCCTTCACCTCGCGGCCCGTCATCAAGGTGACGATCCGGTCGAGGCTGGCGTCCTTGATTTCACCGCTGCCGACGGTCTCGCCGTCCTTCAGGACGGTGTAGCGATCGGCGATGCGCCGGCACTCCTCGAGGAAATGGCTGATGTAAATGATGCTCACGCCCTGCGCGCGCAGGCGGGCGATCGTCACAAACAGCCGCTCGGTGTCGGCCTGGGTCAGGCTGCTGGTCGGCTCGTCCATGATCAGCACCTTCGGCTTCGCCAGCAACGCGCGCGCGATCTCGATCACCTGCTGCGTCGCGATCGAGAACGTGCCCGCCAGCCGATCAAGCGGCAGGTCCTCGTGGCCGAGCTGCGCGAGGGCGGCGCGGGCGCGCTCGCGCGAGGCCCGGCGATCAATCCAGCCGGCCCGCGCGGATTCGGAACCGAGGAGGATGTTCTCCTGGGCGGTGAGATGGAGCGCGAGGTTCAGCTCCTGGTAGATCATCGCGACGCCCTTTGCGCGCGCATCCTGCGGATCGGCCGGCGCGTAGGGCGCGCCGCAGAGCGTCATCGCGCCCGCATCGGGCGCGTGCGCACCGCTGAGGACTTTCATCAGCGTGCTCTTGCCCGCGCCATTCTCGCCGATCAGCGCATGGACCTCGCCCGGCGCGAGGTCGAGCGACACGCCGCGCAGCGCCCGCGTGGCTCCGAAGCTCTTGGCGATGCCGGTCAACCGGAGCGCAGGCGCAGGAGTCATCAGGCCACAGTGGTTTTAGACAGAATGGACAGAATTCACAGAATCAGGCCGAAGCGTTCCGAACCTTCGGTTCATTTTGTTCATTCTGTCGAAATTCAGGAAACACGCCTTTCACTTCAGATACTTGTCCAGCGGCGGATTCACGATGTCCGCCATCTCGGGCGCGTTGAAGTTCTCCTTCGTCACGAAGCCCACGCCCGTGTCGATCGACGGCTCGACTTTCTTCCCCTGCAGCACCGCGACCATCGTCTTCACGCCGAGGTAGCCCATGTTGAGAGGATTCTGGACGACCATGCCCTGCACGTCGCCGGCCTTGAGGCCAGCGTTGAGCGTCTCGCCCGAATCGAAGGCGACGAACTTCACCTTGCCGCCCGCGAGCCCGGCATCGCGCAGCGCAAGCAGCATGCCGGCGGCGGCGGACTCGTTGGAGGCGAACACGCCGTTTACCTGCCGGCCGTAGCGGTTGAGCAGATTCTCCGCGGCGCGCTTGGCACTGTCGCGCGTGGCACCCGCGTGCTGATCGGTCGAAAGCAGTTTGATGCCCGGGAAATCCTTCTTCATCACCTCGAGAAAACCCTCCTCGCGCTGCTCCGTGCTGGCGGAGCCGACCGCGTAACGGAGCATGATCGCGTTGCCCTTTCCGCCGAGCATCTTGCCGAGATTGCGCGCGGCGATGCGGCCGCCCTCGCGGTTGTCGGTGGAGACGGAGCTCGCGGGGAGTTTCGATTCGAGGCCCGAGTCGATGATCACGACCGGGATCTTGCCGCGCACGGCCATCTCGACCGGGGCGACAAGGCCCTTGCGATCGAGCGGCGCGAGCACGATGCCGCTGACGCGCTGCGCCACGAAATTCTCGACGACCTGGATCTGCTGCTCGCGGTCGTCCTCCTTGAGCGGGCCCTTCCAGATGATCTGCACGTTGATGCCCTGGGCCTTCAGCTCCTGCTGCGCCTTCATCGCGCCGGCGTTGATCGACTTCCAGAATTCGTGGGTCGTGCCCTTCGGGATGACGGCAATTTTGTAGGATTCGGCCGCAGCGGCGAGCGAGGCGCCGGCGACCGCGAGGGTGAGCGCGCAGAGGAGTTTTTTCATGAGGAAGGGGTGGCGCGCACGGTGGACGGCAGGCCGCCCGCCGCGCGCGAGAAGAGGTTTGGGGATGCTAGAGGCAAACACGGCCCAGGAGAATGGATAATCTCGGCCGTTGCATGATGATTCTTGGAGCGAGCCGCGCGTCAAGGCGCGCGAACGTCCCCGGCCCGCTCACCGCACGCGCAAGGTGTGCCGGAAGGGCGTAACGCCCGTGACGTAAACGCGCACGCCCGCGGGCCTCAGGTGACCGTTGCGCCACGTGTAGTCCTCGCCGTCCATGCTAATGCGCGCGGGACCGTGCCGCCCCGGACCGATCTCAATCGTATCGGCGCCCACCGTGTAGCGGGCCGTCCCTTCCTTCAGGAAAAACGTGTCGGCCTCACCCGCGCGCGGCTCCGTGCCCGTCAGCACACCGCCCGCCCGGAAGCAGAACTCGATCGTCACGCTGATGCCATCCGTGCCGGAGACGTCGAAGTCCAACGCGAACGCGCCGGGCGTATCCGCCTCCTCGCGCACCGTCACGCGCGTGGTCAGCTCCTTCTCGTCGCGGGGCCGCCGCGGGAAATCCATGCGGCTGTAGAAGCGTCCATCGGCTGTGAGCGCGTAGCCGCCATCCGGACGCCGCGCCTCCGCCGGCAGCGGCTGATAGTAGGCCGCGCGCTGCGTCTGCGAAAGGCGCGCCTCGCGTCCGCCGGCGGAGACGGCGATGCCCTCGCTGCGAAACGGGCCGAGATTGAAAAAGCCGGGCGTGAGCCGCACCGACTCCAGCACCGCGGCGCCCTTACGAAAACGGAAGAACGTCGGGTTGGTCGAGAGGCCCGAGCCGACGGTGCGGAACCGCGCCCAGTCGCCGCCGCCAAACACGCTCGCGCTCACCGGTCCGCGCCGGATGCGCAGCAGGCCGGAGTCCGCCAGATGCCGGGCGAAATCGTCCGGCAGCGCCACCGACGGCGGCAACGGACGACGCAGCACCGGCCACAGCATCCACTCCGCGAGGTGGTCGGTGATGCGGGCGAGGTCGTCGCGCTCGATCGCGCGCGCGGCCGCCGCGAAGCGGCCGTCGCCCGTCGTGATCGCGAGGTAGCGCAAGGGCACGTAGTAGGCCGAAAGCCGCCGCGGTTCGCGGCCCTGCTGGTCCTGCCGGCGCGAGGCCAGCGTATCCAGTTCTCCATCCGGGTCGGCGCACCACAGGAGGAACTCGAGGTTGCGGCGAATCGGCTCGAGCAGCGCGGGACGGTTCAGGGCAACGGCGAGATCGAGCAGCGCCTCGTCGGTGACGGCCGAGTAGATCGTGCTGCGCTCGCTGAACTGGCCGTCGCGATCCTGATCGATGCCTTCGCCGAGCCAGTCGTCGATCCGGGCGACGTTGGCCGGATCGGGCACGAGCGCCTCGATGTGCGCGAGCGCGCCGCAGATCACCCAGCGGTGATTCGGCGTGTGCACGCCGCCGGTGCGGAGAATCCGCGCGCCGCGGGCGAGCAATTGCTCGAGGCTGGCGCGCGTTGGCGCAGCGGCGGGATCGGCGTCGGCGCGGAGCAACGCGAGGGCGAGCGCGAGGTGGCGGAGCGCGAAGCCGCTGTCGGGCGGCGACTGCGGGTTGCCGGCGACGACCTCGGCGTCGAAGGAGCCGTCGGCGTTCTGCCGCGCGGCAAGCGAGGCCGCGAGACGCTCGAGCAGCGCGCGCACGGCGGGCTGCCGGTGGTGGCGCGAGAGGGGCTGGGCGTGGGCGGCGGCGGCGAGCCTGACGAGGCGCGAGGCTTCGCGCGGCGAGCCGGCGCGGGGCGGAAGCGCGTCGAGCCACGCGGCGACCTGCGCGTCGTTCTGGCGGACGAGCGCGGCGAGCACCACTGGCGTCTCGTCGGCACCGCGCACGGTCGTGAGGGCGAGCAGGAGGAGACAGAGCAGCGGGGCGAGCGTGGGGCGTGGCATCGGTGTCACGGAGGAAGCCGGGAACAGCGACCTTTCACCAAGTCAGAATCTCAACGGAGACGGGAAGGACTTCGCATTTCGCCTGACGACGGATGGTTTTTGTTTTGGACAGGATTCACAGGATGGAAGACAGGATTTTCAGGAAGGAGCCAGGCGGATGAGAGCCGCGATTCCGGTGCGACGGACGGTGTCGGACGGGCAATTTTGTGAATCCTAGTGTAGGTCGGCGGACATTGTAGAACATGACCCGAAGCAGCTGGAGGTAGGGCGAGGCGTCCCCGCCGAGCCGTGTAACCCTTGAGCCGCGACGGCTC
>CAZENI010000569.1:0-5359 GCA_964513055.1 uncultured Opitutus sp.
AACCGCGTGCAAGTGCCGCCCGGATTCTTTGCGCCCTCGAAGGTCGAATACGATGACTGGAGGCGGGCCGAGGACGTGCTGGTCAGGTATGTCAAAGCGTGCGGTGGCATTGCGGCCCTGGGCCAGATCACCACGCGGGTGACCAAATCCGTGGGTGAAAACAAGGCGACCGGCGTGAAGTTCCACGTCACCCTGTCGCAGAAGGCGCCCCGATCCTACCTGGCCGAAACCGAGGTGGAGGGGCTGGGGCGTTCGTGGCAGGGCTTCGATGGTGACACGGGCTGGGAGCTGAGCGACCTGAAGGGGTTTCGGTCGCTCCAGGGCCCGGAGGTCGAGCTCTTCCGGCGTAATGGACAGCTCGATACGGAAAATTTCCCCGCTGCCTATCCGCTGCGCAGGTTGGTCGGCGAGGGCCAGCTCAACGGTCGGCGGGCGACCGCGATCGAACTGGCGATGCCCTTCGCCCGGGCAGGGACCCATTATTTCGATTTTGAGACCGGGCACTTGGTGCGGGTGGATGCCGTCATCCCGATGGGAAGCGACGGGGAGATGAAGGTGCGCATCGATTTCTCGGATTTTCGCACCGTGGATGGCGTGACACTGCCGTATCGGACTTCGTTGGAGAATCCTGCGATGCAGATCGAGACCCGGGTCGAGTCGGTGAAACAGAACATCGAACTCGCTGACGCGATCTTCAAGCCGCGGAAAGAGGAGTGAACGAAGGCGGCCAGTAGTCAGGAATCAGCAATCGATAATCAGTAGTCGGAGTTCAGCGGTGGGACGCCGAGTTCAGGCCTTCTGGACACGCGCGATTGCCGCTTGCTGTTACCGACTACCGATTACGGACCGCTGTTTACTGCTGACTGCCTGAGCGCGCCGCGCGCAGCGCGGAGCGCTCACTCAGTGTCCGCCGTCGAGATCGCCGGGCTTCAGCATCGAGGCGAAGGTGGCCTTGATCGCGGCCTTCATGTAGGCCTCTTTGGCCTCGATCGTGCCGTCCTTCACGCGGTTCATGAGACTGTTGTCCATCGTGATCATGCCGTCGCTGCCGCCGCTCTCGATGATCGACTTGATGTTCGAAATCTGGCCGCTGCGGATCGTGTTGGGCAGCGCCTCGTGGGTGAGGAGGATCTCGTGCACGGCGCAGCGGCCCTTCGGGATTTTCTTGCAGAGAAGCTGGGCGACGACGCCGGCGAGGCAGCTCGAGAGCATCACGCGCACCTGGTTCTGTTCCTCGGCGGGAAAGGTGTTGATGATGCGGTCGACGGTCTTGGCGGCGTTGTTGGTGTGCAGCGTGCCGAAGACGAGCATGCCCATCGAGGCGCAGCCGAGGGCGAGCTTGATCGTCTCCATCTCGCGCATTTCGCCGAGCAACAGGATGTCGGGGTCGTGGCGCATCGCGCCCTTCAGCGCGGCGGCAAACGAGCCGGTGTGCTCGCCGACCTCGCGGTGGACGATGACGGATTTCTTCACGGGGTGCACGAACTCGATCGGGTCCTCGATCGTGATGATGTGCTTCGCCATGTTGCCGTTGATGTAGTCGATCATCGCGGCGAGCGTGGTGGACTTGCCGGAGCCGGTGGGGCCGGTGACGACGACGAGGCCCTGATCGAGGTGGCAGAGCTTCTTCAGCGCCTCGGGCAGGTTGAGCTGCTCGAAGGAGAGAATCTTGGCGGGAATCTGGCGGAAGACGGCGGCCTGGCCCCAGTGGTTGTAGAGGTAGTTGCCGCGGAAGCGCGCGACGCCGGGAATCTCGTGCGCGAGGTCGAGGTCCTTGCGGTCGAGGAAATCGTTCCACCGCTTCTCGGGGCAGATCTCGCGGAGGAGCGCCTCCATCGCCTTCGCGTCGAGCGGCGTGTCGCTCATCGCCTGGAGCGAGCCGGAGGCGCGGATCTTGGGCGGCAGGCCGACGGTGAGGTGGAGGTCGGACCCGCCCTTTTCGAGCATGGTCTTGAGGAGGGAGTCGATGGCGGCCATGGGAGCGGGTCAGGAATTGGCTTCGCGCGCGCGGCGCAGGCGGCGGCGGTAGGTGAGGAAGCGCCAGAGGTCGCCGCCGAAGAGCAGGAGCGCGACGACGAAGACGACGGTGAGCAGTGCGGGCGGCATCTTGAAGATCCGGCGCGCGATGATCGCGATCGCGCAGCAGGCGACGAAGAACACGCCGTGCCCGACGATCGTCCAGAACGACTTCCGGTAAACGCGTTCGAGGGTCGCGAGATCCTCGCCGGTCTCGCGGCCCGGGGTGACGTTGCGCAGCGCGGGCATCACGTCAGCCGGCCCTTGAGCACGCGATTGCCGATGTTCATCAGCGCGACCTCCTTCGAGATCTTGCGCTCGTTCGCGAGGCCGAAGACGACGTTGTCCATCAGGCACATTCCCTCCTTCACGCCGGTCTCCATCGTGTTCTTCAGGCCGGTGGACTTGCCCTCCTTGATCAGGTTCTGGATCGCGATGTTGCTGACGAGGATTTCGCAGGCGAGCACGAGGCCGCCGTCGACGCCGGGGAGCAGGCGCTGACAGACGATGCCGCGGAGACTCTCGGCGACGCTGGAGCGGATCTGCGTCTGCTGCGCGGGCGGAAACACGTCGAGGAGGCGGTTGAGCGTCGTGGACGCATCGCTCGTGTGCATCGTGCCGATGACGAGGTGGCCGGTCTCCGACGCGCTGATCGCCATCTCGATGGTTTCGAGATCGCGGAGCTCGCCGATGACGATCACGTCGGGGTCCTCGCGGAGCGCGCCCTTGAGGGCGGAGGCGAAGGAGCGCGTGTGCGGGCCGACTTCGCGCTGGGTGACGTTGCAGCCCTTCGCGGGCTGGACGACCTCGATCGGGTCCTCGACGGTGATGATGTGGTCGGTGCGCGTCTCGTTGAGATACGCGACCATGGAGGCGAGCGTGGTGGTCTTCCCGGAGCCGACGGGGCCGGTGATGAGGATGAGTCCGTTGTGGTAGGACAGCATCTTCTTGAGCGTCTCGATGTGCTTGGTGTAGCCGAGATCCTCGAGCGTGCGCGTCTCGGCGGGGACCATGCGATACGCGCCGGCTGCGCCGTTCTTGTGGAACATGAGGTTGACGCGGTAGCGATCGGCGGCGCTCAGCGCCAGGGCGTAGTCGTAGTCCTTGCGCTCGAGGAAAATCTTCTTCTGGCCCTCGGAGAGCAGCGCGGTGTTGGCGCGCAGGGCGTCGCTGGCGCTGAGGACGTGTTCGGAAATATAGGATAGCACGCGGTTCTTGCGCACGAAGGGCCGCGCCCCCGTCGAGAGGTGGAGGTCGCTCGCGCCGTAGGCGGCGGTGGCGCGCAGGAGCGAGCGCATGCCGGCGCCGAGCGCGGAGTCGTCGATCATCCCGATGGTCTCGAACGCGAAGTTGGGCGCGCCGCCGCCCGCCTTGTGGTGGGCCGACAGCGCGGCGGCGCCGGTCTGGACGACATGCGGGGCGGCGTCCTCGTCGTCCTCGAACGGATCGCTGGCGGGCGCGCCCTTCTCGGCGTTGGCGATGGCGAGGCCGGCGATGGTCTCGAGTTTCTCGACGTCGGAGACGATGCCGCCGTCGATGAACTCCTGGGCGAACGCCATGAGATCGGCGTCGGGCCCGAGTTTGGCGGCGACCTGGAGGCACTGGGGCCGGGTGAAGAGGCCCTGGTCTATGCCAAGGCGGGCGAGCCAACGGGTATCATCGTTCATGCGCGGGCGGGGAAACCCCGGGCAGATTGCCGCGGTGTCCTTGCAAGCCAAGCGCGAAGGTGGACGCGGAGGCTCCAGGAGCGGAAAGGCGCGCCCCGGCGCGGATGCGCGTGCACCACTATCTTCGCAAGGGCCCTCTCCGCCCAACCGTCGGTGCGCGCAGCCCGCCCGCCGGCCCGCTCCCTGACATCAACCCTGGACACCCACGGCACTCCCGACGCAGGCGCCGACCTGCCAGTGTAACGTATTACGTTACACTCCAGCCGGCGCGATTGTGGGCAAAATGCGCTCACGGCGGTTGTCCAGAGTGTAACGTAATACGTTACACTGAGCAGGGAGGGGCAGGGGGGAGCACGCGAAGGTGAATGCCGTCGGGATCGACGAGCGTGGTTGCGGCCGAGTGGCCGGCGCGGGCGAAGGTTGCCTCGGCGAGGCCGGTCGCGCCGGCGGGCTGCGGCTGGTCGGGATTGCCCCAGGTATTGAGGCCCAAGTGGTGGTGATAGCCGTCGGCGGCCATGAATCGCGCGCCCGGATACGTGCGCTGGGTGACGTCGAGACCGAGCGCTGCGTGGTAGAAGGCCTCGCTGCGGTCGAGGTCGGTGACGCGCAGGTGCAGATGCCCCCACCGTGCGCCGGCGAGCGGCGTGGCGGTCGCCGGGGCGGCGTCGGCCAGCAGCCGGCGGAGATCGAGGGGACGCGTGGTCATGGCGATCCCGCCGTCGGCCGCGCGCGGCCAGACGGCCGGCGGACGATCGGAATAGAACTCGAGGCCGTTGCCGTCGGGATCGGAGAGATAGATCGCGTCGCTGACCCCGTGATCGGATGCGCCCTCCAACGCGACGCCCCGGGCGGCGGCGAACGCCAGCCAGGCGGCGAGCACGGGTCGGGAGGGGAAGAGCAGCGCCGCGTGAAACATCCCGGCCGCGCGGCGCGGGGCCGCGGGGGCCGACGGCGCCTCGAGCAGGCTGAGCAGCGCGGGGGCGTCACCGGCGGTCGTGAGCACGGCGCGTTCGCCGGTCCGGGACGCGACGACAAAGCCGAGCTGCCGGCTGTAGAACTCGACGCTGCTCGTGAGGTCGGGCACGCGCAGCGTGATGGTGGTGAGTTGCAGGGAGGTCGTCGTCATGGTGGAGGCGAAGCAGGGAACGACCCGATCGACCGCGCGGGCGGGTGCGGTCGGGCGCGCCTTCAGGCGCCGCGGGCCTTGCCGGGGCACACGGAGCGCAACTGCGCATCGACCTGCGCCAGGCTGAACTGGGCGAGTTCGGCCTCCATCACGGCCTGGGCCTTGCTGAAGATGCCACCCAGCACGTGCTCGATCTTGGCTCCGACCGGGCAGCGGTGATTGGGGGCGAAGTGATCCATGCCGTGACCGGGGTTCGGATCCGCCGCGCGGTAGATGTCGAGGAGGGAGATCTCGGCCGGCGTCCGCGCCAGCGAGAATCCGCCGGTGGCGCCCTTCTGCGCCGAGACCAGGCCTGCCTTCAACATGGCCGAGAGCAGGCGCCGGATCACGACCGGGTTGGTGTCGACGCTGCCGGCGATCTCCGCCGACGGCACCGCGGCGCCCGCCCGGTAGGCCAGGTAGGCGGCGATGTGCACACTGACGGCGAAGCGGGAGTTACGGGTCACGGTGAATAGTAACCAGAGGTGTTACGATTGCAGGGGTTGTCAAG
>CAZENI010000570.1:0-5350 GCA_964513055.1 uncultured Opitutus sp.
GACCGCGTCGCCTACCAGTTCCAGTTTGCGGACAACTACAAGACGCAGGCGACCATCCTGCAGTCCTACACCGGCGTGGTGGCGGAGAACGGCGATGCCGCGCAGAACCTCACCCAGACCTACACGGTGACGAAGGTCGTCGGTGCGAACAGCACCGTGCTCGGCACGGGCATCGTGCCGCCGAACAACCAGGGCGTCGCGACGCCGAAGTATAACCGGAACAACGACGGCAACCTCCCGGCGAAGGACGGCGTGGGCGATCCCGCGGCGCTCGACGACTACACGCGCGGCGCGATCGCGACGCTCGGCTCGGCCGGCTACCGCGCGTTCTGCGGCCAGCGCGACGACGCGTTCTACGGCGACATCAACGCGATCTTCGATCTGCTCGCGTTGAAGTCGGGCAACAACCGCTTCGACAGCCAGGGCGGCTACAACGTCCACGCGATCGTGCTCGAGATCCCGCTGAGCGACATCGCCGGCGGGGACCAGCAGACGATCGGCGTCTATGCGACGACGAGCCGGCGCGCGACGACGGTGCTGACGGATGGCGCGGCCTCCGCGGGCACGACGGCGACCGGCCCGTGGGTGCAGGTGGGCCGGCAGGGCAACCCGCTGTTCTGCGAGGCGTTCATCGCGATCAAGGACAAGGATCTCTACAACCGCACGAAGCCGACCAGCGACGCCGCGCTCTTCAAGACCTACGCGGAGACGCCCGAGCTGGGCGCGTTGATCAATGCGCTGGTGCTCAAGAGCAACGTCGCGCCGACCACGGGCCGGGCGGACCTCGCGGCGATCTTCATCCCCGACGTGATCAAGGTCGACCTGTCCACCGGCCGCGCGCGCCTGCCGGGCGGCGGCGCCTCGAACATCACGCTGGCGGACGACGCCGGCTACTCGCGGCTGAGCATCTTTGGCGGCGACGTGCTGGAGAGTCCGGTCGCCGGGCATCCCTTCCGCCTTCCGGGCAGCGCGCTCGGCGCGGACGCGACGAAGTCCTACGTCCCGGGCGGCTGGCCCAACGGCCGGCGTTTCGGCGAGGACGTGGTCGACATCGGCGTGACGGCGATCATCAGCGACCTGCGCGCGCTGCCGCTCACGATCCGTTCGGCGGACGGGATCGACAATGTGAACAGCAACGACGCGATCCTGAACAAGGTTTTCCCCTACACCGCGACGCCGCACAACGGCCGCAACTCGGAGCACAACCCGCGGCAGGCCGCGTCGCCGCTGCTGAACATCTCCGCGCGCGGCATGGTGGGCACGGGTGCCAACGTGCTGATCGGCGGCTTCATCATCCGCGGCACGCAGCCGGTGCAGGTGCTGGTGCGAGCGCAGGGCGCGTCGCTCGGCGCGTTCGGCGTGACGGGCCAGCTCGCAGACACCGTGCTCGAGCTCTACCAGGGCGCGACGGTCGTGCAAACGAACGATGACTGGAAGAGCCCCGCGGCCGGCGGTGCGACGCAGGCGGCGATCCAGGCCACCGGGATGGCGCCCGCGGCCGACAGCGAGTCGGCGCTGCTCGTGACGCTGCAGCCCGGCGCCTACACCACGATCGTCCGCGGCAAGGGCGCGGCGACCGGCATCGCGATCGTCGAGGCGTTTCTGACGCAGTAAGAAAGATCGCCCAACGCCTTGGGACGATCGCGTCGTTGTAGAACCGGCCGCGGGCCGGTTGAAGCCCGGCCAGCGGCCGGGCCGACAGTCCAAGGGCGAGCTGCGATGGGTGTGACATTCGCATGCGGAAAGCTTTTCCGCGGAGGGCGCGGGGCCGAAGGCGGCCCCGCGCCATTGTCGCGCCGTATCGGCGAAGAGGTGACGGCTCAGGCGCCGAGCACGGCCTTGACGGCAGTCATCGTGGCGGCCTGGCGCTGGTGGACGTAGCTCATCGCCTTCGCCACCTTGGCGAGCGCGGCGGGATAGTTGGCGTGAATCGTGAAGAGCGTTTCGATCAGTTTCGTTGCGGGCGTGCCATCGAACTCCAGCAGCCATTCGTCGAGGCCGAGGTCGTGGAACATCCGGTATTTCGAGCCGTGAAACGCCGAGTAGGCATGGATGATCGGCGTGCCATTCGCGAGGGCGATGATCGGCGAGTGCGGCTCGTGGCAGACCACCGTGTGCGCCCGCGCGAAAATCGACGCCGCCTCGTCGGCGTTCCAGAACGTCTCGAGGTTCACGACGTGCCGCTTCAGCTCGTCGGCCAGAGGATCGAAGATCAGCCGCCGGTTGTGGCCCATTTCCTTGATGGTCTCCGGGGCGATGAGAACCTTGTGGCCGGTCCTTGCCACCCACGCGGCGATCAGTTCGCGGAACACGGCGGCGCGGCGTGCATCGTCGGCGATCTGTTCCGGCGTGGGATGGAGCGGGTTGAGCTTGGGTGTCCGCGTGTCGTCGACGCCGGGGAACTTCGGCGTGTTGGTGCGGAGGAGCACGGTGATGAACTTGCGCTCCTCGAGTCCGGTCCGGCGCAGGAACGCGAGCCCGCGTGCGTCGTCGCGCACGTCGATCCCGAAGCAGCCGTCGGGCGCGAACTCGAGCACGGGCGGCTTCACGCCAGCGTGGCGGAGCGTCTGCAGCGTGATGCTTTCGCGCGTGTAGAGAAATGCGGCGTGATTGAGGAGGTCGATGCGTTCGTCGGCGCCCTTGCCCTCCACCATCGAGGGGAAATAGGACTGGCCATACAGGCCGTAGGGTTTGCCGGCCTTGCGGCAGTAGCTCATGAACGCGGTGTCCTGCCCCATGCCGGAGTTGCGGATGAAGAGGTCGCAGCGCCCGATCGCCTGGCGCAGCGCGTCGTCGGCCGCGGTCGCGCCGGTGAGCGTGCCCTGCACGATCTCGAGCCGAGGAAAACGGCGCAGCAGCATCTCCCGGATGCGGTCGTCGATTTTCGCGGCCCACAGGATCACGTGCACACCGGGCAGGTGCTGCTCGATGATCCGCAGCGTCCCGGGGGTGTGTCCGATGTCGCCGATGTTGATCGTGTCCCAGGCGGAGTGCAGGAGGATGGTCCTGCGTCGGCGATCCGCGGCGAAGGCGGCGGAGCCGAAGGCAGCGAGGAGGGAGGCGATGAATCGCTGGCGGGAAATCATGGCGAGACGGGACGAGGAAGAAGGGACGGCGGCCGGGCTCGGCGGAGAACGTGAAAGGCCCGACTCGCTCGCGACGTTACAAGATCGGGCGAGCCGTGCGCCATCTCTCATTCTCCGACTCCACCCACCGTCCATGCCTGTTCCTGCCATCTGAATCCCCCTATGAGACACGATACAACCAGCTTCCAAATCCGCCCGACCGGGCGCCGCGTGCGCCGGGGTGCGTTCCTGGTGTGGTTCGCCGCGGTCGGCGCCGTGGCGACGTTGTCGGCCGATGCGCCGGCTGCCTCGCCCCTGCGCCAGGGCGACGAGCAGTGGACGTTTCGCTGGGGTCAGGGCGAGGACCAGCGCGCCCACGCGATTCACGTCGACAACAGCACGGGAGCGGCGACCACGTTGTCGATCGCCGACAATTCGCTGCGCGACGAGCGTGGCTATGCGCTGGGCCAGGGCAAGCTGCGGCTCGCCCGCACGGTGGACGACAAGGGGGCGGCCCCGGTGGCGATCCCCGCCAACTCGAGGGCGACGGTCTTTCTGGTGGCAGAACAGGGTGAGGGAGTGGGGCCGTTCGGTTACTACACGGGGCAGGTGAATCTGAAACTTGGAGACGCTGCCGTCCACGCGCTGCCGCTCAAGATCCGGGTGAGCTCCACGGCGATCAAGTGGCTGGGGGTCTTCCTGGCGGCCGTGGGGCTGGGCCTCTTTTACTTGCTGAACGTCCTGTGGCGTCCCCGCCTCGTCCGCCTGCAGGCGCTCCGGCCGGCGGCGGCGCTGCGGGAAGCCGTGCTCGAGTTCCTCGCGCGGTTGAAGGCGACGAGTCCGGCGTGTCCGGGACTCGCGCGCGAAACCGAGGCGATGGCCGGCTCCCTCACGCTGGCCGAGCTCGACCGGCTCGGGCTGTTGCCGCCGAAGTTCGGCGTTTCCGTCGATCCGTTCGATCTCAGCGCGCTGAAGGCGCATCTGACCGCGGCATCGACCAAGTTCACCGCGCTGGTCGCGCTGCGTCAGGGCGTGGATCGGGTGATGGCGGCGCACCAGGACGATCCCGCGAAAGCAGCGGCGGCGGCCAGGCTGCTCGACGACTATGCGGCCGGCTGTCCGGATGCGGCGGCGGCGGCGGCGAAAATTGCCGAGGTGCTCGGTGCGGCCCGGTTGATGGCGTTCGACGGCGGGGCAGCCGAGATGGATGTCCGGCGAATCGACTTCGAAATCAAGACGGTGGCCGGATTGGTCTCCGTCGTGTGGGCGCTGGCATCGCTGGCGGTGGCGGGTGTCTGGGTGATCACGGATACGGACTTCGGGACGGCGATCGATCTGATCGGGTGCTTTCTCTGGGGCCTCGGGATCACCGCGTTTGGCGCCGGCGTGAAGGATCTCACGCCGACCACGATCGCCTCGAAGCTGCAGATCAAGGTGCCTTGACGGCGGCTGTCCCCAGCGGCCAGCGCGCGAGAAACGCGAGCTGCGCCTCGTGATCGGGCACGTCGCGGTAATCGGGCCGCGTCAGGAACTTCATCGGATACGCGGCCTCGAGCGCGGTCACGCTCACGGTGTCGCCGGCCACGACGAACACCGCGCGCCAGGCGCCGCAGCCGATTTCGAAGGCGTCGGCGTCGCGGCGCCGGATCCGCCGCGTGCGATGCGGCGCGGGGTCGCGCGACAGCAGCTCGATCAGGCGCGGGGTGAAATCGATCTGCCAGGTTTCCCAGAGCCAGAGCCGCTGCGCCTCGGCGGCGTCCGCGAGTCGCACCGCGAAGCGTGCCGGTCCGCGGAGCCCCGCATCGACCTCGTCGATCCAGCCGGCGCGCGCGGCGGGAAAGGCGTCGTAGGCGGCGACGTAGGGCTTCACGTCGAAGACGGGCGTGCCGTCGACAAGATCGCACGGGCCGAGGAGCAGGCGCCGGCCCTCGACGGCGATCAGCTCCACGGCGGTGAGGCCGAGGGGATTGGGACGGTGGGGCGAACGGGTCGCGAACACGCCGCGGCGGCGCGACGGGCCGCGCGGCGGCAGCACGAGCGGACGCCAGGTGTCGTTGCGGTGGAACCACCACAGCAGCCACACGCGATCCATGCCGGCGAGATCCTGCAACGCCTGCTCGTAGCCGCAGTCCGGGAGCAGTTCCAATTCGTTGCGCTCCTCCGTCGCGGCCGCCGGCTGGTGGCCGGCCTGGAACTTCACCTGTTGCCGGGTGCGGAGAAAGCCGATCGGCGGGAGGGTGAGCGACGGAGGCAAGCGGCCAAGAAGGCGCGTTGCGGTGCCGAGG
>CAZENI010000571.1:0-5341 GCA_964513055.1 uncultured Opitutus sp.
CGGCCGCTACCGCGTGCAGGACGGCACGGAGGACGGCTTCGCGGCGGGGCCGTGAACAAATTATGACTACCGGAGTTCCGGTAGAAATCGGCCTTTGCGACGCGCGCGCCTGGCGATGTCATCGGTGACAACAAATTCCTTGGCTTGAACCTTCATCCCATTTTTCCGGAGCGGGCGCCGCGTCCGATCGTGTTCCTGCGGGGCGCATTTCTATTCGTTGTCGCCGTGAGCGCCGTCGCGCAAACGCCGTCGATCACAGTGCGGCCGCTGAGCAGGGCCGCCGTGGTCGGCGAGTCGGTGACGTTCACCGTGACGGCAGCCGGTGCTGCCACGCTGAGCTATCAATGGAGGCGCAACGGGACTCCCATCAGCGGAGCGACGGGCTCGACCCTCGCGCTCCCGGCCGTCGCGCTGACCGATCGCGGCTGGTATCAAGTGGCCGTGACGAATGCGGCCGGCAGCGCGACCTCGGTCCTTCACTTGAGTGTCGCGCCGCCGAATTCAACCGTCTCGGCCTGGGGCAGCGTGAGCGGGGTTCCTGCGGGCCTCGCGGATATCGCCGCGGTGGCGGCGGGTGTATCGAGCAGCTTTGCGTTGAAGACCGATGGTTCCGTCGTCGGCTGGCATGGTGGTGAATCGGGTCTTCCCTCTCTGCTTTCGAACGTGGTCGCGATCGCGGCCGGCACGACCCACCGCCTCGCACTGCGTTCGGACGGGACCGTCCTCGAGTGGGGGGCGAACCAGTCCTTCCGCACGCCCATGCCGGACGCATTGCAGGACGTCGTGGCCATCGCCGCGGGTGCGGGTGGCCAGAGCCTGGCACTGCGGGCCGACGGAACGGTGGCGGCTTGGGGGACCGGAGACTTTGGCCTCGCGTCGACGCCGCCGGGCTTGAACTCCGTCGTGCACATTGCGGCAGGGCCCGCCCACAACCTCGCCGTAAAGGCGGACGGCACGGTGGTTGCCTGGGGGCGCGATGACTCGGGTCAGCTTGCGGTCCCCGCCGGACTGAGCGGCGTGAAGTCGGCTGCGGCGGGCGGCGACTTCAGCCTCGCGCTGAAGAGTGACGGCACCGTGGTGGGCTGGGGGGCGATTTTGTCCGGGCAGACGGCGGCCCTCGCCGGCTTGTCCGGGGTTCAAGCCGTGCAGGCCGGTGACGACTTTGCGTTGGCGCTCAAATCCGACGGGACGATCGTGCGCTGGGGGCAGAACGGCGCCGGGCAGCTGGATGTTCCCGCCGGGCTGGGACCCGTCGCGGCGCTTGCGGCGATGGGCGCGCATGCGCTCGCGATGGTCCCGGCGCGCGCGCCCGTGTTTCTCGCCCATCCCGCGCCCGCCAGTCGCTCGGCCATTTCCGGCGAGGCGGTTGCCTATGCGATCGAATTGGACGGCTCCGCGCCGTTCGCGATCCAGTGGCTCAAGGATGGCGTGCCGCTGACCGGCGAAACGGCCGCCACGTTTTCCATCGCCGCCGTGCTGCCGAGCGACAGCGGCACCTACTCCGTCGCGGTCGGCAATGTCGGGGGCTCCGCCACGTCAGCGGGGGCCGCACTCAGCGTGACGGGGCCGCCGGCCGCACCGATCCTCCGTTCGCAGTCGGGTCCGCCCGCCTTTCTCGGCAGCACGCCACGCCTCCTCAGTGTCCGTGCGGCTGGATCGGTGCCCCTGAGCTACCAATGGTATGAAGGTGCCGCGGGTGATGTTTCGGCGCCGGTGGCCGGGGCGACCGGCGCGGATTTCCCTGCCCCGCTGGATCGCGCCCAGCGCTATTGGGTCAGGGTTACCAACCCCGTCGGCACGCGCGACTCCGCCGCCCTGCGCGTGCTCCCGTGGGAGGCGCGTGAGCCGGGGTGGGGGCCGAATGACCTCGCCGGCGCCTCGTATGCAAACGGGCGATACTACGTCATGGGCATGGCGGGGGCGCGGGTTTCGACCGATGGCATCGCCTGGCAGCCGGTCCCCGGAAGTTTCTTTTCGTCGGCGCTTCCGGGTAAGGTGGCCTATGCCAATGGTGTGTATATCTCGGTGGTAGCCCAAACATAGCAGAATATCTACGTGTCCTCGAACGGGCTCGACTGGAGTTCGCGTTTCAGCGCCCACTCCGGGGTGGTAAGCCGGGTGCTGTCCACAGGCACGCTGTTCATCGCCGTCGGCGATCGCGGCGGCATCACGACCTCTGTGGACGGTCAGACCTGGACGCAGCGGCTCACCGAAAGCGCCGTTCAGTTCCACGACATTGCGGGGGGCGGCGGAAAATATGTCGCGGTCGGCATGGGGCGGGTGGCCGTGTCCACCGACGGGCTGGGCTGGACGAGCCTCGTTTCGCCGACGTTTCAGGTCTTCCGGGCCATCACCTATGGCCGGGGACGGTTTGTGGCGGTGGCGATGTCCAGTGTGCGCGAACTATGGACGTCGGAGGACGGCATCGCGTGGACGGCGGTCACGATGCCGGCCGGGACCACGGCCAGCACCTTCGCCGGCATCGATGTGGCGTTCGGGGGCGGGATGTTCGTGGCGGTGTTGGGCCGGCACCTGCTCACCTCGGAGGATGGATTGAACTGGAACGCCACCGCGGATTTCTTTCCCGGCCAGACCAGCCGGATGAACTCCATCGCGTTTGGCAACGGCCGGTTCTTGACCGCGGGTCAGGGGGGCGTGGTCCTGCAATCCCGGCCCGTGGCCGGGGCGCCCGTGATTGCCGCCCACGTCCAGAGCCAGTATTTTCTCGCAGGGGAGAATCGCACGTTGAGCGTGACCTCAACGGGGCCGGGCCTCAGTTACCAGTGGTATCGTGGTGCCAGTGGCGATACGTCGCAACCGGTGGCGGGAGCGACCGCAGCCATCTACGTCACGCCGGCGCTGACGCAGTCGCACTCCTATTGGGTGCGTGTTCACAGCGGCAGTGAGTCGACCGACGGTGCGACGATTGCGTTGCAGGTCGCCACACCGCCGGTGCTCGGGGCGACTTCCGCCCGGCACCTGGAGGTCAGGGCAGGCCAGCCGGTGGTCTTTTCCGTGGGGGCGACCGGGGTTCCGGCGGCGCAGTTTCAGTGGTATGAAGGCGACCCGGGAGATACCGGGCGGCCGGTCGCCGGCGCGACGAGCGGCACTCTGAACCTCACGGCGTCGACGGTGAGCAAGCGGTTCTGGGTTCGGGCCACCAACATGGCCGGCGCGATCGACAGCCCGGGGTTTGGCTATGTCCCCTGGCACACGAATCCCTCGGCGCCGTATCTCATTCACGCGCGCGTGTTCGGCGAACTCTTGGTCGGACTTGGCGGCACCGACGTGCACACCTCGCCAGACGGCCGCGAATGGACGAAGACCGCCAGTGTGGCACAGGCTTTCTTTCAGGACATCGCCCACGGCGCGGGGCTTTATGTGGCGGTCGGCGGCGGCTTCTTCAGTTCGCCCGATCTGATCACGTGGACCGCGCGCAATCAGGCGACCTTTCCCGCCACCAACGATGCCCGCAGCATCGTCCGAGGCAACGGCGTGTTTGTCGCCACGGGGTCGAAGACGTGGGTGTCTCCGGACGGCATTGGCTGGACCTCGGTGTTGCTGCCCGAAGGCTGGCAACTGTCGTCGGTGGTCTTCGATGGCACGCGCTTTGTCGGCGCCGGCATCAGCAGCACGGGGACGGGCGACGGCGTCGGGCTGATCGCGACTTCGCTCGATGGCGTCTCGTGGATTCGGCGCCCGGCCAGCGCCCCCGCGCTCCTCGACCGGCTGGCGTATGTGGGCGGCAAATACATCGCGACCAGCAGCGCGGAAAACTTCGCGTTGATCTCATCCGATGGGATCGCGTGGACCCGCCGTGATTTTGGCTTCGGGATGGCGGGAGGGCGGATCGGCACCATCGCCCATGCCTTCGGGCGCTACCTGCTGGGGACCGGCTCGCAACGGTATTTCACCTCGCCCGACGCGGTGTCATGGACCGTGACCGATGGGCCGGCCGGCTTGGCGGCGGACACCTTCGTCGCGAATTCCTCGCAACTGTTCGCCATCGGCAGCGGGAAGGGTGTTTTCGCTTCGAGCGACGCCTGGAACTGGCGGCCCCGGGTCGACGCGGCGAGGGCCTTCAACGGGGTGGCCCACGGCGGCGGACGCTATCTGGCGACGGCGTCGGACGGCTGCTATTCGTCGGATGATGGCGTAAATTGGACGTTTGAGTCGTCCGTGATTGCCGGAGGCGGCGTCCAGCGGCTGGCCTTTGGCTTGAACCGCTTTTTTGCGATCGGCTTGTCCGGCCAGTTGCTGACCTCGCCCACCGGCCGCAATTGGGCGCCGGTCGCCGGGCTGGTGGGCAATTCCTTCGGCGGAGGCGCGGTGATGGCGGCGGGCGACCGTCTTTTTGTCACCACGGCGAACGAGTGGGCGATCACGAGCGACGGCAGCACCTGGAGTGTCCGACCCAAACCCTTCAGCGGGACAGTCCATCAGGTGGCCTATGGCAACAGTGTCTACGTCGCCGGCGGGGCGGCCCTCGCCTGGTCCAGCAACGGCACAACTTGGAACACGGCGCTGACGCTCCCCAACAATTCCTTCGCGTTCGGCCTGGCGTTTGGCAACGGCATCTTCCTCGCGGTCGGACGCGGCACCGATGCTCCGCTGATGCTGGCGTCGACCGATGGGCAGACCTGGACTCCCCGCACGGCCCCCCCCGGCGGAACGCAGTTCGACAATGTCGCCTTTGTCGGCAGCCGCTTCGTCATCACCACGCCGGCTGGCCTGGCCTACTCGGAGGATGCGGTGACCTGGCAGGTCGCGTCGCAAGTGGGAGCGGATGCGGGAAGCATGACGATCGCCAACGGCCGGCCGCTGTCCGTGGTCGGCGGCGTCTGGCGGCGCGCCCCGGACGGGATCACGCCGGCGATTACCGAGCTGTCGCCGGTGCAGGAAGTCGCGGCCGGTGGCAGGGCGGCCTTGCAGGTGGCGGCGCTGGGCGCGGGGTTGAGCTATCAGTGGTTTCAAGGCAGCAGCGGCGACACCGGCCATCCGCTGCCCGGTCCCATGACCGCTGCGGTCGTGACGCCGCCGCTGACGGCGAGCAGTTCGTTCTGGGTGCGGGTGACTGGTGCCGCGGGCTTCGCCGACAGTGCGACCGTTCGCGTGCGAGTGGCGGGTCCGCCGAGCATCGTCATGTCCCCGCTGTCGGCAGAACTCTACGATGGGCCCGTGGGCGTCGTTCCGGCCTCGCTGCAGGTCGCGGCCGACACCGAGGCCGGCCTGAGCTATCAGTGGTTCACGGGGACGCGCGGAAACACTTTCAATCCCGTGATCGGTGCAAACGGGCCGGTGCTCATCGTCGGTCCGGGCGCCGCGGCGGTGCGCTCGCGCG
>CAZENI010000572.1:0-5314 GCA_964513055.1 uncultured Opitutus sp.
AGATCAGATTTCCGATCAGAATGGGCGTCTGCATGTAGGTGCCGCGGCGGTCATGATTCCAGGCGATGGACGGATGCTTCCATTCGGTGTTGTCGGGGGTGATGTCACCGCTCGCGTCGGCCCGGATGGCGCGCATCGGCCGGCTGCGGCCGTGTCCGCTCGTGAAGTAGATCAGATCGCCCTGGGAGAGCGGCGTGGGCACGGGGATGTCGCCGCCGCCGTCGAGCTTCCAGAGTTCCTTGCCGGTGGCGAAATCGTATCCGCCGGTGTGATGCCAGCCGTTGACGGCGATCTGCACGCGACCTGCGGCGCGGACGATGGCAGGCGTGCTCCAGGTGGGGACATCCTTCCGCTCGGTGCGCCAGACCTCCCTGCCATCGGCGAGATCGAAGGTCGCGAGGTAGGAACCTTTTTGCACATCGCAGAGCACGACGACTTTTCCGTCGTGAATGATCGGCGAACTGGCGAAGCCCCATTGCGAGGCCGGCATCTGGAAATAGCCCGAGTCCATCGGGCCGAGATCTTTTTTCCAGAGCAGCCTGCCGTCCTTCGCATCGAAGCAGAACAGACCCTCCGAGCCGAAGATCGCGACGATGCGCTGGCCGTCGGTGGCGGGGGTGGAGTTGCAATGCGTGGCCTTGGTGTGGCGTGCGACCTTCGGCAGGGATTCGTGGCCGAGGACGTTCCAGAGGATTTTGCCGGTGGCCTTGTCGAGGGCGAGCAGGCGCCACTGGTGTGATGCGTTGTCGTTGGCCGCGGCGATGTCGCCGTAGAGTCCCACCTTCAGCTCCGCCTTGCCCGAGGCGCTGACCGCGGTGGCGACATAAACGCGATCGCCCCAGACGATCGGCGAGGCGTGGGAGAGGCCGGGGAGCGGCGTCTGCCAGCGGATGTTCTCGCCGCTCGCGACATTCCAGGTGGTGGGCAGCGCGGCGGAGTCATCGACGCCGTTCGCCTGCACGCCGCGGTATTGGGGCCAGTTCGCGGCGAGCGCGGAGAGGGACGAGGCGGCGACCAGGGCCGCGGCGGCGAGACGGAGGTGGGACATTTTCATGGGACGGAAAGGGTCACGGCAGCAGCGCGAGGCAGAGCAGTTCCTCCTTGTCGCGGAGAAACAACTTTCCGTCGGCATAGGCGGGGTTGCACCAGTTGTCGCCGCAGACCTTGAGCTGGCCGAGGAGGCGAAACTCCTTCGGGTCGGCGGCGACGAGCAGCAGGTCGCCCGTGTCGCTCAGGACGAGTATCTTGTCCTTCACTACAACGAAACCGGCGTGCGCCTTGTTGCCGGCGGCGCGGAGCTGGTGGGTCCATTTCGTCTCCGCCGTGCGCGCGTCGGCGCAGAACACCAGGAAAACGGGCGCCTTGCCGATCCACGGCATCGAGGGAATGAGGGCCGCGATTTTCGCGCGCTTGTCCGGGTCCTTGAGCTTGCTGATTGAGGCTTGCTGAAAATCCGGCGGGGCCGAGGCCGTAGATGAAACCGTCGCGCACGACCGGGCTGGAGAAATTGATCGCGACGCGCTTCTCGATGTAGGCGTGCTCGGTCGTGAAGTTGTCGCCTGCGCGGGCGACTTTGATTCCGAGGAGCCCCGCCTGGTGGGAGCCGGCGATGACGAGGTCGCCGAGGACGACGGGGCTGGCGACGTGGCGGCCGAACGAGGTCTTCACCGGCACGCGCCAGAGCAGCGCGCCGGTGGCGAAGTCGAGGCCGATCACGGCTTCCACGGTGAACGTAATCACCTGTGGGCGGCCCGCGAGCGTCGCGACCACGGGACCGCCGTTGCCCGGGATGTCGCTCTGCGATTTCCAGAGGACCTTGCCGTCGCGTTTGTCGAAACAGACCACGCTCGCGCCCTCGCTGCCGCCGACGTTGACGAAGATCCGGTGGCCCTCGATCCACGGCGAGCCGGTGTTGCCGTGGCGGCCGGCGCCGGGCGTCTGGCCCTTCTCGCCGGTGAAGACCGCCTTGAAATCGCGCACGAAGTTCACGCCCCAGACCGGCTTGCCGGTCGCGGTGTCGAGACACTGAAACTCGCCCTTGCACGAGGTGACATACACGCGGTTGCCGTCGACGACGGGCGTGCTGCGCGGGCCGGCGGGCGCCTGGTTGTCCTTGAACGCATCGTCGAGGACGTAGGTCCAGCGATCGACGCCCGTCGCGGCATCGGCGGCGTGGACCGTTTCCTTGTTCTCCTGGTGGTCGAGATAGTAGACGACGCCCGCGCTGACGACGGGTGAGCCGAGGCCGAAGCCGACCTTCTTCCGCCACGTGTAGACCGGCTCGGCGGGCAGGCTGGCGGGCACGGCGGCGGTCGCAGGCACATGGCCGTCGGCGGTGGGACCGCGCCAGCGCGGCCAGTCGGCGGCGGGCGCGCGCAGCGAGGCGAGCAGGGTTAGCAGGACGCAGAACCGCGCGGTCGGGGACTTCATCGGGTGGGGAACGGCGATTGATACGCGGCCCGGCGGTCGCGAGGCGACACCTTTTCGGCGGTGCGAAAATGCACGGTGACGCCTCCGGCATGACCCGGACTTGGCGCCGGGTGGGAGTGGACAAGTGCCCCGGAGCGTGCCTCAGGGGATCTTTATTCGAACTCCCTGGCTCCGCGCGGTTTTCCTCCTTCCAACTTCCCGGCCGCCGCCTTCAACTGCGCATGGCCCTCCCTCACTTCCTTGGCGGTCGCCGCGGCGCCTCGTCCCGCCTTTGTTTGCCGGGCTTCGTCATCCGTTTCTCCGACCACTGATTCATGGCCCGATCCAAATCTGCCTCCCCGTTTTCCGCCACCATCGGCTTCGAAGCGAAGCTCTGGCTCACCGCCGACAAATTCCGCAACAACATGGACGCCACGGAATCCCGCAGCCTCGCCACCCTGCGCGACACGTTGCTGCCGAACCATCTGAGCGGGGAGTTGAGCGTCACCGAAACACACTGACCAACATGCCAGACGAAACCTCACAGACACCCGCACCAGAGCTCGAGACGAATCCGGCACCGAAGGACTTGCGGGCAGAACTAGAGGCCGACTTGAAATCAGAGTTCAACGCCAACCTTTCGGCGGCGGGGACACTACCGAAAGTGGTATGTGACTCCTTGGTGGCGTTGCTTGGTGCCAGCGCTCCAATCTCGGCTGATGTCATCGCCGCACTCGGCTTAGAAGAACCAACTCAACCGGAGGTGCCCAGTGAGTGAAATGGTTCGCTCAATCCGGTTTGAGCATTTTCGCGGTCTCCCTGACAGCGACTTTAATCTCAAAGGGAAGAGCCTCGTCCTCCTTGGGTCGAACGGGAAAGGCAAGAGTGCGATCGTCGACGGCATCGAGTTTCTCTTTTCCGGGCAGGTAGGTCGTTTTGTTGGGACCGGGACGGGGAGCATCGACCACGACGATGCGATTCAGCACGTAAAGAAGCTTGGAGTTCCCAAGGTCACGCTTTCTCTCAGCCCGTCGAACGGAGCCATTAGCAGAAGTCTGGACGCCGAGACGCTTTCGATTACCGACCGGCAATCGGTGAAGGACTATGTCGCGAATCATCCCGGAGTTGATGCGTTCATTCTTCGGCGCTCGAAGATTTTGGATTTCGTCTGCGACCAAGATGCGGATCGATACCGGAAGTTCATCCAACTGCTCGGTGTTTCACATGTCGACACGTTGCAGCGGACCTTTGTCGACGCCGAAAGGCAGGCCAAAGAAGCCGCACAGAGGGCACGCAACACGTATCTGACGAAACTTGCGGTATTCCGAGACCCTGTCGCCAAGTTCGAGCCTCAGAATCTTGGTCAGATTCTGGCACGTGTTTCTGACGCGGTAGCGGCGTTCGGCTTGGAGAAACTGACTCAATGGGCAGATGCGGAAAACCGACTGGCACTTCTCAAGGCGATGCGCCCGGAAGCCAACAAGGAGAAGATTGATGCTCTGACCAGAGCGCTCGTCAGCTTGGAGAATCCGCTCCCACCTGACGTTGGAACCGACATCGCAACAGCCAACACGCTGCGCCAAAAGCTGGCCATCTTGGGCACGTCATCGGTCGATGCACCGCGAAGCAGCATTATCGCTGAAGCGGTTGGCTTTCTGACCAAGCACCCGGCGGAAACGAATTGTCCACTTTGTGAGAAGAACTTTGAAGAACCACTTGCCGACGTTCTCGTTCGCCTCAAACAGCGCGGTGACGCTTTGCGCGAACTGAGAGAGGCCGTGACCAACCGCAAAGCAGCGGTTGGCCGCGTGCAGCGATATGGTGAGGTTGTCGCGGCTCAGACTGCGAAAGACTTAGAACATTCAGCGCTGCTTGAGCCGTTGACCGAGCAGACGCTGCGAGACGCACGCGCATCTACTCTTCGTTGGTTGCGTTCAGTAAAACGGGCGGAAGCTAGTTCCTCGGGTTCAGACCTCGCGGCCCCGCAGCGCCTGTCCACTTTGGCGGCTACGCGCAGCGTCTGCGCGTCTACCCTGAAGGCGCAAAAGGCGGCTCTGGTCCCGCCGGACACGTCGAAACTCGAAGCGGCTATCGCTTTGGTTGAAAAGGGAATCGCGGCACACGCTGAAATCGCCACTGCCGAGGGGACAATCGGTGGTGCCAACGAACTTGCACGGAGGGCCACCGTGGCAAAGGAGGCCTTTTCCAAGGCGCGTGAAAGTGCAATTCAGAAGGTCTTCGAGGCGATTGCCGAAACCGTTCTGGACTACTACCGGCGCCTCCATGATTTCGACGACGCCAGTGAGCGCTCCGAGTGCACTGCGCTTGAACTAAAGCCGACTTCGAGGGCCGCAGCCGGAGGTTTGCGGCTGGCAATTCAGTTCCTCGGACTGGCTGATTCCAAGGACCCGCGAGCGTTTCTCAGCGAGGGGCACCTAGACTCGCTTGGGCTGTGTCTCTTCCTTGCGACGGTTCGGATTTTCAATCCTCGCGGCTCACTCCTCGTGCTGGATGACGTTCTGACCAGCATCGACCGGGAACACCGCCGTCGTGTCGGTGAACTGCTCTTCCAAGAATTTGCGGATCACCAAATCGTGCTCACCACTCACGACGAGCATTGGTATGACCTCTTAAACTCGTCAGCTCAGGCATGGGGTATTCAGGGAAAGTGGGCATTCGTTACAGTCAGGAAATGGACGGTTGATTCAGGGCCAGCGTTTTCAGAGGTCGACAGTTCGTGGGAGTTTGTTGATGCGCATCTCAATGAAGCTGACTATCGGGAACTCGGCGGACCGTTTCGCTTGATTCTTGAGGACTTCATTAAGCGGAGTGCGGCGAAACTCGAAGTGAAGGTCAGGTTCAAGATCGACGGGAAGTATACGGCAGGCGACTTCGTGACCGCAGG
>CAZENI010000573.1:0-5308 GCA_964513055.1 uncultured Opitutus sp.
CGAGGGCGCCGCGGGGGCATCGGATTTGCCGCCGCCGAAGAGGCCCTTCAGCCAGCCGAAGAAGCCGCCGGATTTCTTTTCCGGCTCGGGGCGCGGCGTGCGCTCCTGGTAAGGTTGATTCGTGCGCGGCTCGAACTTGCGCTCGTCGCGACGCGGCTCACGCGGCTCCAGGCTGCGCGGATCGCGGCCTTCACGGCCTTCACGCGGTTCACGGGAGTCACGGGGGTCGCGGGGTTCGTAGGGACGGCCGTCGCGGCCTTCGCGGCCCGGACGCGGTTCGCGTGGCTCGAACGGACGCGCCTCGCGGCCTTCCCGACCCTCGCGGTTGTCGCGGTCACCCTCGCGCTGGCTGCGCGTCTGAAAGGTCGGGCGATCGTCGCGACGCGGCGCGGACTGGCCGGCGTCGGCGCCGGCGGCGCCGGGCGATTCCCAATGCACCGCGGGGCGCTTCGCGTTTTCCGGCGGGAGAATGTTGAGCTCGGCCTTGGCCTCGGGTGCCGGGCTGGCGGCGACCGGGGCGGGAGCTGCGGCCGGTGAGGCCGGGCTGACGCTGGCGGGAGCGTCGGAGCGCTGCACGGCATCCACGGAGGCGGACGACTCGGGCACCGGGGAGGCGGTCGGCGCGGGCGCGGAGACTTCCGCGGCGGTGACGATCGGCTGGGGGGCGGCCGGCGGCGGAGCCGGCTCGTTGGCGCGCGGGGCGGTCACGGAGACCTCTCCGGTGAACGGGTTCTTGTATTCGCTCTGGGGCGTGATGACCTCGAGGGCCGACGGCTTGAAGCCGGCGGGGGCGGGGGGCGCGCTGGGCGCGGCGGCGGCGGCCGAGGGACGCTTGCCGCGGAGGAGGCCGGAGCCACGCTTGGCGCCGAACGAGCCGAACCCGGGAGTGCTGACGGGGGCCGCGGCGCTGGGCGCCGGGGCTGCTGCCGCGGCCGGATTTCCGGCGGCGGGCAAGTCGGCGGGGGCCGGGGTTGGCGCGCCAGACTTATCGTTATCTGACATGTGTGTGTTTGTTTGTGTAAGGCCGGCTCACCGGGCGCCTTTGATCGCGGGGCGACCGAAAGCAGCGGGAGCGGCCGATTTGGTTAAAACACCCGGAGCGCGCGAGGCGCTCGACGAGTGAATGGAGCGCCCACCATCGGGCGGAGCGGACTGGGTGGCAAGTGGCAATTCGGCCGCCCGGGCCCCAGTCAGGTCATAGGAAAAGGGCGCCGCGCGCCTCGCCGGCTCCCCCGCGGGCGCCGGCCACTTGCCCCTTGCCACTCCCGGCGTGGCCCCGCAAGCCTCGCGCCCATGGACAAGCTCGAGGAAATCTTCCAGATGCAGGACGCGCTCAACCGCCGGATCGGCGTCAACCTGCCGCCGCCGACCGACGAGGAAAAGGCGAAGTGGATCCTCAACTACACCCGCGCGATGCAGCAGGAGACGGCCGAGCTGATCGACAGCGTGCCGTGGAAGTGGTGGGCCAAATACCAGAAGTTCGACGAGCAGAACGCCAAGGTCGAGGTGGTCGACCTGTTTCATTTCCTCGTCTCGCTCGCGCAGACGCTCGGCATGACGGCCGACGACGTCTACCAGGCGTATCTGAAGAAGAACGCCGTGAACCACCAGCGGCAGGAGACCGGCTACGTGAAGAAGGACGAGGCCGACTCGAAGCACATCTGAGCGGATTCGGAGTCGCGGAGCGCGTCACCACTGAGCGCTTCCTCCGCTCGCGGTGAACCGCGAACCAACGGCTTGGGGTCGGGCCGCTCCACCTCTGGGATCGAGGCGCCCCACCTCGACGCCACTCAGCGCGAGACCACGAACGCCGCCGTCACATCCACCGCGGTCTGGCCGTTCTCGACGATCGAGGCCTTGAGCTTGAGCTTGGCCTTGCCGTAGCGGCTGAGCGCTTCCTTGAACTCCGCGATCGCCGCCTGCGCGGGCCGCTCACAAATCGCCCGCAGATCGCCGAGGACGGGCTTGCGATAGGCCGCGCGGCTCTCCTTCACGACGATGCTCCACTCGGTCTTGTCGGCGCCCTTTTCGTTCTTCATCAGCTCCCACACGACGCCATAGCCGGCGAGCGTGGCGAGCGAAACGAGGCTGCCGCCGAACGCGGTGTTGAGCGAATTCTTGTTCTGCTCCTTCGGGGCCCGCAGCGTGAGCGAACGGTCGTCGCTCACCTCCACGCCGACGCCCATGGCCTTCGCGAGGGGGATCATCTCGTGAAGAAACAGCTCGAGGGCGGGCACCTTGACCGATTTCATTCGCGCGCAACGTGGAGGGTTTTCCCGCGCGCGTCAAAGCCTCAGGCGCCCGATGTGAATTGGTAGTAACGCGCACTCAAGTTTGACCGCCCGCGGCCGACCCGCTCACTGGCCGCATGATCGCACCCGGCCGGCAGCTCCAACTCGATTTCCGCCTCAAGGTGGTCCGCAGCGGCGCGGTGGCGGAGGTCGTGTTCTCCGAACTCCTGACCCGGCGCACGATTGTGTCGGTTTACATGAAGAACAAGACCGCGAGCTGCGACCGCCAGAACGCCAGCCTCGCGGCCCACGCCGACGAGTTCGAGCGGGCCGGGTTCAACGTGATCGCGCTCAGCCGCGACACGCCCGGCTCCCACCTGCGCTTCGCTGCGGCCCACGGCATCGCGCACACGCTCGCGAGCGATCCGCAGGATGCGTTTGCCCGGGCGACGGACTCGCTCGTCGAGAAATCCATGTATGGCCGCACTTTCATCGGGCCGCAGCGGGCCGCCTACGTCCTCGCGCGCGACGGCACCGTGCTGGCGATCGTGCCGAAGGTCGATACCGCGGACCACGCGGCGCAGCTCCGGGCGTTGCTCAAGGGATTGTAAGTCCGTCGCGTGGCGGCGCCCGGGCGGCATGCGGGCCGCGGCGGCGGGAACCGCATTGCGGCGGCGGCGTCTTTGCGTTCACTCCACGCGCGCATGGCGAAACTCCCCCTCGGGCCCCCTCGGTGCTGGCTGCTGCTCGTGGCGGCCGCGGTTTTGACGGCGGGACTCGTCGTGGGTGGCTGGCCAGTCGCGTCGACCCCTTCGACCGCCACCGCTCGCGGCGCGCGGCCTGCGACGCCCGGGCTGCTGGGCGCGTCCGATCGCCCCGCGGGTTCGAGTCCCGCGGATGGGAGCATCGCGACGCCGCGGGCCGCTCTCGATCGCGCACGCCCGCACGCCCTTTTCGCCTACGTGCAGCCGGCGAACGCCGCCGCACTCGATGCGGCGCTCCCCGCGCCCGCGCGCGAAATTCACTACGTGCGCGTGAGCCGGGCGCTCGTCACGGGCAAGGCGTCGCCGTTCTGGCAGCGTCCGGGCGAGGGCCGGTTCGAGGTGTCGCTGCCCGACGGAGGCGTCGCGACGATCGTGCTCGAGCGCAGCGAACTGCTCGGCGCCGATCGTTTCACCAGCACCGGCCGCATCGAGGGCCGGTCGCGGAGTCTCGCGTTGTTCGCCTGGCATGCCGGTTTCCTGCATGCGGCGATCGAGGACCCGGAACTGGGCCGCTTCGCGCTGCGCGCGGCGACGGCGGATCTCGCGCAGTTCTACCGCCTCGATCCCGCACTCGTGCCGCCGTGCGGTGGCGGACGCCCCGTCTCCGCCGAGCCGCGGTCGCCGGCGCGGACGGCCGCCGCGCTCGCCGGCGGTGCACCGCTGGCGCCGCTCGTGCCGCCGCCGGTCGCCGCGGTCGAGAACGCGCAGGCCGCCGAGATCCACGTCCTCATGCTGTATGCGCCGTCCGTGCTGAACACGCTCGCCGGCCAGCCGCGGGCCGACGCCTTGCAGAGCGCCTTCGATCTCGCGATCGCGAAAACCAACGCCGCCTTCGAGGCCAGCCTGATCACCGCCCGCGTGAAGCTGGTCGGGATCGCCGAGACCGAATACGACGACGGCATCAGCACCTCGTCGCGCGTGCAGGACGACGCACTCACGGCGCTCTACCGGACGGATGACGGCAAGATGGACGAGATTCACGCGCTGCGCGATCGGACCGGCGCGGACATTGTGTGCCTGGCGCTCGGGCGGCGCGATTCGGTGAGCAGCGGTCTGAGTTTTCTCCTCGACGAGCCGCACGATCTCGAGAACCCGGACTTCGCGTTCTCCATCGTGCAATACACGTCGATCGCCGGCACCAACGTCGTGCCGCACGAGCTCGGCCACGTGCTCGGTTGCGCGCACGATCGCGAGAACGCCCGCATCCAGCCCGGCAAGCAGCACGGCGGGGCCTACAGCTACAGCTACGGCTACCGCTTCATCGGGGCGAACAGCGTGCAGTATCACGACATCATGTCGTATCCGCCCGGCATCGAGCTCAGCTATTTTTCCAATCCGGAGGTCGTCGTCTCGTTTCCCGTCAGCGTCCCGATCGGCATCCCCGCCGGCCGGCCGGGCGAGTCGAACTCGGCGCTGACGATCGAGCAGAACGCGTTCGCGACGGCCGGCTTTCGCCTGCAGACGCAGGCCCCGGCCACGGGCGGCCGCCTCATCAACGTCGCGACGCGCGCCTTCGTCGGCGTGCGCGAGCAGGTCCTGATCGGCGGCTTCGTGATCGCGGGGCCGGAGCCGGCGGAGGTCCTCGTGCGCTCCTCCGGCCCGGCGCTGGCGGCGTTCGGTGTGGGCGGCGCGCTGCCGGATCCGGTGCTGCGCATTTTCGCGCGCGGCACGGTGGTGGCGGAGAACGACGACTGGAGCCTGCCCATCGGGAGCGGCCGCGCCGCCGCGGCGGGCGAGATCGCGACGGCGGCGGCGCGGCGGCGGGCGTTTCCGTTTGCGGACGGTAGCGCCGACGCGGCGGTGCTGCTGACGCTCCCGCCCGGCGCCTACTCCGCGGTCGTCGAGGGCAAACGCGAGACGACGGGCCACGGCCTGATCGAGGCCTACGAAGCGTCCGGGGCCGCGGGCCGGATCATCGCGCTCGCGACGCGCGGCTACGCCGACCGCGACGGTCGCGAACTGCACGCCGGTTTCGTGGTGCAGGGCGAACCCGGCAGCACCAAGCGCGTGCTCGTGCGCGTGCTCGGCCCGTCGCTGGCGCGCGCGCCGTTCGGCCTCGCCGACGTGCTCGACGATCCGGAATTCGAAATCCGCAACGCCCGCGGCGACGTCCTGATTCGCAACGACGACTGGAGCACGGGCGCGGAGGGCGGTGCCAGCGCGGACAACGATTTCAAGCCCTTCATCAAGACCTACGGCGAGACGCTCATCTTCGCGACCGGGCACGCGCCGCTGAATCGCCGCGAACCGTGCGTGCTCGCCGACCTGCCGCCGGGGAACTACGCGGTGATCGTGCGCCCGTTCGAGCTGCGC
>CAZENI010000574.1:0-5306 GCA_964513055.1 uncultured Opitutus sp.
AGAGATACATGCCCACATCGTAGATCGGCGCGAACAGGGTTACGAAAGCCAAGATTGGACTCAATGCACCCGCGATGCCGCCAAGCCACGGTGCGAGAATTTTGATCGACCTGCTTATTCGCGAATGCATAGGGCGAACTTCTGCCTAACGTCACAGATGAGCCACGCCCGCTACAATGCCGAACACCACCGACCCTGCGAAAACCCTGACGGGTCGTGGCGTTGGCTCTGGCGACTTGTTCGGCCTTTTATTGTTCGCGTAGGGCCTTAACCAAATCGTCGAATGCATGTGGAGTGATATCCTCTTCGAATAGAAAGTATCGGCGATACCATCGATCGAAGCGCAATTCTATGTGACGCCGACGCCAAAGCGGGCCATCCGGGTCTTCGCCTAACCTCCAAACTACAACATCACTGATACCGTATTTCTTTTTTCCTGGATAGGCGGTGAAACTTCGGTCGCGATACTCAAGCCGGCAGGTGGCGTAGTAGGCGCCGACAACAACAAAGAGGAGCCCCATGAAACCGGATCCAACGGACAGGGGAAGCAGGTCAAACCGCTGGGCGCTAACCGCCGATAGCCCCATGAATAACAACCCAGCGCCGATTGGTATTACGGAGCGGTTATACAAGCCGGAATTCATGTCTGCCGAACAGTGTTATTAGCCTCAACTCAGTTGAGCTTTGGCTGGGGTGGGGACGAGGCGTGGGGCGTGGAATTCGGGGCTCATTCGGGGCGGAAGTAGTTCTTTAGGAAGGTGTCTGGTTTGCGCCTATATCAAGTCAGGTCGAGTGATCTTCATTTCGAGGGCCGGGGAAAGCTCAACTGCGAGTATGGCTTTGGCTGGTCGACCTGTGTGACGTGCGGCGGATTTTTTCTCAAAGGCGCGGGAGTGTCCGTGGGCGGCGCGGCCTTTGTGGTCGATTGATGTCATCCAGATGTGAAGGCTTCGCCCCGTGAAGGCCGGGGAGTGGCCGTCGTTGCGGTTACGAAACTGGCGAGGTGCCGAGGGCGCACAAGCGAATGATCTACCGGAATTCCGGTAGGCGTGAGCTGGCACGCCCGAGCGGCTCAATGGAGCTGCAGGCGCGGATCGGGCGCGGTCGCCGGTGGTGGCGGTGCTCCGGTGGTGGGCGCGGGTATGGTCCTGCGCGACGGCCGTTCAGAAATCCCACGCGCGGTTGGCGCCCGCGCCGGGGAACCGCTTCGGCCGCGGGGACGAGACCGCGCAGGAGGCGGCGGCGGGCAGGCGTGGTCAGGGTAGTTCGTAGACCTCGACGAGGGCGGCGCCGCTGGTGTTGTTCACGCCGCCGACCTGGGCGGTGTAGCTGCCCGGCGGGAGGGTTGTCACGAACGCGGCGTCGTTGCTTCCTTCGAACAGGGGGAAGGCGCCGGCGGTGATGGCGGCGGCGCGGATGGCGTCGGATTCGGGGGCGGCGGACCAGGCGCGGACGGTGGAAAGGAGAATGCCGCGGTGGTTGTAGAGTTCGAGCTGCGGGGCAGCGAGCGCGCCGGGGACACCGAAGGCGTCGAGCGAGGGGCCGACGGCGCGGAGGAGGACGCGGCGTGAATCGGCGCCGGCGAGGGTGAAGCCGGCGATCAGTTTGTCGCCAGCGGGGCCGACGGTGCCGCGGGTAGAGAGGTTGATGGCGCGGGGGCCCGTGGTGACGGGGGCGTCGGCGTCGTAGACCTCGAGGAGGGCGACGCCGGGGGCGGCGCGGGTGGAGACGTGCGTGGTGTAGCTGCCGGGCGGGAGCGTGACGAGGAGCGCGGCGTCGGCGCTGTTGGGCGCGAAGGGAAACGCGCCGACGCGGGCGGCGGCGACGGCGGAGGGGTCGGAGTCGAGGCTCCAGCCGGCGTTGCTGGCGATGCTGCGGCCGGCGGAATCGAAGAGGGTGAGCGCGGGCGTGGTGAGGGCATCGGCGACGCCGAACGCGACGAGGGCCGGGCCGGCGGCGCGGATGAGCACTTGCTTGGGCGCGGAGCCGGCGACAACGAAGCCGCTGATCATCGGGGACGTCGGAGCAGGGATGAGGCCGCGGGTGGAGAGATTGGTGAGGCGGCTGGGCAGGAGAGGAGCGGATTCGAGGATGGTCTCGTTTTCGCCGACGATGAAGAGCGTGTCGCCGTGGAAGGCGGCGGAGACGAGGTTGGCGCGCGTGCCGGAGGGGAGGGTGGCCCACGGGCCATTGACATCGGGGGCGGCGGCGATGGCGCCGTTTTCACCCATGACGAAGAGGCCGTTGCCGCGGGCGATGCCGCGGAAGCGGGCGTTGATGCCGATGCTGGCGCGGTCCCAAACCGCGAGGACGTGTTGCACGTAGTTCACGCCGGTGAGCGGGCTGCCGGGATTCAGCGGGGACTTGCTGGAGTAGGAGATGACGTGCGAGACCAGACGTTGGTGGATGATAGCGCCGTCCTCGCCGATGCCGACCGGACCGTCGCCCAGGGCCTCGAGGTCGGGTGCGCGCGGCGCGGAGGAGACAGGCGGGGTGTTCGCGGGGCGCCACGTGACGCCATTGTCGGCCGACGCGAGGAGCACGCCGTCCTGGCCGCTGGCGTAGAACGTCCGGTCACCGGTCCAGGCAATCGTCGAAAACGAGACGCCCGGTCCGCTCGGCGGCTGATAGGACGGCAGGGTGCCGCTGAGGGCCTTGTAGACCAGGCCGCGCAGCCACGTGCTCACGCCGGATTCGCGGAGGGTCCACGTGTCGGCGTCGGGGGAGGTCACGATGGCGCCGCCCTCGCCGACGGCGACGAAGGTGTTGGCGGCGTAGGTGACGTTGTTCAGGCGCCGGGTCGTGGCGCTGGCGCGCGCGGGCGTCCACGCGATGCCGTCGAGTGAAGTCAGAATGGTGCCGCGATCGCCGACGACGACGAAGCGGGCGGCGCCGTAGGTCACGCCGACGAGCCATTCGGCGGTGCCGGAGCTGCGACGGGTCCACGTGCGGCCATCGGCGGAGGAGAGGATGGTGCCGCCGGTGCCGACGGCGACGAGCTGTCCCGGACCGGCGGCGACGCCCCAGAGGAAGCTGCCACCGGGGACTTCGCGTCGGGGGACGAACGAGGTGAGCGATGGCGTGAAGACGGTCAGGCGAAGGGGAAGGGAGGTGACGGCGCCGACGGCATTGCTGACGGCGAGGGTGTAGGAGCCCTCGTCGGCCTCGCCCACGGCGGAGAGGGTGAGCGCGGGCGCGACGGCGCCGGGCAGCGGGCGTCCGTCCTTGAGCCATTGATACGCGAGCGGCGCGGTGCCGGTGGCGGCGGCGGTGAAGACGATCGTGGTGTTGGCACCGGCGTGCACCGCGGAGGTCTCGCCGGCGCGCGGCGGCGTGTGCACGAGGGGCGGCAGCGGACCGGCGTAGGGGTCGCCGCGGCGCACGGCGGCGGAGCCGGATTCCGTGACAAAGACGGAGCCGGCGGGGTCGAGCGCGACGCCGTGCGGCGACCGGAAGCGCGCGGCGCCGCCAATGCCGTCCGCGGCACCGGGTTGGCCCGGCTGGCCGGCCAGGGTCGTGACGGTGCCGTCGGGCGCGATGCGGCGCAGCGTGGCGTTGGCGGAGTCGGTGACGAAGAGGTGGCCGGTGGCGTCGACGGCGACGGCGTTAACGCCGTTGAAACGGGCGGCGGCGCCGCGGCCATCGGCGCTGCCGATGGCGTGGGGACTGCCAGCGAGCGTGGAGACGAGGCCGGCGGGCGTGATCTGGCGGACGGTCGAGGGAAAATCGGCGACGTAGACCTGGCCGGCGCGATCGACGGCGAGGCCCATCGGCTCGCGGAAGCGGGCGGTCTCCGCGGGGCCGTCGACGCTGGCAGGCGTGGTGGAGAGCTGGCCGGCGAAATTCGTTTCGACGCCGGCTGCAGTGATTTTACGGATACGCCGGAAGGTGGACTCGGCGTAGTAGAGATTGCCGGCGGCATCGACCGCTAGGGCGACGGGGCTGGAGGCGTCGATCGGGATGGTGGTGACCACGCCCGCGGGGGAGATGCGGCGGAGCCGGCCGTTGCCGTCGTCGGCGACATAGAGTTCGCCGGCGGGTCCGACGGCGAGGACGCGGGGACTGCGGAAGAGCGCGGTGGCGGCCGGACCGTCGGCGTTGCCGGAGACGCCGGGGCGGCCGGCGAAGGGCGTAACCGTGCCGTCGGGCGCGAGGCGGCGGATGATATTTTCGGCGGAGTCGGCGAGGAAGGCGTGGCCCGCGGCGTCGACGGCGATGCCGGAGTTGACCTGGGCCGGGCCGGGCACGGCGAGCGTGCGGAAGTCGAAGCCCTGCGCGGGGGCGCGAGCAGTCGCGAGGAGGGCGAAGGCGGCGAGCGCGGAGAGGTGGAGGCGACGGCGCAAGGAGCGAAGGAGAGCGTCAGGGTAGATCACGCGCGCGGAGGATGAGGAGTCGCGCCGGACGGAGTGGGGCACGGGCCGCGCAGACGATGACAAGCGAGGCGGGGGAAACCGCCATGGGAAAATCGCGCGCGCAGGTGGACGCAGCGCGTTGTTCTGCACGACGGACATCGGTCGAGGCAGGGCCGCGCAGCCCTGGTCGTCCTCGGCGCCGCCGCAGGCGGGTAAACCTCCGCGACCGCGGACGGGCGGGCCGCCCGTCCCTACCGTCGGCGCAGCGTTCGGGCGCGGGTCGCGCAACTAGATCAGGGGAGTTCGTAGACTTCGACGATGGCGACGCCGGTGGTGTTGTTCACGCCGCTGACTTGGGCGGTGTAGCTGCCGGGCGGGAGCGTGACGACGAGCGCGGCGTCGCGGCTGCCGGGCGTGAGGGCGAAGGCGCCGACGCTGCCAAAGACGGGGGCGAGGGTGGCGTCCCAGTCGTCGTTGGTGGCGACGGTGGCGGTGGCGGCGGGCGCGCCCTGGCGGAGGAGTTCGAGGCGGGGATTGGCGAGGGTGCCCCCAACGCCGAGGGTGGCGAGGGTGGGGCCGACGGCGCGGAGGAGCACGCGTTTCGGCTCGGTGCCGCTGATGGCGAAGCCGGCGATGAGGATGTCGGCGCCGGTGCCGACGCGAGCGCGGCAGGAGAGGTTCACGAGGGTGCCGGGGCTGGCGTCGGCCTCGTAGACCTCGACGATGGCGACGCCCTGGGCGGCGGCGCCGGTGCCGGCGCCGGCGACCTGCACGGTGTAGCCGCCGGGCGGCAGGGTGACGAGCATCGCGGCGTCGCGGCTGCCCTCGGGGAGGGCGAACGCGCCCTGCGCGGCGGCGGCGGCGCGGACGGCGGCGACATCGGGGAGGTCGGCCCAGTTGTCGTTGACGAGGATCTTCTCGCCGGCGGCGGTGAAGATGTTGACGACGGGATTG
>CAZENI010000575.1:0-5286 GCA_964513055.1 uncultured Opitutus sp.
CGGCGCCGCGGTGATGCACGTGCGCGCGCAGCAGCGGCGGGCGGCTCCAGTCGAACGCCCGCTGCGCCTCCTCGTGCACGAAGCGATCGAGCCACACGTCCTGGGCCGCCGCGTCCAGGTGCGAGAGATCGCCGGCGACGAGCGGGCAGCTCGCCTGGGCGTGCACGAGCTGGAGCGGCTCGGAAAACGTCGCGATGTCGAAGGCCGTGCGCAGCACGGCGTGGCGCGCCACCAGCGCGTCGAGTTCCGCCTGCAGCGCGGCCACGTCGAGCGGACCGCGCAGGTGGTGACTGAAGATGTCGTGATACAGCGCGGAGCCGGCGGTCGCGTGGCTGTGAAACAGCATGCCGCCCTGCAGGCGCGTGAGCGGATAGGCGTCGGCCAGCCCGATCGGCAGGCGCGCGCGATCCTCGGCGCTGATGAGCGCGAAAGGCGCGAGCGGGGCCGACGCCGGCGGCGTCGTCGTCGTCGCGACCGCGGGCGTCGCCGCCGCGGTCTCGACCGCAGCCGGAACTTCCGCCGCGAGCGCCTCGATCGTCTGTTTCTCGAACAGGTCCTGCAGCGAGAATTCGATGCCGCGCTCCCGGGCGCGCGAACACACGGTGATACCCGTGATCGAATCGCCGCCGAGGGCGAAGTAGCTGTCGGTCACGCCGACCCGCTCCGCTCCGAGCGTGGTGCGCCAGATCTCCACGAGCACGCGCTCGCGTTCGGTGCGCGGCTCGATGTGTTCCGCCGAGACGTCGGTGAGGAGTCCGGTGGGCTCCGGCAGCGCGCGGCGATCGATCTTGCCGTTGGCGGTGAGCGGGAGCTGTTCGAGCGCGACCAGCGCCGAGGGCACCATGTATTCCGGCAGCCGCGTGAGCAGGTGCTCGCGCAGGAGCTCGACGGTGAGCCGCTCCTCGCCGCGTGGCACGACGTAGGCGACGAGGCGTTTTTCGGCGCCGGGCGTGTCCGCGCGGGCCAGCACGACTGCCTCGCGCACCGCCGGATGGGTCAGGAGGACGTTCTCGATTTCACCGAGCTCGATCCGGAAGCCGCGGATTTTCACCTGGTCGTCGATGCGGCCGAGGTAATCCAGATCGCCGTCGGGCAGCCGCCGCGCGAGATCGCCGGAACGGTAGAGCTTGCCGACCGCCGAGACGCCGAACGCGTCGGGCACGAAGCGCTGCGCGGTCAGCTCGGGTCGGTTCAGGTAGCCAATCGCCAGGCTGACGCCCGCGACGTGCAGTTCGCCCGGCACGCCGAGGGGCGAGAGATGGCCGCGCGGGTCGAGCACCAGCAGGGGCGTATCCACGATCGGCTTGCCGATCAGGCTGCCGCGGCCCTCGTAGGCGTCGGCGCGCTGCAGCGGCCGATACGTCGTGAAGACCGTCGTCTCCGTGATGCCATACATGTTGACGAGCCGGGGCCGCGCGTCGCCATGCCGCTCGAACCACGAGCGCAGGCTCGCGAACTCCAGCGCCTCGCCGCCGAAAATCACGTAGCGCAACGAGAGCGCGTGCGGATCCGGCACGAGTTCCTCGGCCTTCATCAACTGCCGGAACGCCGACGGCGTCTGGTTGAGGATCGTGACGCGCTCGCGGATCAGCAGCTCGCAGAACGCGGCCGGCTCGCGGCTCGTGAAGAAGGGCACCACCACGAGGCGGCCGCCGTAGAGCAGCGCACCCCAGATTTCCCAGACCGAAAAGTCGAAGGCGGCCGAGTGGAAGAACGTCCAGACGTCGCTCGCGTTGAAGTCATACCACACCTCGGTGGCGGTGAAGAGGCGGAGGACGTTCCGATGCGTGACGATGCAGCCCTTCGGACGGCCGGTGGAGCCGGAGGTGTAGATGACGTAGGCCGGATCCTCGGGCTCGTTCACGGGCGCGAGCGGCGAGCAGTCCTCGCCCTCCACGGGCCGCAGGCAGGCGGCGTCGAGCTCCACGCGCATCACCATCGGGTTGCTCAGCCGGGACGACAGCTCGGGCGACGTGATGATCACCGGCACCGCGCTGTCCTCGATCGTGTAGTCGAGCCGGTCGTCCGGATAAATCGGATCGAGCGGCACATAGGCGCCGCCGGCCTTGAGGATGCCGAGCAGGGCGACGACCAGCGGCGCATCGCGCTCGAGGAAAAGCCCCACGAGCGTGCCGCGCTGCACGCCGAACGCGCGGAGGCGTTGCGCGATCGCGTTGGCGGCGCGGTCCAGCTCCGCGTAGGTGAGCGTGCCGCTCTCGGCGGTCACCGCGATCGCCGTCGGCGACGTCGCCGCCTGCCGCGCGAACCACGCCTGCAGGCTGCCCTCGCGCAGATCCTCGGGCGGCGCCGGCGGCGTGGAGGCCGCGAGCAGCGCCGCGCGTTCCTCGCCGGCAACGAGCTCGATCTGGCCAAGGCGGCGGTTCGGTTCGCCCAGCGCCAGCAGCACGCGCCGGATGTGCCCGAGCAGGCGCAGCACGGCCTCGCGGTCGAGTCGCGCCGTGTCGAAGGCCGTGCGCAGCGTCAGCCGCGGGCCGGGCAGAACGTCGATCGTGAGCGGATAATTCGTCTGCTCGGTGAAGCGCACCGCGCGCGGCTCGATCTCGCCGAAGCGGTTCGAGAGCGCGGCGTCGACCGGATAGTTGATGAAGACAAACAGGCTCTCGAAGAGCTGCTGCCCGCGCGGCACCTCGCTCCAGCCCTGGATGTCGCCGAGCCCCGTGTGGCCGTGCTCCTGCAGTGCCACCTGCCGTTCCTGCAGCGCCCGCAGCCACGGCCCCGCCTCGGCGTCGTCGGGCACGCGCACGCGCAGCGGCAGCGTGTTGATGAAGAGGCCAACGATGTTCTCCACGCCCGCGAGGTCGGCGGGGCGGCCGGAAACCGTGACGCCGAAGACGACGTCGTCCGTGCCCGCGTAGCGGCTGAGCACGAGCGCGTAGGCACCCTGCGACAGCGTGTTCAGCGTGATCTGGTGGTCGCGGGCGATCTGCTGCAGGCGCGCGGTCTCGGCTTCATCGAGCGCGAAGTCGATCACCGCGTAGTCCTTTCCGCCGCGCCCCGGCCGGTCGATCGTGAGCGGCGTGGGCACGGCGAAGCCGCGCAACTGCTCGCGCCAGAAACGCTCGTCCTGCGACGCGTCGCGTTTCTGCAGCCATTGCAGATAGGCGCCGAAGGGCCGCGCCGGAGGCAGCGCGGGCGGCCGGCCGGCGCTGAGCGCACCGTAGGCGAGGCCGAATTCGCGGAGCAGCAGCGGAAACGACCAGCCGTCGAGCAGCAGGTGGTGGTGGCTCCAGACGAGCTGCCAGACGTCCTCGCGCAGTCGCAGCGTCGCGAGGCGCATCAGCGGCGCGCGGTTCGGCTCGAAGCCGCGCTTGCGATCGTCGGCGAGCCAGGCCGCGAGCTTCTCCGCCTGCTGCTCCGCGGAAAACGCGCGCCAGTCCTCGCGGCGCCACGGCATCTCGAGCGTGCGGTGCACGACCTGCACGGGCTCGCGCTGGCCCTTCCACACGAAGGCCGTGCGCAGGATCGGGTGCCGCGCGACCAGCAGGCGCCACGTGTCGGTAAACGCCGCCTCGTCGAGCCGCCCGTGCAGCTCGCAGGTCAGCTGCTCGCAATACACGCCGGAGCCCGGCTCGAACAGCGTGTGGAACAACAGTCCCTTCTGCAGCGGGCTGAGCGGAAAAATGTCTTCGATGGAGGCGGCCTTGCTCATTGATGGAAATCCTAGTTCGGACTCGGCTCGGCGAGATCGTCGAGGAGCGCGTCGAGTTCGCCCGCGTCGAGTTGCACGTTCGCAAAATCCGACGGCGTCGGCGCCCCGGCCTCGGGCGCGAGGCAGTGCGCCAACAGCTCGCGCACCTGCGCGAGAAACGCCTCGGCGACGCGCGCCACCGTCGCGCGGCGGTGCGCCCGGCCGCTGAAGAGCACGTTGACCCGCAGCCGGCCGTCGGTGACGAGCGCGTTGATGTCGATCAGGTGGACGCGATGGCCGCGCGGGCTCAGCGCGGGGCCGGCCGGGACGTCGACCAGGCCGAAGGGCGCATCCGGCCCCAGCGTGTGGTCGGTCTGCCCAAGGTAGTTGAAGCAGAGCTCGCCCCGCGGCAGCGCCGCCAGCTCGCGCCGCACGTCGGCGTCCTCGCACAACTGCGCAAGCAGGCCGAAGCCCGTGCCGTGGCGCGGCACCGCGCGGAAACTCTCCTTGAGCGCGACGAGCAGCTCGCGCGGCCCGGCCGCCGCCGGCACCTCCAGCCGGAACGGATACAGGCTCGTGAACCAGCCGACGGTGCGCGACACGTCGAGCGCGTCGCCCAGCGCCTCGCGTCCGTGGCTCTCCAGCGAGATCACGCTCGCCGCCCGGCCCGTCCAGTCCGCCAGCGCGCGCGCCAGCGCCGCAAGCAGCAGCTCGTCCGCCCGCAGCCGATACGCGGCAGTCGCCTCGCGCAGCAGCGTGCGCGTCGCGTCGGCGTCCAGTTCGACCGTGAGCTGCTCCATCGCCGACACCGCGTGCGCGCCGGCATCGGCCGGAAAATCCCGCGGCAGCGTCCCCTCCGCTCCGGCCAGCCCGCGCCAGTGCGCCAGCTCGGCGCGCAGCTCCGCGGTTTGCGCGCGGGCCGCGAGCGCCCGCGCCCACGTCGCGTAGGACGCCGCCGGCGCCGCCAGCGCCACGGGCTCGCCCGCCGCGAGCTGCGCGCAGGCCTGCGCGAGATCGCCCGCGAGGATGCGCCAGGAGACGCCGTCGACCGCGAGGTGATGGATGACGAGGAACAGCCGCGGCGCCACGCCATCGGCACCGATGAAATAGGCCGCGCGCCAAAGCGGGCCCTCCGCGAGGTTCAGCCCGGCCTGCAACTCCGTCGCAACGGCGGTGAGCGTCTCGAGCGGATGCACGGGCAGCTCCACGGCCGGCGCACCGCACCCGTCAGCGGCGTAGGCCTGTTGCCAGGCGCCGGCTGCGTCGCGCGTGAAGCGCAGGCGAAATGCCCCGTGCCGCGCGATGACCGCCGCGAGGGCGCGCCCGAGCAGCGCCGGCGAAATGTCCTGACGCACCTCGAGCACGACGGCCTGGTTCCAGTGGTGCGCATCGGGTTGTTCCTGCTGGAAGAACCAATGCTGAATCGGCGTCAGGGGCACGGTGCCGTTCTCGTCGTCGCGCGCGGCCGCGGGCGCGCCCACGCGCGTCGCGATTGCCGCGAGGCCGCGCAGGGTCGGCGCCTGGAAAAGCTGGCGCGGTGTCAGCTCGTAGCCGGCCTGGTGGGCCCGCGCCACGATCTGCAGGCTCACGATCGAGTCGCCGCCCAGCTCGAAGAAATTGTCGTCCGGCCCGATCGT
>CAZENI010000576.1:0-5269 GCA_964513055.1 uncultured Opitutus sp.
GATGCACACGCGGCCGCTCGACCTGGCGCCAGACCGCGAGCGCGATGTCCTCGGGCTGCGCGGGCTGCTCCCGCCGCGCGTGTTCACGCTCGACGAGCAGGTGCAGCGCTCGATCGCCGCCGTGCGCCGCAAGCAGGACGCGATCGAGAAATACATTTACCTCACGAACCTCCAGAACCGCAACGAGGTCCTCTTCTACCGGCTCGTGACCGATCACATCGAGGAGATGGTGCCGCTCATCTACACGCCGACCGTCGGCCAGGCCTGCCTCGAATACGGCTCCATCTACCGCCGCCCGCGCGGGCTCTTTCTCAGCCTGAAGGAGCGCGGCCATCTCAAGGAAATCCTCCGCGAGTGGCCCCAGGAGCACGTGCGCCTGCTCGTCGTCACCGACGGCGAACGCATCCTCGGCCTCGGCGATCTCGGCGCGCTCGGCATGGGCATCCCCGTCGGCAAGCTCTCCCTCTACACCGCGTGCGCGGGCGTCCATCCGGGCTATACCCTGCCCGTCACGCTCGACGTCGGCACCGACAACGCCTCGCTCCACGCCGGCGAATTCTACATCGGCCTCAAGCACGCCCGCGCCCGCGGCGCGCTCTACGACGAGTTCATCGAGGAGTTCGTCAGCGCCGTGCAGACGGTGTTTCCCAAGGCGCTGCTGCAGTGGGAGGACTTCGGGAACACGAACGCCTTCCGCCTGCTGCGCACCTACCGGCGCCGGCTGCCCAGCTTCAACGACGACATCCAGGGCACCGCCGCCGTCGCCCTCGCCGGCGTGCTCGCGGCGCTGCGCGAGACCGGCGGCACCCTCGCGAACCAGCGCCTGCTCTTCCTCGGCGCCGGCGAGGCCGGCACCGGCATCGCCGATCTCTACGTCGAGGCCGCCTGCGCCGGCGGCATGAGCCTCGCCGACGCGCGCCGCCGCTGCTGGTTCGTCGACTCCAAGGGGCTCGTCGTGCGGAGCCGCACCGATCTCGCCGAGCACAAGCTGCCGTATGCGCACGAGCACGAGTTCCTGCCCACGCTCGCCGCCGCCGTGCACGCGCTGCAGCCGACCGCGCTGATCGGCGTCTCGGGCACGCCCGGCACGTTCACGCGCGAGATCGTCGGCGCGATGGCCGCGCAGCACGCGCGCCCGATCATCTTCGCACTGTCGAACCCGACCTCGAAGGCCGAGTGCACCGCCGAGCAGGCCTACGGCTGGTCGGAGGGCCGCGCGCTCTTCGCGAGCGGCAGCCCGTTCCCGGCCGTCGAGCTCAACGGCCGCCGGCACGTGCCCGGCCAGGGCAACAACATCTACATCTTCCCCGGCGTCGGCCTCGGCGCGCTGGTGAGCGAGGCCACGGAGGTAACGGACGCGATGTTCCTCGCCGCCGCACGCACGCTCGCCGCGCTCGTGCAGCCCGACGATCTCGCCGTCGGCCGCGTGTATCCGCCGCTCACGCGCATCCGCGAAATCTCCCTGCAGATCGCCACCGCGGTCGCGGCCGTCGCCCACGACACCGGCATCGCGCGCGTCCCGCGCCCCGCCGACCTCGCGGCCGACATCCGCGCGCGGATGTTCCAGCCCGTGTATCCGGAATACGCCTGAACCCGCCGCGGCCCCCTTGCCGTGCGGACGATCAATCCGTTTGACCACGGATTACACGGATAACACGGATGGCTCAGAGGGCATCGGAAGAGCGATCTCCTGATTGTCCGTGCGATCCGTGCAATCCGTGGTCACCCGGTTCGAACTCTTGAACCACAACCCGACCACACCGGCGCCCCGGCCCTGCACCCGCCCATGAACGGAAACGGGCGCGAACCCATGTCCGCGCCCGGTGTTCCCACATACCCAAAGTTCAACTACGCCGTGGCGGGCTCCGCCTTCCGGCCCGCGGGCCGCCTGGCCGGCGCCAGCGCCGGCACGATCACCACCGGACAGGTCACGCCCTGCAGCACCCCGTGCGTGGTGCTGCCCACCAGCAAGTCGTAGAGCGCGGTGTGGCCGTGCGAGCCCATCACGACGTAGTCGGCGGACCGCTCCGCCGCCTGCTCCACGATGTGCTCGATCGGTCCGCCATAATAATGCTGCGACTCCGCCGGCACGCCGTCGGCCGCGAGCTGCATCACGTATTTCCTCAGCTCCTGCGTCGCGAAACGCTCGCCGGCTGCGGCCATCTCCCCGATGTCACCCGCCACTGCCAGCGACTGCGCCGTCAGGGCCGGCGACTGCATGATCGTCAGCAGCACCACGCGCCCGTCCAGGGCCCGCGCCAGCGCCGCCGCCTCGGTCACGACCGCGTTGCTCACCTCGGAGAAATCGAGGGGAACGAGGATCGTCTTCATGGCGGCAGTCTAGCGGACGGGCCGGCGCCGCGCTACGCAGCCGTTGCCGAGTTCGGCGTGGAAATTGGTTCCGTGCCCGCCACGCCCGCGCCGCGCACGCACGCATCCAGCTCCAGCTCGAACAGCAGGTCGGCGCGGCAGATGTCGCAGTGCGCTGAAACCACCGGCATCTTCTCCAGCCCCCGCGCCGCGCACCACGCGTCGAAATACGGCTTGAACAGCGGATGCTCGAAGTAGGCCGTCGCGCGCGTGATGTCGTGGAAGTCCATCCCCCGCGATTCCAGGATCGCCCCGATCACCTCCATCGTGAGATCGATCTGCTTCTTCGCGTTGCCCACCCACGCAGTCGCGCCGCCCGGATGGATGCTCGCCGTGCCGGAGATCAGCAGCCGCCGCCAGCCGCCCGACTCCAGCTCCATCGCCCGGCTGAACGCGCTGCCATACGCGGGCGCCGGACACTGCAGCGGCGAGCCGATCTCGCGCGCGCAGCTCCCGCCATCGAGCGGCTGCACCGCCCAGGCCGCCACCGTCAGCGCCGCGCCGGCCGGATTGCTCGCGCCGATGCCCGTGCTCGCCGGGATCGAGCCCGTGCGCCACTTCACGTTCGCATAGTGCGCGGACCGCACGCGGTTGAATTCGTCATACCACGCGACGATGTCCTCGTTGTAGAACCACGTCCGCACCACGTCGGAAAGCTCGAAGCCCGCCTGGTCCAGCGCCCACGCCAGGTTGCCGAACATCTGCTGCACCTGCGCCGACGGCTGCAGCGCCACCGAGGTCGGCCCGAGGCCGCCCAGCAGGCAGTGCCGCGCCTGGCCATCCTCGTAAACCGAACCCACCACGCGGCGCCCGACGCGCACGCGCGTCACCGTCGCGCCCGCCACCGCAAACGCCTGCAGCCCTGCGAACGCCGTCTCGATGCCCGTCGGGCTCTCGACCCACGTCACCGGCCAGTGCGTCTCGCCGAGCGCCTCGCGCATCGCGAGTTCGATCTCCGTCCGCACCGCCGCCGTCCCGAAAATCATCAGGCCGAGCAGCTCCGCCTGGCGCGAGGCGAGCTGTTCGGCGAGCCGCCGGAAGGCCGCGAGCACCGGCTCGCCGCCTTGCAGCGTCTCCGTGATCACAAACTCGGGCGTCACGGTCGGACGCGTCGCCGCGTGTTCCACTCCCAGGAGATTGGTTTTCATGGCGCAGCGGACGCCGGCCCGATCGCGCGAGTTACCGCACGCGCCGCCGCAGTCCCGGCCGGCCGCGGGGTAGCAGCAGGCGCGATGCCGGCGATTAGCGCACCATGGCGCATCCGTTGTCCACCACCCCACGCGTCGGAATACGGCGCATAAGCGGGCATTGAACACGCCGCCCCGCTGTAGCACCGCCGGCATTACAGCGTCACCGGCTCGGACACGCGGCGTCCGCGTGCCGCCGCCACCACTCCCATGCGCCTCTCCCGCCCCTCCCCCTCCGGCCTCGCGCTCCTCGCCACGCTGCTCGTCCTCCCCGCCGCCGCCGTCGGTCCGGTTGCACCCGAGCGCGCGCCCGCCGCGCCTTACGAGCTCGCCGGCACGCCGGCGCCGCAGGGCGCGATCGACGAGCTCGTCTTCGCCGGCCTGCGCGAGCGCGGCTTCGCGCCCGCGCCGCTCTGCTCCGACGCCGTCTTCGTCCGCCGTGCGTTCCTCGACATCATCGGCACGCTGCCGACCGCCGCCGAGGCGCGCGACTTCCTGCAGGACACCGCGCCGACCAAACGCGCCGCCCTGATTGACCGGCTGCTGGCCCGCGAGGAATACGCGGACTACTGGGCGATGAAGTGGAGCGATCTCCTCCGCGTGAAGGCGGAGTTCCCCGTGAACCTCTGGCCCAACGCCGCGCAGGCCTACCACCGCTGGATCCACACCGCCCTGCGCGAGAACCTCCCCTACGATCAATTTGCCCGCACGCTGCTCACCGCGAGCGGCAGCAACTTCCGCGTCGGTCCCGTCAATTTCTACCGCGCGATGCCGAACCGCGAGCCGGCCGCGATCGCGCGCTCCGTCGCGCTCACGTTCATGGGCACGCGCGCCGAGCACTGGCCCGCGCACCAGCTCGATGCGATGGCGATGTGCTTCCGCTACCTCGGTTACAAGAACACCGGCGAATGGAAGGAGGAGATCGTCACCTTCGATCCCGCAAAGTTTCCGCCGGGCGGCCGCGCCTCGGCCATTTTCCCCGACCGCACCGTCGCGCATCTCACACCCGATCGCGACCCGCGCGAGGTCTTCGCCGACTGGTTGATCACGCCGGAGAATCCGTGGTTCACGCGCGCGATCGCCAACCGCGTCTGGTCCTGGCTCCTCGGCCGCGGCATCGTCCACGAGCCCGACGACCTCCGCGCCGACAACCCGCCCGTCCACCCCGCCCTGCTTACCCACCTCGAGCGCGAACTCGTCGCCGCGCGCTACGACGTGAAGCAGCTCATGCGGCTCATCCTCAACTCCCGCACCTACCAGCTCTCCTCGATCCCGCGCGCCGACGGCGCCGGGCCGGAGGCCGAGGCCGCGTTCGCCTCGTATGCGTTCCGCCGCCTCGACGCCGAGGTGCTGATCGATGCCCTCAACCAGATCACCGGCACCACCGAGAAATACTCCAGCGCCATCCCCGAGCCGTTCACCTTCATCCCGGATCAGCAGCGCGCGATCGCGCTGCCTGACGGCAGCATCACCAGTTCCTTCCTCGAGATGTTCGGCCGCCCCGCGCGCGACACCGGCCTCGAGGCCGAGCGCAACAACCGCATCACCTCCCCGCAGCGCCTCCACCTGCTCAACTCCTCGCACGTCCAGCGCAAGCTCGAGCAGGGCCCGCGCCTCCAGGCGATCCTCCGCACCAAGGGCCGGCCCCGCGACGTCGTCGACGTCCTCTACCTCGCCATCCTCTCGCGCTTCCCCACGCCCGACGAACTCCT
>CAZENI010000577.1:0-5261 GCA_964513055.1 uncultured Opitutus sp.
CCACGCGACCTCGAGGTCGCGCACGTTGTCCTTCGTGATCTGCCGCAGACTGGAGTAGCGCCGCGCCCCGCTGTCGCCCTGCGACCGCGTCCAGTGCGCAAACTGCTCCGCCTTCACCGCCACCGCCGGCGCGAGCTCCGCGGTCGTCGCGGCCGGAATCGTCCGGAACTCCGGCAACGCCGCCCGCGCCACGGGATCCTCCAGCGTGGCCGTGGCGGCGGCCACGCGGCTGAGCGCGGCCAGCGTGAACAAGGCAAATCCGGCACGGCAGCTAAAACGGGTCATGGGTGGGTGCGCTCAAGCGAACGCATCCGACGCGCCGCGTCGAGCCCGGCGGGACCGTCGAGCGCGAACTTTTTTGACCGGCTCGCCCGGATTTCACCCCAGGATGAACAGCACGTGCGGGCGTCGGTCGTAAAGTCGGTCTGCCTCGGGATGCTCGAGCGCTCTTCCTGAAAATCCTGTCCAAAAAGTAAGTTCGCGATCGAGACCGGACCACACGCTCGCCGCTGAATCCTCCAGCGCTTCCTGAATCCCGCCCGAACCACAGGTCGCGCGGCCGCCACTCACTCGACCGTCAGCAGCCGATCTTCCTTCGGATCGATCTCAATCCGCAGTTCACGGAATTCGTCGAACAGCCCGGCGTTGTGCATCTGCAGCGCGATCGGCCCGGCCCTGCCGGCGGCGGGATCGTTGAAGACGAGATTCTCGATCGCGCGCGTCCCCACGGGCTGCGCGACCGCCATCCGGGCGACGCCGGTTTTCGCGTTCACCAGGATCTCCACCTGCGCCCACGCTTTCAGATCGAAGCGCACGCGGATCGGCCGGGAGAAATGCGTGCCCGCCCGGTTGAAGCCGGGCCGGTAGTCCCAATGCCCGCCGTTCGGCACCTGGAACTGCACCGCCCCGAGGGCGTCGCTCCCCGCCTGCGCCTCCAACAGATCGCCGCGCGTCGGTGGCCGTGCGCAGAAAATCAATACACCCGGCACGTGATTCCCCGCCAACTGCCGCACCTGGAACACAAGCCGGTAGTGGGCATAGTCGCGCGCCGTGAAAATCGAGCCGCGGCCCGCGCCCGTGCTCGCCAGCGCGCCGTCCTTCACGATCCAACCCGTCGCCGGACTGCGAGCGAGTTCGGCGGGAAACGCGTCCTCGAGCAGCAGCCGGTTGAGTCGCGCGAGTTCCAGGCCCTTCGGGTTCTTGCGGCGCAGCGCGGAGGTCTCGGGTTGCAACCTCACGTCCTTGAAGCGCGCTGCGTCGAAAAGCGACGCGCCCGCCATCACCACACGATTGAGATTTCGCAGCACCGCCGACTGCGCCTGCCGGGCCTCCGGCGAACCGGGCACCTGCGGCGCGAGCGCTGCGCGCCCCGCGTCGTCGAGTTCCCCCGCGAGCCACGCCGCCACCGGCTCGCTCCCCGCGGCCAGCCGCCGTGCCAGCGCCGCAAACTCCTTCACATCCTCGCCCGCAAACCGAAACGGCGCGACCGGCGCCTGAATCCAGCCCTCGAGCGTCCTCCCGTCGAAGATCGGCGTCATCTTCGCGAGTTTGTCCAGGGTCGCCGGTGACAACGCCGGCCGCGGCGCCAGCGAAGCAATCGGCACGGTGGTCGCCGCGGCTGTGGCCGGCGGCGCGGGCACCGGGGCGACCTGCGCGCAGGCACAACCGGCGAGCACAAATCCAAGCGCAGTCAGGGTGGAATGTTTCATGGGGGAGGAACGGCGGCCACGGCCGCCCGCCCCCAACCTGTCCGCCCCGCCGCGCACCGGCGACCGCTCAGGCGAGGATATCGTTAAGCACCTTGCCGTGCACGTCCGTCAGCCGGAACTGCCGGCCCTGGTAGCGATAGGTGAGCTTCGTGTGGTCGACGCCGAAGAGGTGCAGCATCGTCGCGTGCAGGTCATGCACGCTCACCGGCTTGTCGACCGCCGCGTAGCCCAGCTCGTCCGTCGCGCCGTAGCTCGTGCCGCCCCGCAGCGCGCCGCCCGCGAGCAGGATGGAAAAACCCTTGATGTGGTGGTCGCGGCCCTTCCCCTGCGCCATCGGCGTGCGCCCGAACTCGCCGCCGAAGACGATCAGTGTCTCGTCCCACATCCCGCGCTCCTTCAGGTCGCGGATCAGCGCCGCCGTCGGCCGATCGACCTCCTCGGCCTTGAACTTCACGTGCGACACGTCGTCGTGATGGTCCCAGTCGCGGTGATACAACTGGATGAAGCGCACGCCCCGCTCCGCCAGCCGGCGCGCCAGCAGGCAGTTCGACGCGAAGCTCCCGTCGCCCGGCTGCGCGCCGTAGCTTGCGAGCGTGCGCGCGTTCTCGTTTCGCAGATCCACCAGGTCCGGCACGCTGGTCTGCATCCGGAACGCCATCTCGTATTGGTTGATCCGCGTCTGGATCTCCGGGTCGGCCACCGCGTCGTGCTGCCGGCGGTTGAGCTGATTGACCGCATCGACGATCTCCCGCTGGTCGGCGCGCGTCACGCCGGCCGGATTCTGCATGTAGTGCACCGGATCGCCCTGCGACTGGAACTTCACGCCCTGGAACCGGCTCGGCAGGAATCCGCTGTGCCATTGCCGCGCCGCGATCGGCTGCATCTGCCCGCCCTTGCCCGCCGACATCAACACGATGAAGCCCGGCAGTTCTTCCGTCGCCGACCCGAGGCCGTAGAGCAGCCACGAGCCCATGCTCGGCCGGCCCGCGATGATCGAGCCCGTGTTCATGAACGTGTGCGCCGGGTCGTGGTTGATCTGCTCGGTGAACATGGAGCGGATGATGCACACGTCGTCCGCCACGCTGCCGAGGTGCGGGAACAGCGAGCACAGCTCCTGCCCCGATTTCCCGTAGCGCGCGAAGTCATAGAGCCCGCCGAAGCACTTCAGCTCCTTGCCCTGCAGCTGCGCGATCTGCTGCCCCTGGGTGAACGACTCGGGCATCGGCTGCCCGTGCATCGCGCGCAGTTTTGGCTTCGGGTCGAACACCTCGAGGTGCGACGGCCCGCCGGCCTGGTAAAGGTAGATGACCCGCTTGATCTTCGCGGCGTGGTGCAGCGGCTGGACGATCCCGCCCCACCGATCGCCCGCCGTCGGCGCGACCGCCGGCGCGCCGAAAAGCTGCGGCGACAACAGCGAATGGAGCGCCAGGGAACCAAGCCCAGCCGCCGCCCCACCGAGGAAAGCCCGGCGGGTAAGGCGCTGCGCGTAAACGTCAACGGGGTGCATGAGAATGGAGCTCAGACCAAACCGGATTGAACAGAAGGTAACGAAGGCAACGAAGAAGAAGCCGCGTTTGCACCTGGCAGAACGAGTCGCGACATTCCGTCCTTGAGAATGGGTTCGTGAAAATTGAGGAGCAACCCGACCGGGACCTCCAGCAGCTTCATATAAGTCATCAGTTGCGCCTTATGCACCGGCAGCACGCGCTCGACCGCCTTCACTTCGACCAAGAGGCAGTCGTCCACGAGCACATCGAACCTCAGGACCTCTTCGAAACTCAGGTCCTTGTAGGTGACTCGCACCCTCTTTCGCGACACAGCCGCGTGCTTCCGCAGCGCCAGCTCGTGCAATAGACAGCGCTCGTAGATCGATTCCAACAACCCCGGCCCCAGTGCACGATGCACTTCGATCGCCGCCCCAATTACATCCGCACTCAGTCGATCCGCCCGTTGATACCGCGCATGCATCGTCTTCTTCGTTACCTTCGTTGCCTTCTGTTCAACTACTCCGCGTCAGCTAATTCCGCGTGATGGTCTCGTGCAGGTTCAGGATCGCCCGCGCGACCGCGGTCCACGCCGCGTGCTCCGCCACCGGCAGATCCTTCGGGACCGGCGCGGCGCCGATCGAAACGAGGTCGCGCGCGGCCGCCTCGTCTTTGGCGTAACGCGCTCGCTGCTTCGCCAGCAAACCCTCCAGCAGCTTCATTTCATCACCCGTCGGCGGACGCGCCACAGCGCGCCCGAACGCCCACGCGATCCTCGCGCGCGGGGTGGCGCCGCCTTCGCGCATCGCTCTTTCCGCCAGCACGCGCGCCGCCTCGACGTAGCTCGGATCGTTGAGCAGCACGAGCGCCTGCAGCGGCGTGTTCGAGGGCGAGCGGTTCGCCGTGCACTCGTCGCGCGACGGCGCGTCGAACGCGACGAAGCTCGGCAGCACGAACGTCCGCTGCCAGTGCGTGTAGACGCCGCGCCGCCACAGGTTGTCGTCGATGTCCGGCACGTATTCGCGTTTCGGGAAATTCAGCGCGCTGTAGTAGCCTTCCGGCTGATACGGTTTCGCGCTCGGGCCGCCGAGCCGGCGCACGAGCAGCCCGCTGATCGCAAGGGCGTTGTCCCGCACGAGCTCGGCCTCCAGCCGGAACCGCGTCTGCCGCGCGAGGAAGCGGTTCAGTGGGTCGCGCTCCTCGACGGCGGCGCTGGCCTGCGACGAGCGCCGGTAGGTGCGGGAAGTCACGATCAGTTCCACCAGGTGCTTCACGTTCCACCCGCTCTCGCGGAACTCCACCGCCAGCCAGTCGAGCAGCTCCGGATGCGTCGGCCAGTCGCCCTGCGAGCCGAGATCCTCGAGTGTGCGCGTGAGCCCCGCGCCGAAGTAGAGCCGCCACAGCCGGTTCCCGAACGCCCGCGCCGTCAGCGGATTGTCCGGCGCCACGAGCCACTCCGCCAGATCGAGCCGCGACACGCGCCGGCCATCCGCCGGCGCGACCTGCCGCAGGAACGCCGGCACGCCCGGCGCCACGAGTTCGCCGCTGTCGTCCATCCAGTTGCCGCGCGGCAGCACGCGGATCGGGCGCGGCTCGATGCTCTTCGACACCGGCATCGAGGGCAGGCGCGTGATCAGGTAATCCCGGGCGTGGGTCGCCGCCGCGAGCTGCGCCCGCCGCACCGCCAGCTCGGGCGCGATCGTGCGGTAATAGGCCGCCAGGTCGCGCTGCTGCGGCGCCTTGCGCCCGGCGGCCGGCGCCTGCAGGGCCTTGAGCACGTTGTCCGGCACGCTGTCCGGATGGGCATCGGGATCATCGAGCGTGTGCAGGGCGACGCGGAAGCGTCCGAGATTCTGATACGGGTGCCGCCGCGAGTGGTGGAGCCGCACCGTGAGCCGCGCGTCGGCGCCGCCCGTCCACGGCTGGGCGAAGAGCAGCGCGATCCCGCCGCCGCGCTTGCGCACGAACGACACCGCCGTGTCCGGGTCGCCGTCGATCGCCGCCGCTGCCGGATACCCGGGCTCCGTCGCGCCGTTGGTGCGGGCGGCGTCGGGATAAACCGCGACCG
>CAZENI010000578.1:0-5258 GCA_964513055.1 uncultured Opitutus sp.
GTCGGCGTCGCCGCCGTCACGCAGGTGCTCGAGGGCACCCGTTTCTCCGGCCTGCAGGGCAACCAGGACCTCGTCGGCGCGTGGGCGGTCGAGCTCCTCGTCAGCCGCATCATCCACCACGACTTCGGACTCCCCGCCCATCCGCGCATCGAGATGGTGGAAATGCAATGGGTCGACGGCAGCACCCTGCGCCCTCTGCGCACGTGAACCGGCCGCCGCCAGGCGCAGCCACCCTGGCGCCGATTTGGTAAACGTGTCCTGACATTTGCTTTGTCTCCGCGCCGGAGCGCTCTGCTACGGTCTGCTGCTGCGCCATCCTTTCTCCGCTTCGCTCGTGTCCCGCCCTCCGCCCGTCCTCTCGCTCGCCCCCTTCCGTCTCGATGTCACGCCGCCCCTGGGCCACGCGCTGCTCGCCGGGCTCGTGCCGCCCGTGCGCGGCCACGACGACGCCCTCGAGGCGATCGGCTTTGTGCTCACGGGTGCCGGTGCGCCGATCGTGGTGTGCGCGGTGGACTGGGCCGGCCTGCTGAACGACGCACACCTTGCTTGGCGCACCGCTCTCGCCACGGCCGCCGGCACGTCACCCGATCGCGTCGCCGTGCAGTGCGTCCACCAGCACAACGCACCCTTCATCTGTCCGGAGGCCCAGGCGGCGATCGCGCCGTATCCGGACCTGCCGTCGATGTTCGATCCCGCCTTTGTCGCTGACTGCCTGGCGCGCGCACAGGCCGCCGTGCGCGCGGCCCTGACCCAGCCGCGCCGCGTCACGCACGTCGCGCACGGCGCCGCTCACGTCCACGCCGTCGCGTCCAACCGCCGCGTGCAGCGCGACGCCGCCGGGCGCGTCACGGCGATGCGCTACAGCGCCTGCACCGAACCCGCGCTCATTGCGCTGCCGGAAGGGGCGATCGACCCCGAGTTGCAGCGCATCGCATTCCTCGGCGAGGACGGCGCGCCAATCGTCGCCTGCCACTACTATGCGACGCACCCGATGAGCTACTACCGGGACGGCCGCGTCAGCAGCGACTTCTGCGGCCTGGCCCGCAAACGCCGGCAGGCCGAGACGCCCGGCTGCACGCAGCTTTATTTCACGGGCTGCGCCGGGAACGTCGCCGCGGGAAAATTCAACGACGGCTCGCCCGCCGCGCGCGTCGCCCTGACCGAACGCATTCATCACGCGATGCACGCCGCCGAGCAGGCGAGCACGGCCGCGCCGATCGCCCAGGCGGCCTGGCGGACCGAAGCGATGCTCCCGGCGCCGCTGCCGCGACCGTCAGCCGCGGAGTTGTCCGCAACCCTCGCCGACGCCACGCAGGCGCGCGTCGCCCGGCTGCTGGCCGCCTTCCGCCTCGCGTGGATTCAACGCTGCGCGCGCGGCACGCCGCTGATCTTGAGCAGCCTCTTGATCAACGACGTCGCCGCCCTGCACCTACCGGGCGAGATGTTCGTCGAGTATCAGCTTCGCGCGCGCGCGCTGCGCCCTGGCCGGCCCGTGGCGGTCGCCGCCTGCGGCGACGGCGGCCCCTGGTATGTCCCGCCGCGCGAGGAATACGCGACGGGCGGCTACGAACTCGAAGTGACGTTCTGCGACGAGGACACCGACGTGCTCCTCACCGGCGCGCTGCAGCGCCTGCTCGCGGACTGAACGCGCCGCGAATTGACGGCCGCAGCGTTCGCGTAGACAAAGCCGGGTGCCACGGGCGTCCGGCCCGCCGGCCGCGCGTCCCTTTTCTCCGCCCTTACCCTCATGAAACTCCTCCTCGCCTGCCTGACCCTCGCCCTTTGCCTCGCCCCGCTCCGCGCCGCCGACGCGTCCGCCGCCTGGCGCGCGGCCGACGATGCCCGCGTCGCCGCCATGATCTCCGCCGACCCAGCCCGGCTCGCGGCCGCCTTCTCGGACGAGCTACTCTACGTGCACTCCAACGGCAAGCCCGACACCAAGGCCACCTTCACCGAATCGCTCACGTCCGGAAAATCCAAATACAACTCCGTTACCTACGACCAGCGCGACTTCCGCGAGGTCGCCCCCGGTCTGGTCCTGATGAACGGCCGCTGCCGCGTGCTGCTCGGCAAAGCCGCCCCGTTCACCGAGCTCAACCTGAGTTTCCTCGCCGCCTATCGTCTGGAAAAGGGCATCTGGCGTTTCCTCGCCTGGCAGTCGTGCAAGCTCCCCGAACCGGCGGCGCCCGCGAAAAAGTAAACGCCTTCTGCGATCGTGCGCGTGCGTCTCGGCCTCTTGCTCCTTCTCGCTGGCGTGGCCTCGGCCGCGGCGGCCGCCGAAGCCCCCGCCGCGCCGGCCGCCGAGTTGTTCTTCCAAACGCGGGCGTTCACCGCGCCCCAGGTTTCTCCCGACGGACGCCGGCTCGCCGCGCTGACGCGGCACGATCACCGGCACTATGCGTTGACGCTGCTCGATCTCGCCACCGGCAAGGGCGAGGTGCTGGTCAAGGAGACGAGGCTCAGCGTCGTGGGCTTTGCCTGGAAGAGCGATGACCTGCTGCTCATCGTCATCGCCAACGACGAGCCCCGCTATTTCGTGCAATCGGTCGACCTGCGCACGCGGAAGGTGAACCCGCTCGACCGGCTCAACCGGGAGCGCACCGGCCAGGTCGCGAGTTACACGCTGGCGGATCCCAACATCGTGATCTGCCCGTGGGCCGACGGCAGCCTCCGCCGGGTCGACATCCGCACGGGCAAATCCGAGCAGGTCGAGCGCGCCGTGCCCGGAATCAATCGCTGGATCTTCGATCCCCTCGGCACGGCTTGGGCCGGGTTCGGTTACCTCGGCGAGAAGTGGATCTTTGTTTGGCGCACGGCGCCGGGCGCACCCTGGCAGCGACGCGAGCAACCCGGCCTGAACCGGCCCGCCCTCGAGCCGCTCGCGCTCATGCCGGATCGCAAGCGGCTCGTCGTCCTCGATCGGGTCCCAAACCGGCCTGACCGTCTCGCGTATTTCGATCTCGCGACCGGCGCGACGGAAGAGCTCTTCCAACACGATCAGGTCGACGTGACGGGCCTCACCCTGTGGGGCCGGCAAGTGGAACCGGCCGCAGCCAACTACGTGACGGATCGCGCCCGGCAGCACGCCTTCCTCCCGGAGGCGGCCGCGTTTTTCAAATCGCTCGCCGAAGCCCTCCCCGACGCGGAAGCGACGGTCATCAGTTTCTCGACCGACAATCAAAAGGCGGTCGTCGAGGCTTCAAACGACCGCGATCCCGGCACCTTCTACCTGCTCGATCGCGCCACGGGCCGCCTCGGCCTCCTCGGTCGCGCGCTGCCATCTCTGCCCTCCGACCGGCTGGTCCCGACGCGCTGGCTGGAGTTCAAGACGCGCGACGGCCTCACGCTCAAGGGCCGGCTCACTGTGCCGGCCGGCGTCACGCATCCGCCCGTCCTCGTTCGCCTCGGACCAGGCTTCGTCGGTCCGCGCATCGACGTCGCGTATGATGCCGTCGCACAGTTCCTGGCGAGCCGGGGCTTCGCGACCGTGCGTTTTCACGTGCGCGGCACGGACGGCCTCGGGCTGGATTTTCTGCGCGCCGGCGATCTGAAGATCACGACCGGCGTGGTGGACGACCTTGAGGATGGCATCGCGGCGCTCACGGCTGCGGGTGAGGTGGACACCGCGCGGCTGGGCTTGCTCGGCGTGGGCGACGGCGGGATCACGGCGCTTCACGCGCTTGCGCGGCTCCGCGGCAAGGTCCTCGTCAACTTGAACACCCCGATGACGGTTCGCCATCGCAGCCTCGCCTCGCTGTCGCCCTCCGACCGCGACGACGCCGAGCTCACCCGGATGCTGGGCGGTTCCGCGGCGGCCGTGAACTACGTGAAGTCGCTCGATCCCCTCAAGGCCGCCGCGCAGCTCCGCGTGCCCAGCTTCCACTCCTACCCGCGGGGCTACGCCGGCCACGAGATGACGGAGGACGGACGCCTGTTGCAGAGCGCACTCGCGCGCACGGGGATCCCCGCGACGTTTCACCTCGAAGGACCGCTGAAACCAGAGACGGACCAAGCCAGGGTGACCGGCGAGCGATTCGAGGCGATCGTCGCGTTTCTGCGCCGGCACCTCTGAAAAACGTGAGTGATGGGCCACGTGCGCCGCCCATCGCCGCCCTGGAATCCGCCCTTACGCCTCGAGTCGCAGGAACCGCGCCGCATTGCCGCCCGCGATCGCCGCGTAGTCGGCGGGGCGCGTCGCCTGCACGTTCGCCAGCTTCACCAGCGAGCCGCCGGCGTAGTCGAACGGCTGATGCGTGCCGAACGCGATCGCCTCCACGCCGAGCGCCGCGATCAGCTTCGGCACCTCCTTGCGAAACACCACCTGCAGCCGCGCGAAATCGATCAGGCAGCGGCCCTTGAGCCCGGCCCCCTCCAGCCGGGCCCCGTCGAGCGCCGCCCAGTTCGCCAGCACGAATCTCATCCGCGGATACGCGCGCGCCGTCTCGAGCAGGGCGTTCACGGTCAGGTCCTCCGCGCGATCCCACGCGTGGCGCTGACGGCGGTCCTCCAGCCGCTGCGTCAGCAGGAGCGGCACCCCGTAATCCTGGATCCGCGCCAGCGCGGCGCGGCCACGCTCATCGCCGAGCGCGTAGCCATGATGCTCCGGCGTGAGCGTGACGACCTTCACCTTCCACGCCGTGATCGCCTCCGCCAGATCGCGTTCCCAGCCGACGTAGGCGGGATTCACCGTCGCCACCGGAATCAGGCGCCCGCCGTGCGGCCGCACCTCCGCCATCAGTTCCTCGTTGCCGCGGTGCGCGTCGCGGTAGAACACCGCATGCAGCGACGGCACCACCGCCCGCGCGATCCCGTGGCGATCCATCGCTGCGACCAGTTGCGCCGCCGTCGTCGCCCCGAGGCGGCGAAACGGGTAGTGCCCGACGCTGGCGTTGACATCGATGATCATGCGCGCCCCCGCTCGAGCAGCCCCTGCAGGTTGCGCCAGAAGATGTCCTCGCGCTGCGCCGGCGTCAGGTCGGCCGACAGGATCTTCCCGACGCAGCCCTCCATCGTCGCATCGGTGGCGAAGAGCACGCGCCGGTGGCCGAGTTCGCGCACGCAGCGGCCGATGGTGTCGTCCTCCAGCACGCTGCCGCTCGTATCCACAAACACATTCGGGCAGTCGCGCAGCCCCTTGATCGCCCACTCCCAGTCGCCGCCGCCGTTCACGTGCCCCATGATCAGCGCCAGCTCCGGGTAGCGGCGCGACAACGCGCAGAAATCGAGGGCGTGCGAGGTCTTCGGCTGCAGCGCCAGCG
>CAZENI010000579.1:0-5228 GCA_964513055.1 uncultured Opitutus sp.
GGCCACGGCGGTGAGTTGGCGGTTCACCGCGACGGGCGGCGCGGGCAACTGGCCGTTCTGTTTTCGCGTCGCGCGCGCCTCCGCCGCGCTCAGGAAACTCTTCAGTTCATCGATGTCGCTGCCTTTGAACACGAGGCAGCCGCGGGCCTGCCGTGTTGGCTTCCAATCCAGCTTGAACGACAGGCAGGGCCGGCCGGTTTCCTGCGCGAGCCACGCCGCGACTTGCTCTCCATTCTCCAGCATCGCGGAAATCAGCAGCCAGTCCGCCGCCGGCGCGGCGGTGAACAGGTTCAGGATCGTCAACATCGCATCGAGGCTGCGCCGGTTCTGGCCGTCACTACGGGGATGAATCAAGTGGCATTCATCAAAGACGATAAGCCCGAGCTGCGCGAACGCGCCCGCGTTGATCCCGAGCGAGGCAAGACAGCGTTCGGGCGTCATCACCGTGACGATCGCGTTGGCGATCGTCTCGTCGTCTGTTTCTGCGTAAAATTCGTCGGCGGGCAGCGCGTCCGACACTGCGTCCCGGCCGAACAGGTCACGGAGGTTGCTTTTCACCTGCGCGACGAGCGCGTGCGTGGGCGCGAGGTAGAGCACGTGGCGGCCGGTGCACAACATCGCCGCGATTTTGAGTTCCGCCAGCGTGCTCTTGCCAGCCCCGGTGGGAAAGGTCAGCACGCCCGATTTGCCCGGGTCGAGCAGGCCTTCACCTACGGCGCTGACGTGGTTCGGCCACAAATACGGCCGGCGCCGCAGCACCGGCCGAACGTAAGCCCGCCACGCACCGTCGGCGACGCCGGCCGGCGGAGGCAGGTTGACGACCGCCGCCTGGGCGAGCGTGCCCCAGACTCCGCGCAGGAGGGACGCGAGTTGAAACGGGCCGGTGAACACGTTGAACAGGATATCGCCCTCGCCGGACAGCGGGACGCCTTCGACGGGCGCAAACCGGTGCATCGACTCCGCGACGACCCCGGCGAAAATCCCGTCTGGCTCACTCGCGGGCGGCACGGGCAGCGCCAACAGCCGCCGCGCCATGACGCGGACTCCGGTGCGGATGCGTTCGTAAAGCAAATCGGCCGCCTGTGCGAGGGGATCGTCGCCCGCCGGGACCTCTTGCACCGCGCCGCTCGCGATTTCCTCCAGGTTGCCGATCGCCAGAGCGATGAGATCGCGCAGCAGCCGGGCGGTGACACCCTGCTCGGCGGTAGCGATCCGCGCGGCCACGCCGGCCGCATCCGCCGGCTGGTTGGCGATCAGAAACAAAAGCATCGCGGACACGCCCGGCGAGATGGAATCCATCGCGAGATGACCGCGCACCCGGACAACCGACCGGGCGAGGCCCATCTCGACCACGAGGTGCGATTGCGCCGCGACGTAGGCGACGGCCGTCGCATTGGCCCGTCCGGGTTCGAGCAGCACCCACGGCTCCAGCGTGTTCGCCAGCCGGCTGAACCGATCGATGGCTTGGTTGATCCTCTCGTGGTTTGCGGGCACCTCGCCCAATTGAATCCGTGCCGAAACGATCTCGGTGAACGCCTGCGTTAGGAGTTCGGGCAGCCGGTTCGTGTCCAGGCCCTCCAAGCCTGGGATACTGCGAATGAGCGCCGCCGTGACAGGATCGAACATGGGAGCGGGCGCGCTAGAGTTGTTTCACTTGCGCGACGACTATCAGGCTGAACGCCTTCATCCACGCGCGCAGATCGTTCAACGCGAAGGTCTCGGCCTTGCGCCGCTCCGCGGTCGGCCCCGACGCGTGCGCGTCGTAGCCGTCGAAAAGCGCCCGGCGCGCGGCGTCGCCATCCGACCCATCCGGGATCGTCACGCATACGCGATAACGTTTCTTCCGCTGCCAGAACGCCGCGGTGGACAGCGCGTCCTTGTTGGTGAGGCCGGCTCCGGCGATCAGGCTGGTCAGCGTCGCCTGCACTTCCGCGTCGCGTTTGCCCGCCTCGAGCTTAGCGATCTCCGGCCAAACGCCGTCGCGGATCATGGCCCGGGGATTGGTCGTCGCCTTGTCCTCGCCGATGATCAACTCCAGCTTCGCCGTCGTCGCACTCGCCAGCGGCACGAGCACGATGTCGAAACCTTTTTCGGCCGGCCGCGGATGCGGTGCGGAAGCGACCACCGGCTCCGCCGTGTCGAGAATCGCGGCGATCCACGAGATGTGTTGGAAAAGCCAGCCGTCGCGGTGCGCATTGAGAGCGTCGCTCGCTTTGGTTTTCAATCGCAGGATCACCTGTTGCTTGGCCGTCGCCACGACGAACGGCGCCGTTGCCGGCTGCCCGCGAATTATCGCTTCCGCGTGCACGTATTGCCCGACCAATACCCACGCGACCGCCCGCGCCAGCGCAGTCTCATCGACGACGCGCCAGCGGTTGCCGTAACACAAGGGATCATGCCGGCAGGGCTGTAGCTGGAGCATGGAGCGGCCATTCGATGCGCGAGACGCGCAGGGTGTCGAGGTTCCAATACCGATCCACCAGCGGCTTCGGGACCACGCACCGGGATGGAAAGGCCGTTTAAGTTCTACATGCGTTTTCCCGATTCTCGCACGGCGTCAAGGTGAGCCACGGCCGTGACCTTCCCGAGAACGTCCTGCGTCGCGAGATATTCGCGTGCGTCGCTCTCGGTGATCGGCTGGCTGGATAACTCCGCTATCGCTTAGAATCGCGTCGCCGCGAAACACTCGACGTGTTCTTGCAAGAAGCGGGCGATCTCCTGTTCCTGCGCGACGTCAATGCCGGGTTTGAGTTGCAGCGAGAGGAAGTCGCTGCGGCCGAAGAAGGAAAACTCCCGGGTCATTGGCTCGCAACATAGAAAGGTGCGGGGCCGGCCCGCGGCATCGGCTTAAAACTCTTTCACGGTGAATTTGTAGTCCGCGGTCTCGGTTTTGGCCATGCCGCCAACTTACGAACGTCGTGCCCGGCACAAACCTATTCGCGCGTCTACGCGCGCCGTTTGCGGGCGACCCGGCGCGTTGTGCACGGAAAGAAGCGCGCGAATTCTTCCGGGCTGAGGCCGTCATGAATATACGCATTAACTCGCACCATGTTCATCACGTAGTCGGGCACCTTCGGATCCATGCTCCTTGGCCGGTAAGCCCCAAACGATTTCAGGTGGTGATCAAAAATGCCGAGACCGGCTTCCACCGTCTCTTTCGCCACGAAAGATTCCGTCGCCGGGTTGATGCACGGCAGCAGAAACACGTTTTTCAACGTCCAATCATGGTGCGCAACACATGCCGTGTGGAAGTAGCGCAGGTTCGAGAGCATCACCACTTGGGTTCGCGCGAATGTTTCCCGCGGCCAGAACGACTGCGGAGTAAACAAGCCTTCGTTCTCGTATAGATAATTCATCCATTCCAGGAATTCGTCGCCGACCGCGACGAGAAGAACGTTCAGATCATCGAGCCTCTCCGCGGCGGCGAATTTATCGTGGGCCGACGCCATCGCATCCTTCAGGCGCAGATCCTTGTGCTTCACGAGCTGCAGGTCCCGTTTGTTCGCGGGAAGTGCCGTTGCACCCCGTATGACCGTTTGGAGATCGTTCACAACGGCATCTTTCCCGGGAAGCCGTCCTCCTAGAAGCAACGAGGGTTGGTCCGGCGAAACCAACTCTTGTTTGGGACACTTCACTTCCAACGCTACGCGGGCTGCTCCCGCGCGATACCAGACATCCACGTCGCGACTGTTTGCCGGGTTCACCTTCTTGTCCACGTCCCACTCCGTAACTGCCGCTTGGGCGACGTGGTGCGCCGCACTCAACTCTGCGGCGCTCTGAACGAATGCCTCGTCGGAATACGACTGCGAATCAGGAATCGCGAATTTGTGCTGAAGGATGGCGCGGATGTTTCGCCGCGAGCCGTAAACTTTCAGGAATGCGGCGACAAACCCGGACTGATAGGGCTCCGCTGCGCGCCGCAGGGCGTGAAAGTCGGGTAACCCCGCAATCGCATTGGCCAGCTCATCGGCCGTCAGCGGAGAATCGGTGGGCATCGTCATGGGGTCGGGAGGCGGTCAGAGCTAACGCTTTCCGTCGATGCGCGCGCAGATTTGAAAAACGATCTTCCTGGACGGGTTCGTGAACTCTGAGATGACGTATGGATTTTCTTGCTTCATGAGCGTTTTGGCCGGACAGCGCACAAATCGACTGTCAGGGAAAATAACCCGTTGGTTCGAACGGGAAAATGGGGGAGAGGGAGGGATTCGAATAGTCACTGAGACAAGAATGTTGTTACCTCCGTGAGCCGGGTCATCCCACCGACATGCCGGCGCCAAAACCTTGCCGCAGCCGTTTGAATTGCACCGTCTGTTTTTCGGGCTGAAGCTCGGACAGGCGGCGCATCTTGCGAAGGCTAAAGTGGCGCACGGCGTCGGGATCTTTCAGCTCTCGCAGATAGTCCTGAATTTCGGGTGCTAGATTGAGCAGTTTGAGATGGTGCGAGATCGAACCGGGGGCGATATTTTCGCGTGCGGCAATCGCTTGTTTTTCCAGCGTCGGGTCGCGTTGCAATTCGCGCTGCCAGGTCACGGCGCGATGGATGCAATGCCGAATGGTCTCGACCGCTGACGCGATCCGTTTTGCTGGCGAAGAGAGCACGCGGTGCTCGAAGGGCGTCAAGATTACCGAGCCAGCGCCCGCTCCCTGGCTCCCGACGGCGGCTTTGATGCTAAACGCGAGGGTGCGTTGTCGCGGAGGTAAACGGGGGCGGTCGGGTGCATCCACTACGACGCGTTCCTCCATGCCTTCAACCAGTTTGGGCAGGGATAGCTTGATCTCGAATTGCAGCGGTCGATGCGCCATCCCGTCTTCCGTGGACCGGAGGGCGCGAACGTCGATTCGCTGAACGATCAACCCGGCGAGTTCCTTTTGGTCGGCCGGGTCCAACCGCGGCAGCGAATCCCCTAAATGCCGCGTGGCCGCCAGCACGCGTTTTTCATCGAGCGCCACTTCTTCGCAACCACGTAAGTCCTGCTTCAATTGCTCACGTTTCAAGATCAGCGTTTGCTGGCGATCGCGCAAGGTGCCTACGCGGTGACGCAACTCATCTCCCAGCACATCGGCACCACCGGCGGCGATGGCCTCCACGCAGTTGTTCAACTGGCGCTGGACCTCGGACAGCGCCTTTTCTGTTTCTTCCATTGAGTCCCGCAGCGGGCCGACATCCGTGCGCTGGCGGTCGCGCGTAGTGACGAGGGCCGCCCGCGTCACATCGGGATGGCGGCCGA
>CAZENI010000580.1:0-5227 GCA_964513055.1 uncultured Opitutus sp.
GAGCCGGCGCTCGTAACCGAGAATGCCGTCAAACAACGCCGACGTCGGTCGCGAGTAGAGCTCCCGCGCCGCGGACGGCGTGTATCCGGTGGGGAAGTAGTAATAGTCGCCGCGGCCCCACGAGACGCTCGCGGTGCCGCCCACGCGCAGACCTTTGAGCGCGCCTTGGGAGAACGTGTAGACGTTGGTGAAATTGAAACTGAGTTCCGGATAACCCGTGGTGCGATCACCCGCGCGTGAGGTCACGATCGTCGCGGGGAGGTTCAGTCCCGTGAGTTGGTAGCGCGCGATCGGCAAGCCGGCGACGCCCGTGCGGATCGGCCCTTCCGTCGGGCTGACGAAGTTCAGAATCGTCCGACCGTTCGAGGTGCGCAGCAGTCCGTTGGTCGGATCCGGATTCGCGTAGTAGGCATTTCCGGGCGTGCTCAGCGCGGCGATGGTGAGCGGAATGTAGCCGGCGGCGGCGTTGGCCACGGTGCCGGGCGTCGCGAGGAACGCCGGCCGCACGTAGACGATCGCGCCGTTGGCGTAGGTCACCTGGCCCGCGGTGTTGGCGTAGAACTGATCGTTGTAGAGCGCAGGATAGCTCGTGTTGCTGCCGATCGTGCCGCGCACGAACGCCGCCGAGAGCCGCGCGCGCCAGTTCGGCGTCGGTGTCAATGTGATCGCCGCCTGGGCGCCGTGGGATTTCCGATCCACCGCGATCACCGTGCCGGTGGCACCGAGATATCGCCCGTTGAGGCCGGCCGGGTTGATGCTGTCCCGGAGCTGCGAAGGAATCGCATACGGCTCGTCGGTCGACTGCAGGGCATAGATCGCCACCGAGCCCGACACGCGTCCGCGCTCATCGCCGATCTTCACGCCGACCTCCTCGCCCAACGAATGCGAGATGGGCGCCGCATTGCCCAGCGGATCGGCCGGCACTGTGAGCAGGATGCCCGGCAGATTGTAGGTGTCGGACACACTGAAATACGGCCGCAGCCACGACGAGAGCCGGTAGTTGGCCCCGACGGAGAAACTGAGATTCTCGCCTTTCGCTTGAATCGCGGGAATCGCGGTCGAGGGATACTGGCGGTTGTCAGCCGACACGTAGCGCAGTCCCGTCAGCGTCGTGAGCCGCCCGTCACCCCACTGCGTGTAATTCACCGCAAAGGCCCCGCTGCTGATCGCGCGGCTGTGGATGAAGAGGTCGCCCGCGGTGACACCCTGCGGGTTCTGCGGGGTGACGAGCGCGGGGTCCGTCAGGTTCATGATCTGGCCGACGTAGTTGACACCTTGATACTGGATGCGCGGCTCGCCCACCCGCACGAAGGGATACTCGACCGGCCCGTTCTGCACCGACCAATAGGGATTGGGCACCGCCATGCGGATGCGGGCGCCCGCGGCGTTGCGCACCAGGTTGAAGTTCGCGTCCGCCTGGTAATACGCGAAGTTCTCGTTGGCGTAGTTCCCCTTGGTGTATTCCGCGCCCATGATCGTCTGGCTGCGGGCACGGCCGCCGAAGAGCGAGTTCGTCGCCAGGGCGGAGAAGCGGAACGATCGGGAATTCGACGGCTGGTTGGACCAAGCCGAGCCGCTCGTGCCGCCCGCGCCCATCGACCACTGCCCGGGCAGCGGATTGCCGTTGGCGCCGGGGGCATAGAACGTGGCGCCGCTGCCGAAACCGACGAGGCTCTCCTTGTTCTGATAACCAAACGAGAGCTGCGTCGACAGCCACGGCGTCCAGGCCGTCTCGGCCACGAGCGAAATCAGCCGTGCGCTGGTGCTCTCCTCGCGGAGTTGGCCGCCGTAGGAGTCCACGTTGTCCCAATCCACATGGCCGTTGCCGATCACGCCGGCGCCGCTCGGACCTGTCGCGCTGGCGTTCATCTGGTTCGTCGCGAGCAGCGTGCGGATATTCTGCCCATGCCGGGCATCGAAGGCCGTGCTTGTCGCCGTCAGCGTGAGCGACTGCGGAATGAAGCGGTCGAAGTAAGTCTGCTTGGCCGTCGCGCGCACCACCGTGCGACCGGGAATTTTCGCCGCGAACTGCACATACGCTCCACTCAACGGCCCGCCCATCCATTTGCGATTGTCGCCCAACTCCTGGCGCAGGATCGAGACCACCATCGCGGCATTTGCCGTGCTCGAGCCGAAATCGAGCTGGCTCAGGTAATGCCCATAGTGATCGATCTGGAGTTTGAGCGAACCGAAGGTCGGCCGGCCCAGGCGCGCCTGCTTCGAGATCATGTTCACCACGCCGCCACCACCACCGTTGCCGTAAAGCAGCGCCTGGGGGCCGTTGATGATCTCCACGCGCTCGACGCCGAAATTGCTGTTCAGTCCCGTGCCCGCGGGAGAAGGCAGCATGAAGCTGTCCTGCTTCACCACCGCCGCACCGAGGCCGCGCAACTGCACACCGGCCGACACGCTGTCGCCGCCGCCGCGATCCAGCGGCTGGTTGACCGGAATGCCTCCGACATCGCCCTGCGCCGAACCCGTGCCGGCACCGGCCGCGTAAGTGCGTAGCATGTTCTCGAGCGTCGTGCTGTTCGTATCCTCCATGAACGCAGACGTGAACACCTCGGCCGAGATCGGCAGCTTGCCGAGCTCGGCGTTGAAGCTGGTGATCGAGTTCGAGTTGAGCGCGCCGTAGCTCTTATCCGGTGTCGCCTCGACGGTGAAGGACGTGAGGACAATCGCCTCCTCAGCCACATTCGTCGCCGGCGCCGGCGGCTTGATCTGCGCGAAAATCAGCGCGGGGCAGCCGGCCAGCGCGATGGTCAGGACGCGCGACAGGGTCAGCGACCGTTTCAAACTAGAACGGAGAACGTGGTGCATTGGACGGGGGTTTTGACGCGGCAGCGAAATGAAATCGATCGGGCCGACGCGTCTGGCTTGGTAACGTCGGCGATCCGAAGCGCCGGCCCGGTGTTCACAAGCGCTTCGACCTGGTTCCCCGGAGAAACCGCGGCCGCGGTGTGCGCCCGCGTTCTCAGCGGGCGACGAGAAAGGTGGAGCGCGGCTCTCGTCGGTAGCGGAACGCGTGAGCGTTTCGTCCGACGCCGCGAGGCGCCGCCACGAAAGCCTCACGGCTTCCGCTACCGGAAAATATCCTTTCTCGACGCCCTCAGCGCCACGCCCCCCCTCACGCCGCGCGCGCGTTTTCTTGCGCCCGCGCGATGTCCTTCCGGATCAGGAAGCGATAACCGCACAGCAGCAGAATCGCGGCCGCGAAGAAGCAGACCGAGATGCTCGCGAAAATTCCGGCCAGCCCCACCTCGCGCTTCAGGAAGCCCGCCAGCAACACCCCGCAGCCGCCCGACGCGGTCGCGACCGCGTTCATCATCCCCACGCCCGTCGACCGGAATTGCGGCGGCACGATCTCGCACTGCGTCGGATTGTCGTTCGAACTCGCGAGCCCGCGCATGAAGGAGAACAGCGACACGCCGATCGCCACCACCGCAAAGCTCGGCGTGCCCAGGAACAGCAGCAGGCACGGCGCCCCGATCAGGTAGAACACTCCGTAGAGCAGCATCCGCCGGTGCGGCGCATTTGCCGATACGCGATCCGAGATCCACCCGCCCGCCATCACGCCGAGCACCACGGAAATCTGCAGCATGAACGTCCCCGCGAAACCCGCCGCCGCCAGCGGCATCTTGAACGTTTCGCGGAAATACAGCGGCAGCCACGTGAAGAAAATCCACATGCCCAGCCCCGAGAGCATCGATTCGCCCAGCAGCACCCAATACGAAGGCACGCGCAGCACGAACTTCACCGCCTCGCCGAAACTCGCGCGCGGCGTGCCCGCGGCCACGGTCGCCGGCCCCGCCGGCGCCGGCGGCAGCATCACGCGCGAGAGCAGCGCCAGCGTGATCCCCGCGCCACCCAGCACGATAAACCCCGAGCGCCAGCCGAAGTGGTCCGCGAAATATCCCGCCGCGCTCCCGCCGATCACCATCCCGGCATTCGCCCCGATCTGGATGAAGCTCATCGCCCGCGCCCGCGTCTCCGTCGCGTGATACGAGGCGATCAACGCGATCGCCGCCGGCAGAAACAGGCACTCCCCAATCCCCAACGCCACGCGCAACGCCAGCAGCATCGGATAACCCGTCGCCGCCCCCATCAGCGCCGTCACCGCGCTCCACGCGATCAGGCTCCCGACCACGAGCTTCGTCCGCGAAACCCGGTCACCCAGATTCCCCGCGATCGGCGAGCCCAGCGCATACGTCCACAGGAACACCGAGCCAAGCAGGCCCAGCATCACATCGGTCGTGCCGAACTCCGTCCTCACCGCCGCCAGCACCGCCGACATCGCCGACCGGTCGCCGAAATTCAACGCCGCCGCCAGCGTGAGAAACCACACCGCGCGCCAGCGCGGCTCGAGGAACCAGAGCGTCGCCTTCATCGCGCACGCACGCGCAGGGCATGGACGGCCGCGGTGCGCAGCCCCGGCGAATACTCGCCCCCGGCCAGCACCCACTCTCCGCCCGCCTGAACCACGGCGGCGCCCACCAGCCCCACGGGCATCGTGCCCGCCGCGGACCAGCGATCGACCGACGCGTCGTAGAGCAACGCATCCGACGGAATGCGGTAGCGTTCGCCGAGTTCCTTCATCCGCGCGAAGTCATGCCCGTCCGACCCGCCGAGCACCAGCGCGCGTGTGTCGTCGAGCCGGATCGCCGCCGCCAGCACCGCCCCGCGCGGCAACGGCGCCGCCGGCATCCACGTCTGCCGCTCCGGATCGAACAGCCACCCGTCGCGCAGGTAGTCGTCCTGCGATCCCGCCGGCCCGGGCAGGCCTCCCCCGTAAAGCAGCCGCGCGCCCGCCGGCGTTGTCACCGCGATCAGGATACCGCCGAAACGCGGCCGGCCCGGCGGCGGTGGCAGCACCTCCCAACGCGCCCCCGCGTCCCCCGCCCGCCCGCCCCCGATGGCGAGCCGCCAGAGCGTGCCGAGCGGCCCGGCCGCGGATTCGCCACCCGCGAGGTAGAGGTGATCGCGCACGACTGTGGCCGCACCATTCGCGCACGCCGCCGGCAGCACCGGCAGCGGACGACGCACCACCTTCCCCGTCGCGCCGTCCCAGTGCAGCACGAACGCATCCGCGACCGGCTGCGTGCCATCGTGCCCGCCCAGACAGACCACGCCTTCCGCCACGCTGACCGCCGCCCCTTCGCCCATGCCGCGCGGCAACCCCTCGCGCACGAGGCGCCACGGCGCGCGCTCCGAGAGCGGCAGCGATTGC
>CAZENI010000581.1:0-5221 GCA_964513055.1 uncultured Opitutus sp.
GCGGCGGCACCTCGATCTGGTTTATGGTGCGGCGCTGCGACGCACGGGCGGCAATGCGCATCAGGCGGCCGACGTGGCGCAGGAGGTTTTCATCAAACTGGCGCGCGACGCCGCGCGACTCGCCCGACACCCGGCGCTGCCGGCGTGGCTTTATGCCACCACGCGCAATGCCGCCCTCGACGTGCAGCGGGCGGAGCGGCGGCGGCTGGCGCGCGAGCAGGAGGCGGCAGCGATGAGGGAGCCTAGCGTGGAGCACGCCGCGCATCAGGGTGCGGCGGACTGGGAGCGCGTGCGCCCGCTGCTCGATGGCGCGATGGACGAACTCGGCGAACGCGAGCGCGAGGCGGTGGTGCTGCGGTTCTTCGCGCGCCGGAGCTTTGGCGAAATCGGCGCGACGCTGCGGGTGAGCGAGGACGCCGCGCGCATGCGGGTGGAGCGGGCGCTGGAGAAGCTGCGGGCGCGGCTGGCGCGGCGGGGCGTGACCTCGACGGGGGCGGCGCTGGGCGTGATGCTGGGCGGCGAAGCGATGGCGGCGACGGCGCCGGCGGGCCTGGCGGCCAGCGTGACGAGTGCGGCGGCGACGGGGGCGGCCGGCGCGGGCGGTTTGACCGGGCTGGCGTGGATTTTGGCGATGAAGACCTCGACGATGGCGGGTGTGGCGGCCGTGGCGCTGGCGGTGCTGGCGGCGACGCTGGCAGTGCGGAGCACAAGCACCTTGCGGGCGACGGAGCGCGCGGTGGGCATGGCGCGACACGATGGGGACGGGCTGATGGCGGCGTGGCGGGAGGAGGAGCGGCAGAGCCGGAGCGTGAGGGCGGACATCGCCCAATGGCGCGAGCGCGAGGCGGCTGTGACGCGTGCGGTGGAGGAGAAAGGGGAGATGCGTCCGGTGAACGCGGGGGTGAAAAGCGGGGAGCGCGAACATGTCGCGGCCGGGCGCGAGTATCTGGCGCGTCACCCGGAGGCACGGACAGCGATCGTGGCGTGGAAAAACGCCAAGGTGCGCTTTCAGTTCGCGGAGCTGTATCGTGAGCTGGGGTTGTCGCCGGCGCAGATCGAGACGTTCGAAGAGCTGGTGCGCGGCGAGATTCTCTTTGGCGACTGGGGGCCGCACGGTCAGTTCCTGGAGTTCGAGGTCGGCCCGGGGATCAGGGAGGGCACTCGCGACGAGCGCTTGCGCGAGCTGTTGGGCGAGGCCGGCCTGCGGAGGTATCGCGAGGTGGAGCGCGGGCGCACGGCGCGCGAATGGACGGCGCAGGTGGGCGGACGGCTCTTCTTCTCGGAGACGCCGCTCACGACGCAACAATCGGAACAGCTCGTGCGATTGCTGGCCACCACGCCGCGTCGGCAGGTGTGGGACGCGGCGTATTGGACCGCGGTGTTGGAGCGGTCGGCCCGATTCCTCACGGCGCGCCAACACGAGGCCCTGGCGGGCGTGCGCGCATTGCAGGAAACCTATCGGAGCGTGGATGAAGCCCAGGAAGCGGTGGAGCCGCCGCCGTCGCCCCACAAATGAACCGACTCAACCGACGGTGGGTGATTCTGGTCGTGGCGGCCGTGGTGGGCGCGGGTGCGCTGGGCGTGGCCTGGCGGGCCGAGCAACTGTCGGCGGCCGCGGGCGTCGAACTGGCGGCGAGCCAGGCGCGCACGGCTGACCTGCGCGCGAAGATCGGCCGCCTGCAGGCGGAACGCGCGGCGAACATCCGGGAGCGAAACGTGCTGGCGGGGCGCGTGAAAGACGCCGAACGCGAGTCGGCGGCAGCGCGGGCGGCCACCGCGGTGGAAGCGGCGGCGAAGGCGGCGGCGTTGGCGAAACAGCAGGGGGAATTCTCGGCGTGGATCTGGCGCACGCGTGAGCATCCGGCGGTGCAGAGCGCGGACGCGTTGTCGCAGCGCGAGCACTGGCGGTGGGGCAATCGCGCGTTTTTCCAGGCGATGGCGTTCACGCCGCAGCAGGTGGAGCGCTGGCTCGACGTCGAAGTGTGCGAATATCTGCAACGGACGGACGTGGACACCGCGGCGAAGGCGTTGGGTCTGGCGCCCGACGATCCGGTGGTGGCCAAGTTCAACGGCGACATCGCCGCGGACTACGAACGATCGCTGAAGGCGGAGTTTGGCGAATCGGCGTGGGAGCGTTGGGAGGCGTTTCGTCAGGAGCGGCAGGCGTGGAAGCTCGCCGGCGGATTCGGGGCGATGGCCGCGATGGCGGGGGTGCCGATCGACACCCGGAAAGGGGAGCTGCTCGCCCGTGCGATCCTCGATGCCACGGAGCGCACGCCGAAGGGTGAGATCAACAATCCCTGCCTGATCGACTGGGCGAAGGTCGATGCGCAGGCGAGGACGTTTCTGACGGGCGCCCAGTGGGAGTTGTTTCGCAGCGCCGAGGCGCCCGGCGAAGGCGGCGGCGGCTCGCGGTTCATGTCGGACGTGAACCAGGTGCTCTGGAAGGCTTCGCGGCAGGATGAGGCGGCCGGGCGCGGCGGGGCGAAACCGAGCGGGGGGTGAGCCGCGGCGTCGAGGAGTTGCACGCAGCAGCGCGGGAGTTTAGCACCGCGCCATGTTCCCCGCCCTCCGCGAACGCCTGCGCACGCTCGGTCCGGGGCTGGTGCTGGCGGCGGCGGGGATCGGGGCGGGCGATGTGGTCGTGGCATCGGTCACGGGTATCCGGTTCGGCCTGACGCTGCTGTGGGCGGTGGTGTTCACCGTCGCGCTGAAGTTCGTGCTGACGGAGGCGCTGGCGCGGTGGCAGCTCGCGACGGGCGAGACGATCGTGCGGGCGTGGGTGACGCGGCTGCCGCGGTGGGTGTCGGTCTATTTCGGCGCGTATCTGCTGCTGTGGACGTTTCTCGTCGGGGCGTCGCTGAGCAGCGCGTGCGGGCTGGCGGGGGCGAGTCTGTTCCCCGGGGTGAGCGGATCGGTGCCGGCGTGGGGGGCGCTGCACGCGTTGCTCGCGGCGGTGCTGGTGGCGCTGAACCGCTACGCGCAGTTCCAGCGGGTGATGAAGGCGCTGGTGGCGTTGATGGCGTTGTGCGTGCTCGGGTGTGCGGTGCTGGCGGACCCGCCGGTGGGGGCGCTCGTGCGCGGACTGCTCGTGCCGGTGGTGCCCGGCGCGGGCGGCGGGGCGCAGGTGCTGGCGCTGCTCGGCGGGATTGGCGGCAGCCTGACGGTGATTTGCTACGCCTACTGGATGCGGGCGGCGGGCTGGCGCGGAGCGGAAAAACTGGCGACGGTGCGCGGCGACGTGCGGCTGGCGTATGTGTTCACCGGCCTCTTCGGGATCGCGCTGATTGCGATCGCCGCGGGGGTGCACGCGGAGGCGACCGGCGGCGCGCGGATCGCGCTCGGCATCGCGGCGCGCCTCGAGACGGTGGCGGGGCCGGCGGCGCGGTGGGTTTTTCTGCTCGGGTTCTGGAGCACGGTGTTCACCGCGATGCTCGGCGTGTGGCAGGGCGTGCCGCAGGTGTATGTGGATCTGCTGGGAGCGTGGAGGGAGAGTCGGGACAAGCGGCCGGGAGGGACGCCGGCCGCCGCGATCGAGGATCGCCGCATCTTTCTCGGCGCGCTGGCGTTCCTCGCGGGGCCGCCGCTGGTGCTGCTGTGGTTCAAGGAGCCCGTGGCGGTGGTGGTGACATTCTCGATCGCGGGGGCGTTCTTCATGCCGTTCCTGGCGGGCACGTTGCTCTACTTGAACAATCGCCGGGCGTGGATGGGCGCGCTGGCCAACCGCTGGCCGGGCAACGCGGCGCTGGCCACGTGCCTGCTCGTGTTTGGGGCGGTGTGCGTGTGGGAGCTGGTGAGGCAACTGAAGTAGAACGGCGGCCGGGGCCGTGCCTGAACGCTTGCACGGGCGGCGCGCCTGCGTCAGATCCCCTGCGCGTCCGAACCCCACCATGCACCCTTTCGCTCCTTCAAATTCTCCGCGTCGATCGCTTTGGCTCGTTTCCCTGACGCTGGCGATGGCGATGCCGTGGACCGCGCTGGCGGCCAAGCCGAGCAAGGCGGAGATCAAGGAACTCAAGCGCGAGTTCGGCGCCGATGCGGTGGACGGAAAGATCGGCAAGAAGGACGACAAGGCCGACGTCGCGCCAGGCAAGCCGATCGCGGGGGACGCGGATGCCCGGATGATGGCGAAGCTGCGCGAACAATTTGAAGTGACCGACGACGCCGAGTGGGCGCTGATCGCGGAGCGCATCACCCGGGTGAGCGAGCTGCGCCGGAATCTCGGCGGGCCCGCGGGCGCGAAGGGTCCGGCGCTGGGCGACAAGAAGAAGCCGTCGGCGCGCGCGGACGGATCGATGCAAGCCGAGCAGGCCGCGCTCCGCGCCGCCGTGCGCGACAAGCTGCCGGATGCCGAAGTGAAAGTGCGGCTCGCGCGCGTGCACGAGGTGTATCAGCAAAATGAAGCCAGGCTGGCCCGGGCGCAGGCGGAATTGCGCGCGGTGCTGACGGTGCGCCAGGAAGCGGTGGCGGTGGTGGCGGGCTTGCTGACGCCGTAGGCCGGACGGGTGGCGGTCACTGGCCCGCTGAGGGGTTTCGCCAGGGGCGAAACCTGGACTACCGCTGCGGTGATTGAGGCGCCGGCGCGCCGGCCCAGGCGGCCTCAAGTTTGAAGATGCGCTCGGCGTTGGCGTGGTAGAATTTCTCCAGCACGGCGCGCGGAAGACCGAGGGAGACGGTCTTGCGGCCGTTGTAGGTCATCTCGCCCTGGCCGGTGTAGAAGTCGAAATCGGCGCGGTAGCGCAGCTCCATCGACTTGATGTGCCCTTCGCGCTGCTGCTCCGTCGGGGGAGTGGAACGCGCATGCGGGCGCCAGCCGGCGTCGACGCCATACAGGATGCGGTCGGGGTATTTCAGGAAGAGCGTGCGGACTCTTTCGACGGGGTGGCGCGTGAGATTGCGCGTGCGGGCGGAGACCTCGATGTGGAAATTTGGATACCGGTCGAGGCGCTGCGCGATGCCCTGGAGATCGTGCTCGAGGCTGCCGAGGTGCGCGCCGACGACGACGAGCGTCGGGTGCTTCTGCATGATGTGGTCGCGTGCGGCGATGATGGCGGCGTGGCTGGGATACCCGGGCTTGCCGTGCAGGTGCCATTCCGGGTTCTGCGAGTAGTAGCCGTAGTGGTTGCTGTCCTTGTCGAGCGGCAGCCAGGCGTCGATCGGCTCGGCGAGATGCGCGTGGAGCGGTTTGCCGCGTTTCGCGAGGTGGGCGTAGATCGGGTCG
>CAZENI010000582.1:0-5200 GCA_964513055.1 uncultured Opitutus sp.
TGCCCCTTCGCCACGCTGTCGACCGTATCCGAAAGTCCGGACAGCGGCGTGAAGTGATAGGCGAGCGTGCCTTCGAGTGGATCGCCATCGATGTAGGCATTGTAGGCCTTGGTGAGGCCGGGCACGGCATTGAGCACGGACTGAACCTGCGGCCGGTAATCGATTCGGCCGTTGTTCGCGGCCTGGACGATCTGGGCGTTGAGCTGGTGGACGGCGTTGTTCTGGATTGTGCCGACGAGCGGGCTGCGTGCGCTGCCGTTCACGGCCTTGGTCTCGAAGTTGTTGTAGCGGACGATGACCTTGCCGTCGAAGAGCGAGAGATTGAAACCGATCTCGCGGGTCTTGCCCTGGGGCGAGTCGATCTCCGAGCCGTCAAGGCGCACGCGATTGCCGGAGGGCGAGAAATTCTCCGAGGTGTTGAAGAACGCGCTCGCCGTCATGCCCTGCGGCAGTTTCACCAGCCGCTGCGGCCAGCGGACCACGGTGCTGAGGCTCAGCTTCTCGCCCGTCGCGGTCAGGGGCGGATTGTTCGGCAGCGGGAACAGCGGCCGCACCACGCCGGCGGCGTCGGTGACGGTGGAGTTGAAGCCATACACGAGCGGCGAAGCGCCGTTGATCGTCGGGCGGATCGAGGTGAAGTAGCGTTCGTCCCGGCGCCAGCCGAGCGTCGTGATTAGCATGTCGTCGAGCCAGTAGCTCTGCAGCGCGGAGGCGCTCGAGCGGACGACCTCGCGCGTGGCGTCGAGGTTGTTGAGGATCTCGCGCAGGACGTTGGGCTCGGTGCCGTAGACCGCCTGCGCGGCGGAGCCGGCGGGAGCGAGAGGGATCAGCGTTTGCGCGGTGAAACCGTCGGTGAGGCGATTGATCTGAATCGGGTTTAGTTTCAGCGGCGCACCGTTGGTCACGGCGTCGCCCATGTAGACGAGAAAGTAGGGCCGGTTGTTGAAGCCGGTGGGCGGGATGGCGCCTTCGGCGAGCTGCGCGCCGTTGGTGTTGGTGAGGCGCGTGCCGAAGTTTAGGACGTTGCGCGACTGCTCCTCCATCAGCCCGGTGAGCGTATGGCTGCCGACCCACTTGCCCCAGCGCGGCGAGAGGTCGCGAAAATCGTAGCGCAGGAAAGCCGTCGCGCGCCGCGCCTCGCGCTGCCGGATGCTGTTGTAGTCGGCGGTCTGCTGGAACGCGGTGTAGGGCCGGCCGAAATTCGGGTTGGGCAGGCCATTCTGCAGCGTCACATTCGGGTCGATCCGGATGTGATTGCCGTTGCCGCCGTTCGCGAAGAACGCGTTGCGGTTCCGATTCTCGTAGCGCTGGGTGTAGTAGCTGACTTCGACGCCGACGCGATCCTGCCAGCCGCGCTGCTCGAGCGTCAGGGTGGCCGTGTTGAAGCCCTCGTTCTGGCGGCCCGTCTCGTCGATCTGGCGGTTGCGCCAGTCGAAGGCGTCGTAGTTCGAGAAACCCTGGAACTTCACGCCGGCGGGCCGGAGGTTGCCCGGATAGAGGAAGGTCGGCAGTTCCGCGCGGTTGAGCGTCTCGAGGAACGTGTAGGTGTCGAACGCGGTGTCCTTGTTGAACAGCGGGTCGAAGACGTTGTTGCGGATCGCGTTCGCGGGCTGGTTGGTCGTCGCGCTGGTGCTCGGCGGATTTGTCGCGAACATGCCGGTGCTGGGGGTCTTCGCGTTCGCGTTGTCGAACACGAGCACCTTGCCGCCGAAGACCTGGCCCTGGCCAACGGATACAGGAATCAAGCCGGCCTGCTGATAGAGCGGGAGATTGGTGGCGTTGGGATCCATCGTGCGCGCGTTGGGATTGCGCGCCGGGTCGTCGAAATACGACCAGTCGTAGCCGTAAAGCAGCGGATTGTTGGTCGCGCGACCCTGGGCGAGCGCGGCCAGCCACTCGTCGGAGATGCTGCGGAAGGGCATGCCGGTGAACGGACGGTTGGCCTTGGTGGTGCCCGTCTCGAAATTGCCGTGGAGGTTGGTGTTCCGAAACGGATTGAAGCCGATCGAGCCGGACACGCGCTGCTTCTTCTCGAAGGCCGGACGCTGTTGGTAGCGCTCGTCCTCATCGACCGTCGCAACGCGAAACGCGAGCACGCCCCGCACGAGCACGCGGTTGAAGTCCACATTGGTGCGCGTGCTGTCGTTGTCGCCGTAGCGGAATTGGACCTTGTTGCGATTTACGAGCGGATTCGCGCGCAGCATGCCGGACTCGATGACGCCGCCGGGATTGCCGGCGCCGACCAGCATGGCGTTGGCGTCGCGATTGATCGTGATGCGGTCGAGCGTATAGGCGTCGGAGGCGATGTCGGTGGCGAAGAAGCCGCGCGTGAGATTGGCGGAGCCGAGGCCGCGGACGCGCGTGACGCCCTGCGGCTCGTTGCGCGACTCGTCGCTTTGGACGGCGGCGTTGGTGATGTCGCCGCCCGTGGCGCCGGAGAAATTTCCGCCGGGGCCGCCCGCCTCCATGCCCACCGCGTAGATGAGCGCGTCGTTCACGCTGGTGGCGCCGATGTCGTCGAGGAAGTCCTTCGTGAGGATCGAAATGGACGCGCCGAGATCGGCGATCGGGGTGTTGAGGCGCGTGCCGGCAAGGGTCGAGCTGGCGGAGTAGCCGGTGTCCTTCGCGGTGTTCACCACGAAGGGATTCAGGACGACGGTCTCAACGGCCGGGGACACGACGGGTGCGGCGGGTGGTTTAGCCTGCGCGTGGAGGACCGTGATGGTCGCGACGACGCACATCGAGTAGCAAAGGCCGATGCGGATGCGCGAGCGAACGGTGGCGCGAAGAGCCGGATGAGAGGACGAGGTTGGGGGCATGGAGTTGGAAAAATGAGGGGGCCGCGACCGGTCAGGGCAGCGCGAGGGCGGCCGTGGCACCGCGGCGGTCGAGATGCAGCGAATGCCGCGTGGTGCGGCCCTCGTGCGTGACAGTGACGTCGTAGCGGCCGAGGTGTCCGCGCAGGGCGAACTCGCCGCGGGCGTCGGTCGCACCCTCGGCGTGCGTGCGCCATTGCCGCAGGACGAGGTCGCGCCAGACGGCGGCGTTGGGTTTCTCGGACCAGTCGGCGCGGAAGAGGGCGGCGTCGGGCTTCCAATGTCGCGGCTGCCAGAAGCCCCACATGACGAAACCGGTGACGGCGGGATGGCTGTAGCAGGCGATCAGGAAGTCGCGCATATAGTCGGCCTGCAGCGCGTCGTCGGGCGTATTGATATCGAATTCGGTGATGTGCAGCGGGAGTTTCGCGCGCGCGAGCAGGTCGAGATCGGTGAGGACATCGGCGGGCGCTCGCACCTGGCGGCCGATGTGACCCTGCACGCCGAGGCCGTCGAGCGGCGCGCCGGCGGCGCGGAGGCGGTCGACGAACGCGAGGAACTTCGCGATCATGTCGGGGCTCGTGCGGCTGTTGAGCATGCCGTATTCGTTGACGAAGAGGCGCGTCGTGGGATCGGACTCGCGGGCGCGCTTGAACCATTCGGCGGCCTGCGTTTCCGGCATGACGGAAAAATAATCGCGCTCGTGGACCGGCTCGTTGAGCACGTCCCAGGCGATGGTCTTTCCGGCGGTGGCCGTCACCACATCACGGATATGCGCGTCGATCAGGCCCGGGAGCGCCTCGGCGCGCTGCGGGTGCGCAACCACGGCGCGCGGGGAGAACTTCCATCCGGGCCAGACGAGGGTGTGCCCGCGGAGCCGGAGGCCCTGCGCGGTGATCCAGTCGACGGCGCGCAGCGCTTCGGCGCGCGAGGTCGGTCCGGCGCCCCAGCGCGGCCATTTGAGACCGTTGTCGATCGTGACCGTGTCGAAGAGCTCGAGGACGTGGTCGCGATAAGTTTTCGCCTCGGGCGTGTCGGCGCCGAGGAGCCGCGCATCGACGCAGGAGCCGAAGAGAAACTCGGGCTGCACGAGGCGGGCGGAAACGCGTGCGCCGGTGGCAGCGTGGCCCGCGCGGTCGGTGACCCGCACCGTCAACGGAGCGGTGCGCAGCCGCTCGATGCGCTCGAGCGCCTGCTCGCGCCAGGCGGCGCCCGGTTCCCGGCCGGGATAAGTGAAACGCGTGAGCGGCAGGGCGGAAGTCGTCGTGCGATTACCGAAATTCCAAAGCTCGATGCCCGCGAGTTCCACGGCCTGCGGGAAGAACGCGAACGAGAATTGAATCAGAGTGCCCTCCGCGGGCGCGGCCGTCACCACTTGGAACGGAATCTCGAGGAGCGTCCAATCGGGACCGACGGTGATCGGCAGAATGATGCTCCGCTCGCCGGTCGCGACGGGTTGAACCTGGAGATTGAAGAGCGCTTCGCCGGATTCCTGTCGCGCGTGGAGGGTCCGGGCGCAGAAGCGCGCGAGGCACACGTCGCCGCGGCGGAGCGCGGTGGCGGTGCGCCAACTGACGTTGACCTCTGACGGGCTCTCGCGGGTGACGGTGCTTTCGACGCGCAGGACCGGCGCGGGGTCGCCTGCGCTCCACGCTGCGGACGAGGGAGGGGTGCCGGGCGCGGCGGCGCGAAACCGCATGGCCGTGGCGAGGTCGGGCGGCAGCGCGCGTTCCGGTGTGAGGGCGGCCAGGGCCGCCGGCAGCGGCGTTGGCGCGGGTGCGGCCGCCAGAGTGGCGGCGACGATCAACGTGAGCAGCGCGATGGTCGCCGGATAAATGCCCCGCGTCATGGTGGTGCCGGTGCGAACGAACGGGCCGGAGCGACTGTGGGCGGGCCGCTCCGGCGCCGGTCAGAGGATCAGAAGGAGAACGTGTTGGTGAGGTAAATACGGCGCTCCGGCGCGAGGCGGTAGGAGGCGATCTCGCCGGTGGGCTGGACGGTGACGGGCACGAGGTCGTCGCCCGACGCGAAGGCGTTGCGGACCTGCAGCGTGGCCTTCCAGTCGATCTTGTTCTGCCAGAGCTTGCGGCCGTAGGCGATGTTCAGGTCGATGTTCGTCTCGGCCGGGGCGTAGTAGGGCCGGTTGATCCCGAGATCGACCGATCCATCCGGCTTGTAGCTCGCGGGGTAGCCGATCCCGAGCTTGCTCTGCCAGCGGACGCCGGCACCGGCGCTCCAGCCGTGGAGGCGGCTCTCCTTGGACCACTGATAGTTCGTGACGAAGTTCGCGCGATACTTGCGCTGTTCGGCGGCCGCGGAGCCCTCGGTGGCGAGCATGGTGGCGAACGGAATGTAGACCGTATTGTTCACAAACGAGCCGACGG
>CAZENI010000583.1:0-5184 GCA_964513055.1 uncultured Opitutus sp.
GTGACCGTGATGGTGCTCGACGCGGAGGTGGTGACGTTGCCCGAGTTGTCGGCGGCGCGGGCGACGAGGGTGTAGGTGCCGGGCGAGGCGGGCGTCCAGTTGGTGAAGTAAGGCGAGTTCGGATCGGTCGCGACGACGACGCCGTTGGCGATGAGTTCGACCTGGGTGATGGTGCCATCCGGGTCGCTGGCGGTGGCGTCGAAAAGGATTTCCTTCGAAGCGATGTAGGTGCCGCCGCCGTTGGGGCTGACGATGGTGACGACCGGGGGCAGGCCGACGGCGACGGTCATGGCGACCGGGGCGGAGATGGTCTGGTTGCCGTTGGTGTCGACGGCGAGGACGGTGAGCGAGTAGGAGCCGGCGGCGGTGGGCGTCCAGGTCGCGCTATAGGGGAAGGTCGTGTCGGTGCTGATGACCGTCGGGGTGCCGCCGCCGTTGGCGACGCGGAACTGGACGCTGGCGATGGTGCCGGTGGCGGCGGTCGCGGTGGCGGTGATGGTCTGCGCGACGTTGACGAGGACGGAGCCGGCGGCGGGCGCGGTGATGGCGACGCCGGTGGGGGCTCCGCCGCCGCTGACGACGATGGTCGAAGTGGCGGAGGTGGCGGTGGCGCCGAGGTTGTCGGTGGCGACCGCGGTGATCGCGATGCTGCCGCCGATGGTCGAGCTGAAGTTGATGACGTAGGGCGCGGCGGTGATCGGGGTGCCGATCGCGGTGCCGTCGGCGAAGAACTGCACGCTGGCGATGGTGCCGTCGTTGTCGGCCGGCGTGGCGGTGAGCGTGGTCTGCACGCCGACGCCGAGGGTGGCGGGCGCCGCGACGGTGATGGTCGGGAGCTGGTTGGCGGCGACGGTGACACTGGCGATGGCGCTGGTGGTGAAGTTACCGGCCGAATCGGTGGCGACGGCGGTGAGGCTGTAGGTGCCGGTGGCGGTGGGGCTGAACGTCGCCGTGTAGGGGAAGGTGGTGTCGGTGCCGAAGGTCACGCCGTTGGCGAAGAACTCGACGCGGGCGATCGTGACGCCGGCGGTGGTCGCGGCGGCAGTGGCGGAGATCGTGGCGCCGGAATTGACGGCGACGGACGCCGGGGCGGAGAGGCTGACGGTCGGCGGGGTGCCGGCGGAGACGACGGCGACAACGGCGGCGGAGGTCGTGGTGATGCCGACGCTGTCGGTGGCGACGGCGGTGAGCGTGAAGTTGCCGACGGAGGTGGGCGTCCACGTGGCGAGATACGGGAAGCCGGTGTCCGCGCCGCCGAGGGCGACGCCGTTGACGAAGAACGCGACGCTGGCGATGGAGCCGTTGGGCGAGGCGGCGGTGGCGGTGAGGGTCTGCGTCGTGTTAACGAGGATACTGCCACCGGGCGCATTGACGGCGACGGTCGGGGGCGAGCCGGCGGAGACGGCGACGGGGGCGGAGGTCGTTTGCACGCCGATGCTGTCGGTGGCGACGGCGGTCAGGGTGAAGTTGCCGGCGGAGGTGGGCGTCCACGAGACGCTGTAGGGCGCAATCGTGTCGGCGGCGCCGAGGGAGGCGCCGTTGGCGAAGAACTGGACGCTGGCGATGGTCGTGCCAGGGGTGGACGCGGCCGCGGTCGCGGTGACGGTGGTGGCGACGTTTGGCGTGAGGAGGGTGCCGGCAACGGGTGAGGTGATGCCGACGCTGGGGGCGGCGTTGACAGTGATGCTGATGTTCGAGGAGACGCCGAGGTTGCCGAAGGAGTCGGTGACGAGGGCGCTGAGGGTGAACGTGCCGGTGGCGGCAGGCGTCCAGGTGGCGCCGTAGGGGAAGGTGGTGTCGGTCTCGAGGCTGGTGCCGTTGACGAAGAACTGGACGCTGGCGACGACGCCGACGGTGGTCGTGGCGCTGGCGGTGATGGCGACGGGCTGGTTGACGAGAGCGGTGGTGCCGGTGCCGGGGCTGGTGATCGTGACGACCGGGGGCGTGCCGGCGGGGCCGACGGCGTTGATGCGGCGGTCGTGCAGGAAGATGTCGCGGAAGCCGTTCGTGTCGGGCGAAGTGCGGTTGGTGGCACCGTGGACGAGGCCGGCGGTGTTCTCGGCGTCGGAGGGGAGGACGACCCAGCGGCCGTCGTCGCTGATCATCGGGTAGATGTCGGAGGCGGAGGTGCTGGGGGTGCCGAGGAGCTGAGCGGTCTGGTAGCCGAAGCGGCTGACGCTGACCATGGTGGTGGCGATGTTACCGCCGGTGTCGAAGACGCCGCTGGCGGAGACGTCGCGGTCGATGACGAAGACGTCGAGGCCGTTGTTGGCGTCGGTGGCGGAGGCGCGGCCGAGGGCGTCGCCGGCGGTGAGGTTGTTCGCGAGCGAGGCGAAGGTGACGTAGCGGCCGGTGGCGCTGATGCTGGGGTTGATGCTGCCGAGCTGGAAGCCGGCGGCGGAGGGATCGGTGGCCTGGGCGCCGGCGCTGGAGACGCTGACGCGCACGGTGGTGGCGGCGACGCGGTCGTAGACGAAGATGTCGGACACGCCGTTGGTGTCGCCGAGCACGAGGTTGGAGGCCTCGGAGCCGAAGGTGATGTAGCGGCCGTCGCTGGCGTTGCCGGAGTTGCGGTTGATGGAGGGCGCGCGGGAGGCGGCGTTGCCCTGGACGGCGGCGGAGGAGACGCTGACGCGAGTGGTGGTGCCGCCGGTGACATCGCGGAGGAAGATGTCGCGCACGCCGTTGCTGTCGCCGGCCACGAGGTTGGTGGAATCGGAGGCGAAGACGACATACTGGCCGTCGCCGCTGATGGCGGCCTGGAGGCTGTTGCCATCGCCGGCGGCGGCGGCCTGCGAAACGAGGACGGTCACGCCGCTGGTGCGGTCGCGGCGGTAGATCTGGGTGAAGCCGGTCGGGACGATGGTGGCGACGAGGTTGGTGGCGGTGGACTCGAAGACGACGTAGCGGCCGTCGGAGCTGATGGCGGGCTTGAAGTTGGAGCCGTTGGCCTGGGCGCCGGCGCTGTCGACGCTCTCGCGGGAGACGGCGCCGGTGAGCGTATCCACGACGAAGATATCGCTGAAGCCGTTGGTGTCGCCGAGGACGAGGTTGGTCGCCTCGGAGGCGAAGGCGACGTAGCGGCCGTCGGTGGAGAGGGCCGGGTTGGACGACGGGCCGTTGGCCTGGACGCCCTGCTGGGAGAGGCTGAGGCGGCGGATGAGCGAGGTCTGGTTGTCGTAGAGGAAGACGTCGCGGGTGCTGTTGGTGTCGCCGGTGCCGAGGGTGGTGGAATCGGAGACGAAGGCGACGTAGCGGCCGGAGCCGGAGATGGCGGGATTGTCGCTGTAGCCGTTGCCGCCGGAGCTGGCCCAGTAGGTGGTGGGGAAATTCGTCGGGAGGAGGTTGATGCGGGCGGCGTCGGTCTCGTTGAACCAGGTGTTGTTGCCGTTGGCGCCGAGGTCGTTGTCGACGGTCTCGGAGACGCCGCTGAGGGCGTCGATCTTGGCCATCACGTAGTAGGAGCCGACGAAGTTGCCGGGGAGGAGCTGGTTCCAGGTGAGGGTCGTGTTGGCGCTGTCGGCGGCGAGGGACGCGGGCGAGATGTCGTGCGCAGTGAGCAGGAAGTCGTCGGCGTCACCAAAAGTTGGATTCGACGAGAGGATGATCTCGATGCGGGCGAAGGCGGCGTCGCCATTGATCGAGGGGACGTAGGGGACGTTCTCCACGCCGTTGGCGCTGGTGGCCAGGTTGGTGTAGGAGAGCGTCATCGGGACGATGTCGCCGCCGCGGTAGGCGGTGCCGGCGGCGTAGGTCAGCGCGGTGATGGCGAGGTCGGGCTTGCCGACGACGGTGAGCACGGGATTGGTGCTCGAGAAGCTGACGGGGGTGCCGAGGGTGACGCCGCTGCCGGTGGCGGCGGTGAGCGTGGCGGTGACGTTGTAGGCGCCGGCCTGCGTGGTGGAGAGCGGGACGGTGGTGTTGACCGAGATGGTGCCGGTGCCGTTGCGGCCGGCGACGGGGGCGGTCAGGGTGCCGGTGACGCCGTTGCGGGTGAAGGAGAAGCCGGTGACCGCATGCGTGAAGGTGAGGTTGAACGTCGCGGTGCCGCCGATGGCCCACTCGTTGGCCTGGGTGGCGGTGGCGGCGAAGGCGGTGCCCGAAAAGACGTTGGTAAAGGCGGTATTGCTGATCCCGACGGCGACGGCGATGGGATCACCGGGCCGGGCGCTGGCGGGGTTGACGGTCGCGCTGGCGACGCCGATGACGGGCGCCTGGGCAGCGATGATGGTGATCTTCGCCGACGTCGTGCTGTTGCCGAGGTTGTCGGTCGCGATGGCGGTGACGTCGTAGTTGGAGACGATGCCGGGCGTCCACGAGATGCTGTAGGGCGAGGTCGTGACGGTGCCGATGGTCGTGCCGTTGGCGACGAAGCGGACGCTGGCGATGGTGCCGTCGGCGTCGGTCGCGGTGGCGGTAATCGTGGTCGCCTGCGTGGCGTTGACCGGCGTGAAGTCGAGCGGCGAGGTGATGCTGACGACGGGCGGAACGCCGGTGGCGACGGTCACAGAGACAGCGGACGAGGTGACGACATTGCCGAGGTCGTCGGTGGCACGGGCCGTGAGGGAAACGGTGCCGAGGGCGGTGGGCGTCCAACTGATGGCGTAGGGCGCGGTGGTGTCGGTGCCGATGGCGGTGCCGTCGGCGAAGAACTGCACGCTGGTGATGGTGCCGTCAGCGTCGGTGGCGTTGGCGGTGACGGCGACCGGGGTGCCCATGTTGACGGTGGAGCCGGTGGCGGGCGCGGTGAGGCTGACGACCGGAGGCGTGCCGAGGACGACGGGCACGGACACCCCGGCGGAGGTCGTCGAGAGGCCGAGACTGTCGATGGCGACGGCGGTGAGGGAGTAGGTCCCGGAGACGGTGGGCGTCCACGTCACGCCATAGGGCGCGGTGGTGTCGGCGGCGCCGAGGGAGACGCCGTTGGCGAAGAACTGCACGCTAACGATGGTCGCGCTGCCGACGGGCGTGGCGGTGGCGGCGACGGCGGTGGCGCCGGTGATGGTGGTGCCGGCGGTGGGGCTCGTGATGCTGACGGCGGGCGCGGCGGCGGGATCGATGACGGAAACGGAAACCGCGGCGGAGGTCGTCTGATTGCCGAAGGTGTCGGTGGCGACGGCGGTGAGCGCGTAGCTGCCGAGGGCGACGGGCGTCCAGGAGGCCGTGTAAGGGAACGTGGTGTCG
>CAZENI010000584.1:0-5182 GCA_964513055.1 uncultured Opitutus sp.
TGGCAAGCGTGCCGACACGACGCGGACACGCGACGAACGCGCGCGTCGTCGCGCGGGTTTTTTGGTCGCCTCGCCGGCGCGTTTCCCGGACGGTCCGGACACCCCACTCGCTTATGCGCGCTCTTCTGATTGCCCTGCTCGCGGGAGCCTTGGTTGCACTCCGTTGCCTCGCGGCGACCCCGGCGTCGTCCGGCGCGCCGCGGCCCAACATCATCTTCCTGCTCGCGGACGATCTCGGCTACGGTGACATCGGGGCGTTTGGGCAGACGAAAATCCGCACGCCGAATCTGGACCAACTCGCGAAGGACGGGATGCGGCTGACGCATCACTATTCCGGACACAACGTCTGCGCGCCGTCGCGCTGCGTGCTGATGACGGGGAAGCACCCGGGCCACGCCTACATTCGCAACAACCGCGGCGGCATCGGGCAGGGGGGCGCGGGTGGCGAGGGTCAGGAGCCGGTGCCGGCGGGCGAACTGAAACTGCCGCTGACGTTGAAGTCGCTCGGCTACGCGACGGGTGGTTTCGGGAAGTGGGGACTCGGAGCCGTGGGCAGCACGGGGGATCCGAACTCGCAGGGGATCGATCGCTTCTTCGGCTACAACGATCAGGCGGTCGCGCATAATTTTTACCCGACGAGCCTCTGGAACAACCGCGAGCGCGTGCCGCTGCGGAACGAGGCGTTTGCCGCGCACCAAAAACTCCCGGAGGGCGCCGACCCGAAGGATCCGGCGAGCTATGCAAAGTTCACGGGCACGGACTATGCGCCCGATCTGATCAACGAGGCGGCGCGGAGATTTCTCACGGAGAACAAGGACCGGCCGTTCTTCCTCTATTATCCGACGACGGTCCCGCACCTCGCGCTGCAGGTGCCGGAGGACTCGCTCGCGGAATACAAGGACGCGTTTCCCGACGAGCCGTATCCGGGCGGCCAGGGCTACCTGCCGCACCGCACGCCGCGCGCGGCCTACGCGGCGATGGTCACGCGGCTCGATCGCGAGATCGGCCGGCTGCTCGCGCTCGTAGATCAGCACGGCCTGCGGGAACGGACGATTGTGATCTTCTCCAGCGACAACGGCCCGCTGTGGGAGCGTTTCGGTGGGACGGACTCGACGTTCTTCAACAGCGCGGGCGGCCTGCGCGGCCGCAAGGGCGGCTACTACGAGGCGGGAGTGCGCGTGCCGGGAATCGTGCGCTGGACGGGCCGGATCGCGCCGGGCACGACGAGCGAGCGCGTGACGGGGTTCGAGGACTGGCTGCCGACGCTGCTCGAGCTGATCGGCGCGAAGGACGCGATGCCGGCGGGAATCGACGGGATCAGCTTTGCCCCGACGCTGCTCGGCCGCACGCAGCCGGAGCGGCCGTTTCTCTATCGCGAATCGCAGGGCTACACGGGCCAGCAGTATGTGCGCGTCGGAAACTGGAAGGGCATCCGCACCAACCTGCATCCGCCGCCGGCCGCGAAGAACAAGACGCCGTCGGCGTGGGAGCTCTACAACTTGAAGGACGATCCGGCGGAGACGAAGGACGTCGCCGCGCAGCATCCGGAAGTCGTCGCGCAGCTTGCGGCGATCGCGAAGGCGCAGCACGTGCCGACGGCGCTGTGGCCGATCAGCGCGCTCGATGGGACGCCGCCGGCGCCGGCGGGGAAGAAAAAGAAGACGGGCTGAGCGGAGCCGGTGGGGAGGGGGCGGGTGCGCGCTGGCTTGCGCTGGCGAAGGCGGGCGCTTGGCTCGGGCATCGTGAAACTACCGCGCTGCCTGCCAGTCCTGAGCGTCATCCTTGGAGCCGCGATCGCGGCGGAAGCCATGGCCGCGGTGGCGGACGGGCCGTCGACGCCGAATCCCGGACTGCGGCACTATTATCCGCTGCCGCGCGCGGCGCAGCCGCAGACGCTGCGGGTGGACATCTGCGTCTACGGCGGCACGCCGGGCGGCGTGGGCGCGGCGGTGCAGGCGCGGCGCATGGGCAAGACAGCGGTGCTCGCGGTGTTTCGCCGGCACGTGGGCGGGCTGACCGCGGCCGGGTTGACGGCGGTCGACCTCGGCCGGAAGGAGTCGATCGGCGGGATGGCGGCGGAGTTCCTCGACCGCATGGGCAAGTGGAGCGGGTTCCGCGCGGCGGATGCGGAGAAGACCTTTCGCGCGATGCTCGACGAGGCGGGCGTGCCGGTGTGGTTCGAGCGGCGGCTGGAGCGGGTCGAGAAAACGGGCAACCGGATCACGGCGCTCGTGTTCGAGAATGGCGACCGGATCGAGGCGGGCGCGTTCATCGATGCGACCTACGAGGGCGATCTCCTGGCGCGGGCCGGCGTATCCTATCACGTGGGACGCGAGGGCAACGCGGCCTACGGCGAGGAGTTCAACGGGGTGTTCGTCGCCGACAAGCATCAGTTCCGTTTCCCGGTGGATCCGTATCGCACGCCGGGCGACCCGAAGAGCGGGCTGCTGCCGGGCATCAGTGCGGAGCCGGTGCTGCCGCGCGGCACGGGCGACAAACGCGTGCAGGCTTACAATTTCCGGATGTGGCTGACCACCGCGGCCGAGGGGCGGGCGTTTCCGAAGCCGGCGGGCTACGACCGCGAGACGTATGGGTTGCTGTTGCGCTACATCACGAGCGCGCCGGCGGGCTTCGTGTGGGATTGGACGTATCGGCACGGGCCGATCAAGCTGAACCTGGGCGACTGCAACAACGCGGGCCCGGTCTCGACCGACTTCATCGGCGGCAGCGATGCGTGGCCGGAGGCGGACTACGCGACGCGCGAGAAGATCTTCCAGGCGCACGTGACGTATCAGCAGGGCATGATGTGGTTCCTCGCCCACGATTCGGCGGTGCCGGAGGCGATGCGGGCCAAGGTGAAGACGTTTGGCCTGCCGCGGGACCAGTTTGTCGAGACGGACGGCTGGCCGCACGAACTCTATGTGCGCGAGGGGCGGCGCATGATTTCGGACTACGTGATGACGGAGCACGAGTGTCTCGGGAAGAAAGTGCCGGCGGACAGCGTCGGGCTCGCGAGCTACACGATGGACTCGCACCACACGTCGCGCGTGGTGATCGGTGGCGTCGTGCAGGCGGAGGGCAACGTCGAGCAGCGCACGCCGCAGCCGTTTCCGGTGAGTTACCGGGCGATCGTGCCGCGCGAGCGCGAGTGCGCGAATTTGCTGGTGCCGGTGGCGCTGTCGTCGAGCCACATCGCCTTTGGCAGCATCCGGATGGAGCCGGTGTTCATGCTGCTCGGTCAGAGCGCGGCGACGGCGGCGGCGCTGGCGCTCGACGCAAAGACGAGCGTGCAGAACGTCGACTACGCGGCGCTGCGCGCGCGGCTCGGGCGCGACAAACAGATTCTCACCTGGGTGCCGCCGTCGGCGGCGCCGGAGGCCGCGAAGGCGAAGAAGTGACAGGAGCCGGGGAGGGACGGGGGGGCGAAGACGTCATCTGAAGGGGCCGGTGTCACCCGCCTTCCGCCCGCTTCAGCCGGAAGAAGGTCTGGAGCAGTTCGCGGCACTCGGGCTCGAGCACCCCGCCGGCGGTGAGCTCAAGGTGGTGATTCACGCGCGGGAGGTCGTTGAGATTCGTCGCGCCGCCGAGGCAGCCCATCTTCGGATCGGGCACGGCGTAGCAGACGCGGCGCACGCGCGACATCAGCAGGGCGCCGGAGCACATCGGGCACGGCTCCTTGGTGACGTAGACCGTCGCGCCCTCGAGCCGCCAGTCGCCGAGCTTCGAGGCGGCCTGCGTGATCGCGAGCATCTCGGCGTGCGCGGTCGGATCGCGGGCACTTTCCACGGTGTTGTGCGCGGAACCGACGACCTCCCCGCCCACTTCGATCACGGCGCCGATCGGGACCTCGTCCTGCCGCCAGGCGTCGATCGCCTGGTTGAAGGCGAGGCTCATGAAGAACACGTCGTCGCGCACCAGTTGGGACGGAAACCGCTTTTCGAAGGGGCAGGGCGGGGGCGGAGGCGTGGCGGCGGGCGCGGGCATGTTCACCGGGAGCAGAGGGAAACCTTGACTAAGTCCGCCTGAATCTGCCTTACAAGGTGCTTTTGACGAACGACACCATGACCCATCGCCGAGCGAGCCAACACCGCGTTAACCATGTCATCTGACAACAACGCGATCGAAGTGGAGGGCAAGGTCGTGTCGGTGCTGCCCGGCACGATGTTCAAGGTGCAACTGGCGAACGGCCACGTGGTCCTCGCGCACATTTCCGGCAAGCTCCGGAAGAACTTCATCAAGATCGCCGCGGGCGACATGGTGAAGATGGAGATGAGTCCGTATGATTTGGAGAAGGCGCGCATCACTTTCCGCATGAAGGAGACGAACTCCAACTACGTGCCGCCGCCGCGCCGCCGGCAGTATTGAGCGGACGGACTGTTTTTTTAACCGCGGCCTCCGCGGTTGAAAGTTGGGAGGACGGGAAATGCCGAAGCGCCGCCTTGATTCACCTGTTCCCGCGCCGGCGCCGGCCGGTCGTTTCGCCAACGACATCGACGCGTTTCTCGCGTTCATCGATCTCGAGCGCGGGCTCTCGAAGCACACCACCGCGGCCTACCGGCGCGATCTCGGGCAGGCGGCGGTGTTTCTTTCGCGGCACGGTGCCGCCGACTGGCGCGGCGTGACGGGAGCGCAGGCGGCGGCGTGGGTGCACTCGCTCACGACCGCGCGCTACTCGGTGGCCAGCCTCGCGCGCAAGCTCAGCGCGCTGCGCATGCTCGCGCGCTTCCTCGTGCGGGAGAAGATCCGCGACGACGATTTCACCGCGCTGCTCAGCGGCCCGAAGCCGCAGCGCAAGATGCCGAGCACGCTGACCGAGGCGGAGGTCGCGCGGCTGGTCGCGGCGCCCTCCGGCGGCGACCCGCGCGCGCTGCGCGATCGCGCGCTGCTCGAGCTGTTTTACTCGAGCGGATTGCGCGTATCCGAACTGGCCGGACTGACGCTGCAGCAGATCGATTTGCAGCAGGGCTTCCTGCGCGTGTTCGGCAAGGGCTCGAAGGAGCGCGTCGTGCCCGTCGGCGGCAAGGCCTGCGAGGCGCTCGCGACCTACCTCCTGTCGGGCCGCCCGCACCTCGTGAAGCCGCGGACGGGCAGCCAGTTTTTTCTCAACAAGAATGGCACCGCGCTCTCCCGCGTCGGCCTCTGGATGATCGTGAAGGCCCACGCGAAGCGCGCCGGCATCACG
>CAZENI010000585.1:0-5180 GCA_964513055.1 uncultured Opitutus sp.
GAGTGGCCTGGGGTGTTTGAGGCGGCGAGGGGCGGCCGGACCGGCGGGCCCGGAGGTCCCGACGCTACCGGGTAGAGCCGACTGGGTAGAGCCGGGACCTCCGGGCCCGGCTGACGTGAATCGCGCGCAAGACACGGGTGGCCCGGAGGTCCACCCGCTACCTCAGAGATTCCAGCGGACGCCGAGGACGCCGCTCCAGTCGGCGTATTCGTTGTAGTCGAGGCGGATGTTCTTGTCGCCGTTGTAGCCCCAGCTCGGCTCGTTGGTGAGATTGGCCAGCTCGAGGTAGACGCTCCAGCCGCGCTTCAGTTTGTAGCTCGCGGTGAAGTCGACCGACGTGCTCGGCGCCTCGTAGCGGCCCACGGCGATCGCGGCATCGGTCGCGAGATCGAAGAGCGTGTCGCTGCGGTGGTGCAGCGAGAGGCGCGTGCGGAGGCGGCCGCGTTCGTAGCGCAGGCTGGCGTTGAACGTGTCGCCGACCTGGTCGAAGAGCGGCATCTTGATCCCGGCGAGCGCGGGGAGGCCGGAGTCGAGCTCGGAGTGGGTGTGCGTGTAGTTGAGCGTGAGGCCGAAGCCGTCGAAGGGCGCCGGCAGGAAAGTGAAGCGCTGGTCGTAGGCGAGCTCGAGGCCAGTGACCTTGCCGCCGCGGGCGTTGCGCGGCTCGGTGATGCGCGTGAGCTCGCCCTCGAACATGAGGGTCTGCGTGGAGCGATAGATGGTGCGCTTGTAGTCCTTGTGGAAAACGCCGGCCGAGACGTAGCCGTCGCCCCCAAGATAGCGCTCGAGCGCGAGGTCGTAGTTGCGCGAGGAGACGGGCTTCAGCTCGATGTTGCCGCGGCTCACGGTGTCCGAGGTGGTCGAGCGCGTCTCCCGCGGGTTGAGCTGGCTGAAGGTGGGGCGCGCGAGGGTCTCGGTGAAGGCGGCGCGGAGGACGGTCTTGGGCGCGAGGTCGTAGCGGGCGTGGAGGCCGGGGAGCCAGTCGGTGCGGGTGCGGCGCGGGGCGATGGCGCCGGGCACGCCGTCGATGACGCGGTAGGATTCGAACTTCGCCGAAGTATGCTCAACGCGGATACCGGCGAGGAGCGTGAGGCGGTCGCGGGTGAGCTGCGACATGGCGTAGCCGGAGGTGATGTCCTCGCTGGCGCGGTAGTCGTTGTAGACGCTGTTGAAGGCGTTGGTCGTGAGCGGCGTCACGAGCCCGCGGGAGATGAGGGTGCGGGCGGCGGCGCGGACGGCGCCGGGATCGAGAAAGTAGCCGTAGTCGTAGTGGCCGTCGGCGGTGCTCTTCGCGCGGTAGCCGGCGAGGAGGTTCGGGATGTCGGCCTGGCCGGTGTAGCCGGTGAGGGACCAGTTGGCGTTCTGGTTGTAGTCGAGCGTCACCTGATCGAAGTCACGCGAGCGGGAGCGCACCTTGGCGCCGGCCTTCACGTAGCCGGTCCAGCCGGCGAGGGTGGCGTCGCGGCGGACGTCGAGCGCGGCGTTCAGCTCATCGTCGTCGTAGAAACGCGTGCCCAGGTTGAGCGTGCGCAGGGTGTGGACGCCGGCGATGCCGGGGTCGTTGCGATCGCGGCCGGTGGTGATCTGCGTGGCGCCGACGACGGGAAACTGCGGGTCGCCGGGGGTGAGCGCGTAGCTGGTGACGAAGCCGGCGTTCTGGAAACTGGCGGTGAGGGCGCTGTCGCCGCCGCCGTCCCATTTCGCGAAATTGTAGCCGAGCAGATAGTTGACGGTGAGGGCGCCGAGGCGCGACTCGCCGTCGAGGGAGACGGTGGAGGTCTTCTGCAGTTCCTCGAAGTCGCGCACTTCACGGCGCACGGTGTTGCCGGAGGAGGAGACGGTGGCGTAGGTGGTGCCGCTCTGCGTGGGCGCAGCGGTCACGGGGATGGAGTTGTCGCTGGCGCGCCCGAGCGGGAAGAACAGCACCTGGCGCTGGCGGCCGCGGTTGGTCTGGCGGGCGTTGGTGGCGGCGGCGAGGCGCAGCTTGTGGGCGTCGGTCGGGCGCCACTCGAGGGAGCCGTTGACGCCGTAGTTCTCGACGTCGTCGTGAAAGTGCTGGAGGACGAAGGAGTCCATCACGTAGCCGCGCTGCGCGGTGGGGGTGGTCGCGGTGCCGACGCGGAAGCCGGCGGTGTCGTTCCAGCCGGTGGTGCTGTTGCGCTGCTTCACGAAGGCGCGGTCGCGCCAGTTGGCGGCAAGCGAGAAACCGAGCTTGCGGTCGGCGCCGATCAGGTCGGACAACGTCACGGCCGCCTCGTAACCGGGATTCTCATACGGAAAGCCGGCGGTGTAGTCCTCGAGCATCGCCGAGTAGGTGACGGCGCCCTTGAACGAGGCGCTGCGCTCGGCGCGGGAGAAGGCGCTGCGGGTGCGGATGTTGACGGCGCCGCCGATGGAGTCGGCGTCCTGATCAGGGCGGAGGGCCTTCGTGACCTCGATCTGGTCGGCGACATCGGAGGAGACGACGTCGAGCGGGACGCGGCGGGTGATGCCGTCGAAATCGGTGACGTTGACGCGCACGCCGTCGATGGTGACGGCGTTGAAGTCGGCGCTCATGCCGCGGACGGTGATGTAGCGGCCCTCGACGCCGCCCGTGTCGCGGTCGGTCTCGACGGTGATGCCGGGAAGGCGTTTCACGGCGTCGGCGATCGTCTTGTCCGGAAACTGGCCGGTGAAGTCGGCGGAGACGACGTTGGTGAGGTTTTGCGCGGTGCGCTGCTGATTGAGCGCGCGAGCCTGGCCGGTGCGGGCGCCGGAAACCGTGACGGCCTCGAGCGTGACGGTGGCGTCGCCAAGATTGAAATCGAGCCGCACGGTGCCGCCCGCGGTCACGGTGACGTCAGCGGTCTTGGGCGGGAGACCGAGGTAGTCGACGGTGACGCGGTGCGGGCCGGCGGGAAGGGTGAGGCTGAAGTCGCCCTCGGGGCCGGTGGCGGTCCGGAGCGTGGTGCCGGCCGCGATGGCGGAGACCTCGGCGCCGCGGAGGGCGGACTTCGTGCCGGCATCGAGCACCCGACCGGTGACGGTGCCGGTGGGCTGGGCGAACGCGAGCGTGAGGCTGAAGAGGAGAAGCAGGCTGGCGCAGACGCGGCGCGCGAGCGGGCGGGAAGGATGGGTCATGGTGCGAGGGCGGTGGTCAGGCGAACGCGGCGGCGGAGAGCTGCGCGCTCGGGCTCGGAGCTTATCGCACGCTTCATGCCGCGGCCATACCACCTAGGAGGTAAACCGAGTGGGCGCGGCGCCCCGTGGTGGAACCGGCCGGTGGCTGATGGAGCCCGGCCACCGGCCGGGCCTACAACCGGCGGAGCCGGGCCCGCGCCGCGGCGAGCGCGGGCGGGAGTGGCTCGGCGGCGATCCAGCCGCGGGCGGGGTAGTCGACGATGCGATCGAGTTCACCCGCGAGGTGATCGAGGTAGTCGAAGCCGTTGGCGGCGTAGAGCCGGGCCTCGCTCTCGAAGGTGTGCGGGGGCAGGAGGCCGGTGACACGAAGTTCCGGCTGCAGGTGCCGCAGCGTGAGCCGCACGCGACGCAGGCGGGAGGGCGAGGTGACGATGATCGCGGTGCGCAGCCCGGCCCCGAAGGCGAGTGCGGGATGTTCGCGCGCGAGAAGCGCGGCGGTGAAGGCGATGTTCTCCGCGGTGTTGGTCGAGCGATTCTCCAGGATGACGGCGGTGTCGGGGATTTCTGGATGCGTGCGGCGGAGCGCGTCGCGCCAGGCGTCGGCTTCGGGGCCCCCGAGGGCGCCGGTGCCGGCGCCGATGCCGCCGGTGAAGATCAGGCGGGGCGCCGCGCCGGCGCGGAACAGATCGCCGCAGAAGGACGGCAGCCGGAGATCGAAGACGCCGAAGCCGATGATGGCGTCGACGGGCGTGGCGGGCGCCGGGTCGGTCGCGGCGAGGTAGGCGAGCGCCGTTGCGGCGGCGGCGCGGAGCTCAGGGTGCAGGGGAGGAGGCGCCATCGACAGAGAACTTCATCTGGCGGACAATGCGCGACAGCAGCCACGGGGCGAAGCGCTTGACGTAGATGCCGGCGACTTCCCAGCCGCCGACGTAAACCTCTTCGCGCCCGCGGGCGATGCCGCGCAGGATCGCGGCGGCGCACGTCTCCGCGGAGATGGCGCGTCGGTGCGTGGCGTCGGTGCGGCCGTGTTTCGCGCCGCTCGGACCGACAGCGTTGGCGGAGACGGCGGTGCGCACGTAGCCGGGGCAGATCAGCGTGACCTTGAGGCCGGCGCGCCAGGTCTCGGCGCGGAGCGAGTCGAAATAGCCGTGGAGCGCGTGCTTGGCGGCGGCGTAGGTCGAGCGGCCCGGGGTGCCGATGAAGCCCATGACGCTGCTGACGACGACGATGTGGCCGGCGCGGCGCGCGAGCATCGAGGGCAGCACGGCCTTGGTGAGCGCGACGGGGCCGAAGTAGTCGACCTCCATCAGCGCGCGCTCGACCGCGAGGTCGGCGTCGGCGGCGAGGGCGCGCTGGCTGACGCCGCCGTTGTTGAGCAGCACGTCGACGCGGCCGAAACGGGCGAGGACGGTGGAGGCCGCTTCGGGGAAGGTCTCGCTGCGGGCGAGATCGAGCGGCAGCACGAAATGATCGTCCGGCCGGGCGCAGGCGCGGCGGACGCGATCGAGTTCGTCGGGGCGGCGGCTCGACAGGACGAGTCGGGCGCCTTCGCGCGCGAACGCGGAAGCCGCGGCCTCGCCGATGCCGGAGGAGGCGCCGGTGATCCAGACGACGTGTTGGGCGAAACGCATGAAGCGTGTTGGGCCGCGGTCAGTTTCCGCGCTGCCCTTCAGCACGCATACACGCCGCCGTTGATGTCGAGCGTGGCGCCGGTGATGAAGCCGTCGAATTCGCCGGCGAGGAAGACCGCGGCGCGCGCGACGTCGTCGGCGGTGCCGGCGCGACCGAGCGGAATGCCGGCGACGGTGGCGCGCGCGGCCTCGGGCGTGGTGTGCGTGTTGTGGAAGCTGGTGCCGAGGATGAGGCCGGGGGCGAGGGCGTTGACGCGGATGCCCTGCGGGCCGAGTTCGGTGGCGAGCGCGCGGGTGAACGTGAGGACGGCGCCCTTGGCGGTCGCGTAGGCGATGGAGCCGGCGTGGGCGCGCGCGCGGGCCGGGCGGGGGGCGCGATTTAAGATGCGGGCGCCCCCCCGCGGGCGGGCGGGCCCGGGGAGGGGGGGGGGC
>CAZENI010000586.1:0-5179 GCA_964513055.1 uncultured Opitutus sp.
ACATGTCGGCGCACTCCAAAGCGGTAGTGGTGTCGGGGGAAATTATCTTTTCGCTGCGACCGTGGCGATGTTCGGGCGCTTCGGCAATGGCGCGGACTCGTCGAGGTAGAAACTCGGGTGGGGCGGCTGGTTGTAGGCGGTGTTCTGCCAGGCGATCGCGACGCGGTATTGCGGGTCGTGCATCAGCGTCGTGATGCGGTGCTTGGTCGGAATCGTCGTCGTGTAGATGCGCAGTTCCTTGCCGTCGGTCGTGCGCCAGATGATCTCCTCGCGCCAGTCGCCGAAGAGATCCGCGCTGAGCGTCGGCGTGGCTTTCGTGCCGTTGTTGGAGGTCTGACCTTGCGCGACGAGCAGCGCGGTCTCGGTGCCGGTCTCCCAGTTCCATTTGGATACGCGGTTCTGGTCGAGGAGCTCGCGCAACAGATCGCCGTCCCACCACACGGCGAAATTACACGAGCGCGGCCGGCGGTCGCCGATGCGTTCGCCTTTCGCTGAATAGAGTCCGGTCATGCCCGCGCCGGCGGCCCAATTTTCGGCGCCGGGGTAACGCGGGTCGATGTTGAAGGCCACGCCGCGGCCGGGGCCTTCGCCGGCGTCGCCACCCGAGGTGGCGGCCTGCACGGACGGCACCGTGAAGATCGGTTTGCCGGTGCGGGCGTCGCGCATCGACATGCCCTCGGCGCCGAAGCGTTCTTGAATATCGAATACCTCGAGGCCCGGGTTGTCCGGCACGAGATCGGAGACGTGCAGCGCGTCACCGTGGCCCCAGCCGGTCGAGTAGAGCGGCCGGCCGTCGCTGCCGATGACCATCGCGCCATAGATGATGTCCTGCTTCCCGTCGCCATCGACGTCGGCGATGCTGAGGTTGTGGTTGCCCTGGCCGCGGTAGAGGTTGGTGCGATCGGGCGGGCCGAGTTTGTCGCTGTCGAAGAACCAGCGGAGCGAGAGCTTGCCGTCGCGCCAGTCCCAGGCGGCGAGCGTGGTGCGCGTGTAGTAGCCGCGGCACATGATCACGCTGGGGCGCACGCCGTCGAGATAGGCGACGCCGGCGAGGTAGCGATCGGAGCGGTTGCCGGTGGCATCGCCCCAGGTGTCCTGCAGTTTCTGCGGCTCGAACTCCGTCGTGCCGTCGACGCGGGCGGGCAGATAGTTCGTGGTCGTGAGCGCGGCGCCGGTCAGGCCGTCGAAAACGGTGAGGAATTCGGGGCCGCTGAGGATGTGGCCGGAGACGTTGACGGTGCGCAGGGTCTTGGCGCCGTCGCGCGTGGCGGCGACCACCTTGGCGGTGCCGCTCTCGGGCTGGACCCAGTCGGCTTTCGCGTCGCCGATGACCTTGCCCTGGCCGTCGACGGTGCCGTCGGCGGTTTTGCACACGACCTCGGCGCGGCCGTCGCCATCGAGATCGTAGACTTGAAACTGCGTGTAGTGCGCGCCCTCGCGGATGTTCTTCCCGAGGTTGATCGTCCAGAGGAGCGTGCCGTCGAGCTTGTAGCCTTGGAGAAACGTCGTGCCGGTGGGGCCGCCCTGGGAGTTGTCGCGGCCGCGCTGCTCGAACTTCACGACGAGGTCGTATTCGCCGTCGCCATCGAGGTCGGCGGCGGAGGCGTCGCCCGGCTGCGCGCCCTCGGGCGTCTTCAGCGGGATCGAATGATACGGCAGCGGCGCGGCGCCGGCGGGAAACGTGAAGGACGTGCTCGGCTCCTGCTCGACGCCGGCGACGACGGCGCGGACGAAGTAGGAGGTCCGGGTCGCGAGATTCGCGGAGTCGTCGACGAAAAAGGTCGGGCCGGTGAGCGGCTCGTCGTTGAGTTTGCGTGGCGCGGTCGGATCGCCGCCGCCGAATCCGCCGCGGCCGCCGCCACCGCGACCGGGGCCGCGACCGGCGGAGGTCGCCGGGGCGGGTGCAGTGGCGTTCGCGGGCACGGGCGTGGCCGGTGCGGGAAGTTGGGCGGCGGGAGGACCACTGCGACTGCCGCCGCCACCGCCGCGTCCGCCGAAGCCGCCGGGCGGCGGCTCGGATTTGCGGTAGAGATTGAAGGCGACCCCGTCGGGATCGGTGCCGAGGAGGCGCCAGCTCACGGCGACTTTGCCGTCGGGCTGGTGAACGGCCACGACGCCGCGGCCGAGGTGCTCGAGCTGGGGTTGGGCGACAGCGAAGGTGGCGGCGCAGGCGAGGAGGGCGCCTACGATCCGGACAGAGGAAAGGAAGCTCATGGGGTGCGGACGCTTTACGCGGGTCTGCCGGTTTGGTGACTCAAGGTCGAGCCGGACAGTTTGACTCCGGTGGCGTCCGGAGACGCGCGATGGACGAGCGGCCGACGCAATCCCGGCGGGAACGGGTCGCAAAGGTGAAGGCGTTACTCCGCGAAACGATAGCCGACGCCGGATTCGGTTTTCAGATACGCCGGCTGTTCGGGCGCCGCCTCGACCTTCTTGCGGAGGTTGGCCATGTGCACGCGGAGGTAGTGGGTGTCGTTCTCGTGGGCGGGGCCCCAGACTTCGCGCAGGAGCTGGCGGTGAGTGACGACCTTGCCGCGGTGTTGGAGCAAGAGTCGGAGCAGCGCGTATTCCTTGGCGGTCAGGTGCACGGGCGCGCCGGAGCGCGTGACGACGCGTTTCGCAAAATCCACCTCGACGTCGCCGAAGTGCGCGATGCTCGGTTCGGTGGCCGGCTGCGCGCGGCGCAGGAGCACGCGGATTCGCGCGAGCAGTTCTCCGCCGCCGAAGGGCTTGGTGAGGTAATCGTCCGCGCCGGCGTCGAGCGCCGCAATCTTGTCGGTCTCGGCGCCGCGGACCGAAAGCACCAGCACCGGAAGCTGGCTCCATTCGCGCAGCCGGCGAAGGACGTCGAGGCCGGACTGATCGGGGAGCGAGAGATCAAGGATGACAGCGTCGGGCCGGCGGACGGCGGCCTCGTTGAGCCCGAGCGCGCCGGTCTCCGCCTCACGCACGGAGTAGCCGGCGGATTCCAGCGTGAGCCGGAGCAGGCGGCGGATCTGCACTTCGTCGTCGATGACGAGAAGGTCGGGCTTGGCGGCGCCGGCGGTCATTGGCTCGTCCGATTACGGCGCCGCGCGGCGGGCAGGTAAACGGAAAAACATCCCCCTCAAGGATCTCAGGCGCGCGCGCGCCAAGAAATGCGCAATCTTTCCGCTCAATTGTCCGTTCGGACCGCACGATGATCGGAGGTAACCCATGCTCAGCCAGTGCCATCTTCTCAACGAGCCAGCCACGCGCCCGCGGTTTGCGGAGGTTTGTCGTGTGCTGGTCGAAGTCACCGGAGCGCGGATGGGTCTGGCCCCGGTGCGAAGCTTGATGCACGCCGCCGCGGCGCGGAAATCCGGAGAACCCAGGGGGTCGCAACACTTGACATGAAATCGGTTAAAGCTGCCAACCCAGGAACCCGCGACCGAAGAGCCTCACTCCCGCTCAGATCGCGCCTGTTGCTCCTTTGGAGCCTCCCCGTTGCGGGCATGCTCTTCGGCGTGTCCGTCGCCTACATTGGCAGCCGGACGGTGGTGCAGTCGATCGAAGTGGCGACGATCAAGAACGCGCCGCTCGCCGACCTGGCGCGCACGATGCAGCATACGGTGTTGCTGATCCAGGATGCCTACACGGATCTGTCGGCCACGCGCCGGCAGGAGCAGATGACGGAGAAGTTCCGCGAGGCGGAGGTGAACGGCCAGACGATGCGCGACGGCCTCGCCCGGTTTCGCGAAGTCGCCCAACACGAACACGACACCGCGACGCTCGCACGCCTCGACGAAATCGGCGGCGCGTTGGAGGCCTTTCAGGTGACCGGGCGCCAGATGGCGACCGCGTTCGTCACGAAGGGCACCGCCGAAGGCAATGTGCTGATGACTGCATTCGATGGCGCATCGAAGCGCTTGCACGCCGCACTGAACCCCCTGGCCGAGGCGCAGATCGCGCGCTTCCAGACCGGGCTCAAAGCCACAGCGCAGCGCCAGGCCGACGTCGGCACCTTTCTCATTGTCGGCGGACTGGTGTGGGGCCTGATTTTCACGGCGATCGGCGTCCTCATCGCCCGTTCCGCCATGCGCCAGCTCTTTCAGGCGGCGGAGACGCTGCTCGAGTCCAGCGCCACCAACGGTGCGTTCGCCTCCCAGATCACGCGATCGGCCCAGGCCCTCGCGGCGGGGGCGAGTTCCCAGGCCGCCTCGCTCGAGGAAACGTCCGGCTCGCTCGAGGAGATCTCGAACATGACGAAACGCAACGCCGAGTCCGCCGGCGAAGCCAAGACACTCTCCACCCAAACCCGGGCCACGGCCGATGCCGGCGCCGCGCACATGCAGGCGATGCAGTCCGCGATGGCGGACATCAAGTCCGCCAGCGAGGACGTGACCAAGATCCTCAAGACGATCGACGAAATCGCGTTCCAGACCAATATTCTCGCGCTCAACGCCGCGGTCGAAGCCGCCCGGGCCGGCGAAGCCGGCGCCGGTTTCGCCGTCGTCGCCGAGGAGGTCCGCAACCTCGCCCAGCGTTCCGCCCAGGCCGCGCGCGATACCGCGGCGAAGATCGAGGACTCCACGGCGAAGAGCCGGGAGGGCGGCCGCATCAGCACCGAGGTGGCGCGCAATTTCGCGACGATTCAGCGCCAGATCCAGGATCTGGATCGGCTCGTCGCCGGGATTGCCGCGGCTTCGGCGGACCAAAGCTCGGGCCTGAACCAGTTGAGCAGCGCCGTCACCCACATGGACGGAATCACGCAGCAGAACGCGGCGACCGCCGAGGAGTCAGCCGCCGCCGCCGCGGAACTTGACTCCCATGCCGGCGAGATCAACGAGGTCGTCGGCCAGCTGCTGCGGAGCGTGGGGGGCAAACGCGAGAACGATCTCAGAGGCAAGCCAGGCGAGGTTGTCCCCGGCGGCCGGCGCAGACGGGATCCGAAGCCGGGTGCCGGCGGGTCGCTGGCGCCGAGTGTTTCCGCTCATCCGCGCACCGGCGCGCTGGCTCCGGTCGGGACGGCGCCGGGCGATTTCAGCGACGCCTGATGCCGGCGCGCCTATGGGAGCGGTGGTGGGTTGCCTTCGTGCGCCCGGCACGCTGTCGCTATTCGGCCGGCACGTTGCCGTGCGGTTCGTAGGGCAGGTAAACGGTGAAGACGGCGCCGCCGCCGGGATTCTCGCCGGCGACAATCTCGCCACCCAGCGCGGCG
>CAZENI010000587.1:0-1574 GCA_964513055.1 uncultured Opitutus sp.
CCGCGAGGATGTCGCCGCCGTCGGCGCCGCCGCGCGCGAAGAGGGCTGGAAGATCTTCGGCTGCTCCACGCCCGTCTTCAAATGCGCCCTCGACGACGCCAAGGCGATCGCCGAGCACCGCGAGATCTTCCGGCGCAGCATCGACGTCGCCCGCACGCTGAACAGCGATCTCGTGCGCATCTTCACCTTTCTCCGCCAGCCGAACGCCCTCGAGCCGACGCGCCTCGACCGTGTTGCCGAGCATCTGCTCGGCCTCGCCGAGTTGGCCAAGGGTTCGGGCGTGCGCCTCGGCCTCGAGAACGAGCACTCCTGCCTCACCGGCACCGTCGAGGAGATGGAGGCGATTCTCGAGCGGCTGCCCGCGGCGACCTTCGGCGCCATCTGGGATCCGTGCAACGTCCTCTACGTCCCCGACGCCGCGCCGCCGACCGCCGACAATCTCACGCGCCTGGCGCCGCGGCTCTTCCACGTGCACTTGAAGGACGCCATCCGCCGCGCCCGGCCTGCCGGCGATCCCACCGCGCTCATCGCCGTCGGGATGCCGGTCGGCACCGGCGACGTCAACTGGCGCGCCCACCTCCGCGCGCTGGAGCAGGCCGGCTACCGCGGCATGCTCTCGCTCGAGACCCACTGGCGCCTGCAGAAAATCGACGAGAAGATGCTGCACCTGCCGGCTGGATACGGCTTCTCCCACGGCGGCGAGGCCGCGACCCGCATCTGCTTCCACAACCTCAAGGCGATCGTCGAGACGCTCGGATAATTCCGGCCGCAGGGAGATCGAACAGCAGGAAGCCAGGAAACCAGGGATCGATCCCAGATCAGGATTTAATTCAGAAGCCAGAAAGCCAGGAATCTGAAGATGGATTGGTTCGTGGCTTTCTGGCTTCTGAATTAATCCTGCTGCCTTGCTCCTGGTTCACAGGCTTCGTGCTTTACCCACCCGATTCGATCCGCCGTTTCGCGTAAACGGGATCCACCTGAGACCGCAAAATCGCATCCTCAGCTCGTGACCGCCGGCGCCGGCTTCTCCACGACGGGATTCGCGATCCCGTCGAACACCAGGCGCAACACCTGGTTGAGCCCGCGTTCCTTCACCTTGGCGTCACCGAGGTCGAGTTCGAGGCTCTGTGAGAGCGAAAAGCGGTTCGAGTGGTAGATGAAGCAGAGGCCGATGAAGTGGATCAGCAGGTGCGGCACATCGAGGTCGCCGCGAAACTCCCCCGTCGCCACGCCGTCCTCCACGATCGCCCGGAAGCGCTCGAAGAACGGGTTCTTGCTCAGCAGGTGATTCTCCTTCGTGAGATGCCGCCCCTTCTCGAGGTTCTCCCACTGCAGCAGCCGCGTGAACTCCGGCTCGACGTCGAGGAACTCGAAGTAGCTCTCCAGCAGCCGCGACAGCTTCTCCCGCGGGCTGCGACCGCGCTCGACGGCGTGAAACTCGATCTCCTCGATGCGCTTGTAGACCTCCGACAGCGCCGCCTCGAACAACGCGTCTTTGCTGCCAAAATAGTGGTAGACCATGCGCTTGTTCACCCGGGCCTTGCCCACGATCTGGTCCACCGAGACCGCGTGAA
>CAZENI010000587.1:1584-5167 GCA_964513055.1 uncultured Opitutus sp.
GAAAACCGTGCGTGGCGAAGAGGCGGATGGCGGCCTGCAGGATGCGTCGACGGGTCCGATCGGGGTTGCGTTGCACCGGCTGGTTGGAAGACATGGAGTTGCCCCCGACCGTGACACAACCCCTTCCGCCTGAGAAGGGAAAAACCGGGCGCGCGGTTACTTAGCCGGTTACTTGACCGGTTACTTGCGCGCCCGGCGCCCGGCGCCCGGCGGGCTATTCCGCCGCCCCGGATCAGAACTGGCCCCGGACGCCGGCCGCGAAGCCGACGCCCTGATTCGTCCGGAAGAACTTCAGCCCGTTCTGCGTCACGTCGGTCCGCGGCGCCTCGTCGGTGATGTTCACGCAGTCGAGAAAGACGCTGTAGCGGCGGTTGATCGTGTATTGCACCTTCACGTCGAACGCGAGCCGCTGCTCGGCGAAGATCTCGATCGGCGCGAGCGTGCTCTTGTATTTCGAGGCGGTCCAGTTGGCGAGCAGGCGCAGGTCGAGCCCGCGGTAACGGAAGTTGATCCCGGCGTTGCCACTGCGTGGCGCGAGGTTCGCGAGTTTGCTGCTCGTGGCGGTCGTGCCGAAATCACCCTCGGCTTGCAGGTAGGTGAAGTTCGCAAACGTGCCGAGGCCCTTCCAGATGCCGGGCAGGAAGCTGAACTGCTGCTGGTAACTCGCCTCGATGCCACGCACGCGCGCGCTCCCGATGTTGCGCGTGGTCGACTGCGTGTAGCCGGCATACAGGCCGTTGCCGTCAATGCCGCCGGTCGGCACCGTCGCAGAGAAGGTGCGGAAGTAGTCCGAGATCTCCTTGAGGAACACGCCCACGCTGAAGAGGCCCACCGGCTCGAAGTATTTCTCCACACTCACCTCGAAGTTGTTCGAGTGATACGGCTTCAGGTCCGGGTTGCCCGTGGTGATGGTGGTCGTCTCCAGATTCTCGGTCACCGTCGGGATCAGGTTCGCCACCGGCGGGCGCGAGATCGCGCGGTTGTAGCTCGCGCGAACGAGCAGCGAGTCCACTGGCTCGTAGACGAAGTGGAGCCCCGGGAAGACGTCGCGATACTTGCCGCTCGAGGTATTTCGCCGCACGAACGACCGCACGGCGCGCTGGGCGTTGGTCGCGACCACCGCGGGATCGAGGCTCGCGCCGCCGACGCTGCTGCCGCCCCAGGCCGCCGTGGTGTTACGGACCCAGGCCGTGCCCTCGGTCTCCGTCTCCTCGACGCGGAATCCGCCGAGCACGCGGAGTTTTCCAAACTTCACCGATGTCTGCGCGTAGGCCGCCGTGATCTCCTCGCGGAACTTGGCGCGCCCGCCCTGCGCGGTGGCGTAGCTGTTGTAGGCGTCCGCCGCGGTCTGCCGCCAGTAGCCGGCCGGCGCCTCCTGCGGCTTCGTCATGAAGGGAAACGGCCCGTAGCGCCCCTCGCCCTGCCGGTAACGAAGATCTGCATACGGCGTCATCGCGTCGTCGCCCGAGTTGGCCAGCCCGTCCTGCCCGACCCAGGTGAACACGGAGAAATCCGTCCACGGGTTGCGCGTGTCGTCCGCCCACTTCGCACCGACCTTCACCTTCGCCGGCACCGCGCCGGCAAAGACCTTCGTGAGATCCGCGCGCAGGCCGTAGAGGTCGTTGCCCGCCTTGTAGGACTGCTTCTGCATCGTGCTCATGTTGTAGCTCGCCGGATCGTAGATCGACGGGCCCGCGTTCTGCCGGAAGATCGGATACCATTCGTCCTGGCCCCGCCGGTCGATTTCGAAGCCGATCCCGGCCGCCGCCGTCGCCGGCGTGCGCGCCTGCGCGCGGATCCAGCCGGGATACGAGATGTCCGCGTGCGAATAGCTCGCCCGCAGGCTCACCGTCGCCGAGCGCTGGAAGAGCTTGAACTCAGTGCCCCCGCTGAACGCGTAGTTGCGGGAGTTCTTCGAGAAGGCCGGCGTCGACTCGCTGATCGCGATCGAGCCGGCGTGCGGGAGGAGGACGGAGTGCTCGTAGGTGCTGCCGGGCGCGAAATTCGCGAGCGTCGCCGTGGGATTGCCGATGCCGGGCCGGTAATACTGCTGATACTGGTCGTTGGTGTTGAACGAGGCCTTCGCGAACACGTAGGCGTCCGGCGAGAGCTTGTAGTCGATGCTCAGCCCCGCGTTGTGCGCCTTCGCCTCGTAGCCGATGTCGCCGGTGCCGAAGACGCGCGTGAGCGGGTTGGCCGAGGTCGGGTTGAGGTAGGTCTGCGCGAAATTGTAGAGCACGCCGCCCGGCCCGACCTCGTCCTGCGTGGTGGCGGAGACGCGCCGGTTGAGGTTGAGCGCGATGCCGAGGTTCCGGCGGCCGCCGAACGCGTTGAACACATCCGAGTAGGCGACGTTCAGCGTATCCAGATTGTCCGCGCGGTCCTTGAACGGGCTCTCGTCGTGGCTGCGCAGCCGCCACATCACGCCCCCGCCCACCGTAATCCGCCGGCCGGGCGCGTCGAAGGCACGGCGCGAGACGAGGTTCACGAAACCCGCGACGGCGTTCGCGTCCTGCTCGGGCTGCGGCGCCTTGATCAGCTCGACCGTCTCCAGGTTGCCGGTGCCCATCTGCTCGATCTGGTAGTCGCGGCTGGCCGACGTGCCGGTGGAGGTGGCCACGCGATCGCCGTCCACCATCAGCGAGGAAAAGCCCGGGCCCATGCCGCGGACATAGAGCGTGCGCACCTCGCTGCCGACGACATCGGTCGAGATGCCCGGCAGCCGCTGGATGAGTTCGCCCGGATTGGCGGCGGGATTGCCAAACGTGTCGGTCGCCGCGACCCACTTCGGATTCTCCGACTGCCGCTGGTTCTGAATCGCGAGCGCGCTGCCCTCGCGCACGCCGCTGACGGAGAACGCCTCGAGTTTGTAGATGCCCGAGGTGAGCTCGATGTCCTTCACGAAGCTCGCGGTGCCAACGCTCAGCGGCACGCGCGCGACGTCGAGCCCCGAGAAACTGACGACGAGCGTGTGCGCGCCGGTGGGCACCTCGAGCGCGTAGGTGCCGCCGCGTTCGGTGACGGTCGACAACGCGGTGCCCTCGACGAGCACGACCGCACCGGGCAGCAGGTCGCCGGTCGCCTGGTTCGAAACCCGGCCCGACACGGTCGCGGCGCCGAGCGGCGCGAGCGCCACGGCGGCCAGCGCCGCGCCGAACAGGAACCGAACGGGTGAGAAACAGCGACGCCCGGAAGCGTCACGCGAAGGGAGGAAGCGCGGCATGTTCATGGTGGGGCCGTGTGGGGTGCGCGGCGCAAGAGCTATCGGGAAGCGCGGCACGCGGTCGCAAAGCAAAAGGTTGTTTACGTTTACCGTCTCCGACGGCGCTTCGTCGCGGCGCAATCCAGTTCCCCCTTGCCTCCCGGTGTAACCCGGCGGTTACCTTTTCGCCGTGAAACGTGCCCCCGCTTCTTCCCGCGTGATTCTCCTCGTCTGGCTGCTGATTTCCGCCGCGGCGCCCGGGCTCTCAGCGGCCACCGCGGAGTGGCGCGCGGGCACGGGCCGCGAGACGATCACGCCGCCCGCCGGGCTCTGGATGACCGGCTACGCCTCGCGCGACCGGCCGGCGGACGGCACCGCGCA
>CAZENI010000588.1:0-5145 GCA_964513055.1 uncultured Opitutus sp.
GCTTCCTCGACAAGGCCGGCAAGCCGCTGACCGATCTCAAGATCGCGACGGCGCCTTAAGCAAAGACCATCCTTCGAGTCACGGCGCTACCCGTAGCAGCCGAGGTCACGAGGCTGTTCATCCCATCGCCTCGAACCAGCCTCCTCACGTCGGCTGCTACCAGTCGCACTTGATGGCGACCATTCCCCGCTCACCAGTCATTCGCCCGCATCCCCCCATGTCGAAATCGCCCCTCGCCTCGCTCCTCGCTTCCGCCGCCCTGCTGTTCGCGGCGTCCGCCTTTGCCGAGGACCACTGGCCGCAGTTCCGCGGCCCGACCGCCCAGGGCACTTCCGACGCGAAGAACCTGCCGCTCACCTGGAGCGAGACCGAGCACGTGAAATGGAAGACCGCGATCCACGGCAAGGCCTGGTCGTCGCCCGTCGTATTCGGGAATCAAATATGGCTCACGACCGCGACCGAGGACGGCCGCGCGCTCTCCGCCCTCGCCGTGGATCGCACCTCGGGCAAGATCCTCCACGACCTGAAGCTCTTCTCCGTCGCCGAGCCACAATACGCCGACAAGTTCAACAGCTACGGTTCGCCCACGCCCGTGATTGAGGACGGCCGCGTTTACGTCACATTCGGCTCGCCCGGCACCGCGTGCCTCGACACCCGGACCGGCAAGGTCCTCTGGGAACGCCGCGATCTCCCCTGCAACCACTGGCGCGGCGCCGGCTCCTCGCCCACCCTCTGGCAGAACCTCCTCATCCTCCATTTCGACGGCGCGGATCACCAATACGTCATCGCCCTCGACAAGCAGGACGGCCGCACCGTGTGGAAGACGGATCGCTCGGTCGACTTCAAGGACCTCACCCCCGAGGGAAAGCCGATTCGCGACGGCGATTTCCGGAAGGCGTTTTCCTCGCCGCTCGTCATCACGCACGAGGGCAAACCCTACCTCATCAGCGTCGGCTCGAAGGCCACCTACTGCTACGACCCCGCGACCGGCAGGGAACTGTGGCGCGTCGAGGAGCACAAGCACCACTCCGGCAGCGTGCGTCCCGTCGTGGGCCACGGCCTGGTCTACACCGCCACCGGCCTCGCGAAGGGTGAACTCTGGGCCGTGAAGCTCGGCGGCGAGGGCAACGTCACCGGCTCGCACGTCGCGTGGAAGGCCACCCGCAACGTCCCGAACCGCCCCTCGCCCGTGCTCGTCGGCGACCTCCTCTTCATGGTCAACCAGGACGGCGGCATCGTGACCTGCCTCGACGCCAAAACCGGCGAGCAGCTCTGGAGCGAGCGCCTCCCCGGTCTGGGCAACCACTCCGCGTCGCCGACTTACGCCGACGGCCGGCTCTACTTCTTCAACGAAAACGGCCACGGCCTCGTGCTCGAGGCCGGCCGGCAGTTCAAGGTCCTCGCCGAAAACAAACTCGACGCCGGCTGCATGGCGTCGCCCGCCATCGCCGGCCAGGCGCTCTTTGTCCGCACGAAGACGCACCTCTACCGGTTGGAAAAGTAGGAAATCGGCTTGGAGACGGAGGAATGTGGAAAGCGGGAGGAACGACGGCTCGCTGTTTTTTCCTCCTTTCCCGCTTTCCACATTCCTCCGTCCGGACTTTCCGCGTTTCCAATGAGGGTTCGACTCTTCGGCGGCGCGGCCCGACGTTGAGGGGATGACCAACGAATCCTCCGCCACGCCGCGCGCAGTCACGGTCCGCGCCGTGCCGATCGAGCTCTGCCAGTTTCTCAAATTCGGCGGCCTCGCGGAGAGCGGCGGCGCGGCCAAGCAGGCTGTCGCCGAGCGCCGCGTGACCGTCAATGGCGTCCTCGAAACCCGGAAGCGCAAGCAACTCGCCGCCGGCGACCAGGTGACGCTCGGAGGCCGGACCATTGTCGTCCATGTCGCCTGACCCCGCGGCCGGCGCGTCGTCCCGCCCGGACTTGGCGTTCGCCGCCCTGAAACTTTCGGATCCCCTGCTCCGCGCCATCGCCGGCAAGGAGTATGCCGCGCCCACGCCCATCCAGGCCGCAGCCATCCCGCCGATCCTCCGTGGCGCCGACGTGTGGGCCTCCGCGCAGACGGGCTCGGGCAAGACCGCCGCGTATGCCCTGCCACTGCTGCAACGCCTCTCGGCCCACGCGCGCCCGCCGGGCCGCTTCACGCGCGCCCTGATTCTCGTGCCGACGCGCGAACTCGCGGCGCAGGTCGGCGAGTCCGTGCGCCGCTACGGCCGCTTCCTGCCGCAGCCGCTGAAAACGCTCGTCGTCTACGGCGGCGTCTCGATCAACCCGCAGATGATGGCCCTCGGCGGCGGTGCCGACGTGCTGGTGGCGACACCCGGCCGGCTGCTCGATCTCATCGAGCACCACGCGGTCTCGCTCTCCGCCGTCGCGACGCTCGTCCTCGACGAAGCAGATCGCCTGCTGGCGCTGGGCTTCGCGGCCGAGCTCGCGCGCCTCCTCGCGCTGCTCCCGGCCCAGCGGCAGAGCCTGCTGTTTTCCGCGACCTTTCCGCCCGAGGTCGAGACGCTGGCGCGCGATCTCCTGCGCGAGCCCGTGCGCCTCGCGATCGCGGTCGAACCAGCGACCGCGCCCGACATCCGCCAGCGCGCGATCGAGGTCGACGTGCCCGCACGGACGCAACTGCTCCGGCACCTGATCCAAACCGAGGGCTGGACGCGCGTCCTCGTCTTCGTCGCGACGAAATACGCCACCGAACACGTCGCCGACAAGCTGCGCCGCGCTGGCCTCGCGGCAGACGCGCTGCATGGCGAGCTGAGCCAGGGCGCGCGCACGGCGGCGCTGGCCGACTTCAAGGCCGGGATCACCCAGGTGCTGGTCGCCACCGACGTCGCCGCCCGCGGCCTCGACATCGTCGGCCTGCCCGCCGTCGTGAATTACGATCTGCCGCGCTCCGCGACCGACTACACCCACCGCATCGGCCGCACGGGTCGCGCCGGCGAGACAGGCGTCGCCGTCAGCTTCGTCAGCGCCGACACGCACACGCACTTCCGGCTGATCGAGAAGCGCCACGGGCTGCAGATCCCGCGCGAGCAGATCGCCGGTTTCGAGCCCGTCGAACTGGAGCCGGCCCCGCCCCTGCCCTCGCTCGCGGAGGTCCCGGGCACGGGCGGCGTGAAGGGCCGGCGCAAGAGCAAGAAGGACAAGCTGCGCGAAGCCGCCGCTCGCGCCGCCGGTGCGGTCCCCGCTCCCGTTCCAAGCTCACCCGCGAGCGTCCGCGATCGCGGCGCGCCCACGGCCGCGCGGCCTTCCTTCGACGCCCCTCCGCGCGAGTTCTACCCGCGACTCCCACACGTCCGGCCGCGACGGACGCCGTAGGCGTCCGCGTTTCCTCCCGGTTGTCGGAGGAGCCCGGATACGCTCCGACCCGGCGCGCCCGGCGCTCGCGCCCTACTTCTTTTCGGCCCCAGGCAGCCGCTTGAAAACGAGCGGCGTGCTCCGCCCTCCCTGGCTCCAATCGCCGGCGAGTTCGGACCCGTCGGCGTTGAATTTGCCCTCAAACGTCCCGCCGACCTGCGGTGTCTCGAATCGCACCGCGCCTTCCTTCTCCGTGAGGCCGCTCACCGGAATTCGCGGGCTGCCCTGGTCGAGGCTGATCAGAACGCCCTCGGGTTGCCCGCCCAGCGCCTGGGTGAGTTCGAGCGCGAGACGCAGTTCCATGTTCGGCAGCGGCTTGATCGAGCCGCGCCACTTGCCCGCGAGGCCCTGTCCCGGGACACCCTTCGCGGGAGTCTCATCCACCGGCTGGGCCGCCGGCTTCACCTTTCGTTCGACCCGGAACGGCAGCGTCCCGCCGCCTTGGAAAAACTCGCCCGCGATGCTCCGGCCGTCGGCCGCGAGCTTTCCGGCAAAACGCGGCTCACCCGGGATGCCCGGAAGCGCAAACTCCACCGCCACCCCGTCCACCTTGACGGCATCCAGTTTGAACCCGCGCATCCCTTGGAGCGGGATGTCGATCATGCCTTGCCACGCCGCGCCGCTGCCGCGCGCGAGTTCGACCCGGATCTCCAGCTCGCGATTCGGCAGGCTCACGGCGCCCTCCCAATAACCGGCGGCGGTCGCGGGCGCCTCGGCGGCGGGCAGCACCGCCACCGCGAGCAACGCGCAGGCCGATCGAAGCAGGGAGGCAAGACGGGCAGGTTTCATCAGATTCCCAAGCTAACGTGGATACGTCCGACTGGTGAAGTCCTTTCCCCGTCGGACAGACCACCAAACGCATTTGCCGCGACGTGAAAGACCCGGCGCACTACCATCGTGCCACCTCTCACTCTCCCCACCATGCCCACCCGTCGTTCCACCCCCGCCAAGCCCCGGACGCGTCGCACCGCCGCGTCCCTGCCCAAGTCGCTCTATGCCGCCCTCGACCACCCGATGGCGGAGTTTCTCAAGGATACGCTCGATCCCACGGCCATCTACGACCTGCTCGTCGTGGACTTCGCCCTCGACGGCAAGGCCGTCAAGAGTCCGATGAACCAGCTCATCCCACCGCCGCCCACCGGGCTCGGCTATGGGTCCGTCCAGGCCGCGCAGGCGTTTCTCGATACCTACGTGAATTCCACGACTGGCCGTGTGCGCTACCACCTCGCGGCCGGCGCGCAGGTCACGTTCACCGCCATCCCGACGACACGCCACGTGGGTCACCTCGCCTGGCTGATCTCCACCCTGCAGGCATGAAACCCCGGCACCTCCTCTTGCTCGGCGTCCTCGGTGGCTCGGTCGCGGGCGCGGCCCCGGGCGATAGCGACAGCAACGCCCGGCTGGCTCACCTCGATCTCAATCGCGACGGCCTGCTCCAGTCCGCGGAAGTGGATTTGGGCATCCTGAATCTCCTGAAAGACGGCAAGATCGACTTCACGCTGCCGCTCTCGGTCAGCGCGATGCCGGCAACGCTCGCCGCACTCAGTCCGCCGGACCAAGCGACGTTCAAAATCGCCCGGGATCTGTTCGAGCGAAAACGCGGCAAGCAGGCCGCCTACTCCTTCAGCGCCGTCGACGGCAAGGAGGACTTCCTCCTGCCTGACCCGCCGAAGCCGCCGGTCCAGCCCGCCCCCGCCGGATCGCCGGCTGCCCTGCCCGCCCGCGTGATGCTTCGCCGCAATCTGGAGAAGATGCCGCCCGGTCACACGCTGCCGGATACGA
>CAZENI010000589.1:0-5139 GCA_964513055.1 uncultured Opitutus sp.
CATCGATGCCCTGGCGAAACGCTACGCGGCGCCCGGCGCGGCGCAGGACCGCGCGGCGCTCGACCGGGCGTTTGCCGACGCAATGCGCGGCGTCGTGGCGGCGTATCCGGACGATCACGACGCAGTGGTGCTCCACGTCGACGCGGTCATGAACACGATGCCCTGGGACTACTGGCAGGCCGACAAGGTGACCGCGAAGCCGGCCATCGCCGAGGCGATGCGCCGGATCGAGCAGGTCCTCGCGCGCGCGCCGGATCATCCCGGCGCCAATCACCTCTACATCCACCTCGTGGAAGCGGGCCCCGATCCGGCGCGCGGTCTGCCGAGTGCGACGCGGTTGCGGCGGTATGCGCCGGCGGCCGGCCACCTCGTGCACATGCCGTCGCACATCTATGTGCGCGTGGGGCAGTATCAGGATGCAGTGGACGCCAACGAAGAGGCGGCCCGGGCGGACCGGCGCTACATCGCCGCCTGCCAGGTGCAGGGCTTCTATCCCGGGGTCTATTATCCGCACAACCTGCACTTCCTGTGGTATGCGAAACTGTTCCAGGGCCGCGCCGAGGAGAGTCTCGAGGCCGCGAAACAGGTGGCCGCCTATGCGCTCTCGCCGCTCTGCGGCACCGCCGTTCTGGAAAAGCCGCGCTTTACGTGGCTGCCGATCGTGACGCTGCTGCGCTTCGGTCGCTGGGATGAGGTGCTCGCGATGCCGGAGCCGCCGGCCGCGCAGCCCTACGATCGCGCGATCTGGCGCTACGCGCGGGCGCGGGCGTTCGCCGCGAAAGGCGACGCCACCGCAGCGGCCGACGAGGCGAACCAGCTCGAGCAACTCGCCGGCACCGCTGCCGTCAGGGGCGTCGACAATCCCGGGTTTCCCGCCTCTCCGACGCTCGTGGTCGCGCGTCATCTCGCGCAGGCCAGTGCCGCGGCAGCGCGCGGCGATCAGGAAAGGCGGCTCGCGCTGCTGCGGAAGGCGGTCGAGGCCGAGCACATGCTGCCCTACATGGAGCCCTCGTTCTGGTGGTATCCGACGCGCCAGACGCTGGCGGCGGCGCTGCTGGAACTGGGTCGCAGCACCGAGGCGGAGCAGGAGTTCCGCGCCGACCTGGCGGAGTTTCCGCGCAACGGCTGGTCGCTGTTCGGGCTCGCGGCGTCCCTGCGCGCGCAGAAGAAGACGGATGCGGCGGCGCTGGTGGAGCAGGAGTTCTCCACTGCGTGGGACAAGTCGGACGTGAAGCTGCGGCTCGACTGGTTCTTAGCTGCGGGCGTCCAGGCGCGGCCGCGGCGACCAACGGAAACGAAAAAGGAGTCGTTGCCGCGGATGACGCGGCTGGCCGCGGCTATTCCCCCTTCTTCCGGTTCTTCTTCTTTCCGCTGTCGGCCTCGCCGCCCTCGCCGGAACCGCCGCCGGTGGCGGGCTTCATCAGCGTGGCGTTCCAGGCGTCCCATTTGGCCTGCAGCTCCTTCGCCTTGTCAGGCTGCGCGGCGAAGAGGTTCTTCGTCTCACCGAGGTCCTGGCCGAGGTGGTAGAGCTTCACGTCGCTGGCGGGCTGCTTGCCGCCGGTGCGCGTCTCGACGTTCAGGTCGTAGCGGACGAGTTTGTAGTCGCCGACACGGATGGCCATCTGGTCACCAAAGCGCCAATACAGCGCGTCGTGCGGCGTGCCGGTCCGGGTGCCGCTGAGGAATGGGAGCAGGTTGACGCCGTCGAGTTTCCATTCCGGCTTCGGCGTGACGCCGGCGGCGGTGAGCGCGGTGACGTTGAGGTCGAGCTGGATGACGGGCGAGGCGTAGACGCCGGGCTTCACCCGGCCGGGCCAGGAGATGACGAAGGGCACGCGGATGCCGCCCTCGAGCGTGGTGCGCTTGGAGCCGCGGAGGGGCGTGTTGATCGAGCCGTTGACGGTGACGCCCGGCATGGTGGGGCCGCCGTTGTCGCTGATGAAGCACACGAGCGTATTCTGCTCCTGGCCGGTGGCGGCGACGGCGGCGCGGACGCGGCCGATGGCCTCATCCATGGCGAGCATCATCGCGGCATACGTGCGGCGCCGCTCGTCGGCGATGTGCGCGAACTTCTTCAGCCGGTCGTCGGTCGCGTGCATGGGCGTGTGCACGGCGTTGAAGGCGAGGTAGAGAAACCAGGGCGCGCCCTTCTTCCGCTCGATGAAGGAGACGGCCTCGCGGCCAAAGGCGTCGGTCGTGTAGTCCATTTCCTTGATCGGCTCGGTGCCGCGCAGGATGCCGGCCTTGTCGAAGAAACTGTGCGCGCCGCCGAGGAAGCCGAAGAACTCGTCGAAGCCGCGCTGCTGCGGGTGCATCGCGGCGCTGGCGCCGAGGTGCCATTTGCCGACGAGGGCGGTGGCGTAGCCGGCGGCCTTCAGGCGGTTGGCGATCGTGGTCTCAGTGACGGGCAGGCCGCCGCCCGCGCCGCCGCCGTTGAATTCGTGGCCGAAGCGCTGCTGGTAGCGGCCGGTGAGCAGGCCGGCGCGGGTGGGCGAGCAATACGGGCCGGAGACGTAGCCGTTGGTGAAGCGGACGCCGGAGGCGGCGAGGGCGTCGAGGTGCGGCGTCGGGATGTCCTTGCAGCCGTGGAAGCCGACATCGGCGTAGCCCATGTCGTCGCCGACAATGAGGAGGATGTTGGGGCGGGCGGGGGCGGAGGCAGCGGCGGAAGCGAGGACGGCAGCGGCCAGCGCACCGAGCAATGTGAAGGCGAGGCGAAGCGGGGAGTTCATGGGGTGGATATTTTCTGGTTCTGTTTTCGGCCAAGGTCGCGTTCTTTTTTCGCGGCACCTCACGGCCAAACCCCGCATGAAGAAATCCCATTGTATCCTCCTGGCCGCGGTGCTCGCCCTGCTCGCCGGGGCCCGCGCCGCCGAGCCACACGCGCACCCGCTCGATCCCGCGTTGAAACGCTTCGGCATCGACGAGAAGACGGCGCCGCGGCCCGGGCGGGTCGAGCCGCTCGACACGCGGCTCCCGCTGGCGCTGCAGCGCGGCGATCGCGTGGTCTTCATCGGCAACACGCTCTTCGATCGCGCGCAGGAGTTTCCGCATTTCGAGGCGTTGCTGCAGGCGGGGCACCCGGAGCTGAATCTGGTGGTGCGCACGCTCGCGTGGTCGGCGGACGAGGTGGATCTGCAGCCACGGCCGAAGAATTTCGGCGACCTGCACCAGCATCTCACGGCGCAGCAGGCGGACGTGATTTTCGCGGCATTCGGGTTCAACGAGTCGTTCGGCGGCGTGGAGCGGCTGCCGGAGTTTCGCGCGCGGCTCGTGAAGTTTCTCACCGAGCTGAAGGGCAACGCCTACAACGGGAAGACGGCACCGCGCATCGTGCTCGTCTCGCCGATCGCGAATGAAAACGTGAAGCACATCCCCGCGGCGGACCGCAACAACGCGCGGCTGGCGGCCTACACGCGCGCGATGGCGGCGGTCGCGGCCGAGCAGAAGGTGGGCTTCGCGGATGTGTTTACCCCGATGCTGCCGGCGCTCGCGGAAGCGAAGACCGACCTGACGTTCAACGGCGTGCACCTCGAGGACGCGGGCTATGCGGCGTTTGCGAGGGCGCTTTACGAGGCGGTGTTCGTGGCGCCGGCGCCGACGGCCGGGGCCGAGCTCGTCGCCGCGATCGCGGACAAGAACCGGCAGTTCTTCCGGCGTTACCGTCCGCTCAACGCCTACTACTACACCGGCGATCGCAACGCCACCTACGGCTACCTCGATTTCCTGCCGGCGATGCACGGCTTCGATGTGATGGTGGCGAACCGCGATCGGCGTATCTGGGAATTGGCGACGGGGAAGTCGTTTGCGGGCCGGCCGGTCGACGACGCCAACGTCCCGGCGATGCCGCCGACGATTGCGACGAAGGGGGCCAACGAGTGGCTGCCGCCGGCGGGCGAACTCGCGGCGTTCAAGGTCGATCCGCGTTTCGCGGTGAACCTGTTTGCGTCGGAGGAGCAGTTTCCGGAGCTGGCGAATCCGATCCAGTTGCGCTGGGACACGCGCGGCCGGCTGTGGGTGAGCTGCTCGACGACGTATCCGCACCTCTATCCGGGCCAGGAGCCGAAGGACCGGCTGCTCATCCTCGAGGACACGGATGGCGACGGGCGGGCGGACACGTGCAAGACCTTCGCGGACAACCTGCACATCCCGCTGAGTTTCGAGCTGGGCGACGGCGGCGTCTACGTGTCGGAGCAGCCGCACCTGACCTTCCTGCAGGATACGGACGGCGACGACCGGGCGGACGTGCGGCGGATTCTGTTCACCGGATTTGGCACGGAGGATTCGCACCACTCGCTGCACGATTTCATCCGGACGCCGGACGGTGACCTCCTGATCCGCGAGTCGATTTTCCTGAACACGCAGGTGGAGACGGCCCACGGGCCGGTGCGCGCGCGCAACTCGGCGTGGTTCCGGCTGGAGACGGACACGCAGCGGCTCACGGCGTTTGGCAGCTACCCGAACACGAATCCGTGGGGCGTGGCGTTCACGGACTGGGGCTTTCACGTGGCGAGCCACCCGATTTTCGCGAGCGCGTTTCACGCGACGAATCCGCCGTTTCCGCAGCAGCATGCGAATCCGGCGGGGCTGCCGGCGTATTCGGGCACGTGCGGGCACGAGTTCGTGGACAGCCCGAGCTGGCCGCGCGAACTGCAGGGCGCGATGATCAAGGCGCGCTACAAGCCGACGAACCGGATCGAGATCCACGAGTGGAAACAGCAGGAGCACCACTTCGAGGAGAAGTATGCGAGCGACCTGATCTTCTCGACGAACCTGAGTTTCATTCCGGTCGACGTGAAGTTCGGGCCGCGCGGCGATCTCTACGTCTGCGACTGGTATAACCCGATCAAGGGTCACATGCAGTATTCGCTGCGCGACGAGCGGCGCGGGCGCGAGTGGGGGCGGATCTGGCGCGTGGTGCCGAAGGGCGCGACGCTGCCGGCCGCGCCGAAGATTGCGGGCGCGGCGGTGCCGGCGCTGCTGGAGCTGTTGAAGTCGCCGCAGTATCGCCACCGCGATCTCGCGAAACGCGAACTGGCGGAACGCGACCGCACGATGGTGCGCGCGGCGCTCGACGCGTGGGTGCGGGCGCTTGATGCGAAGGCGGCGCGGTTCCGGCATCATCAGGTCGAGGCGTTG
>CAZENI010000590.1:0-5135 GCA_964513055.1 uncultured Opitutus sp.
GGCCTGTGGGCGGCGGCGGCGCCGGCCTGTCGGGAACTCATGCGCGGTGTGGAACGGGCGGACTCCTGGGCGACCGACGCGCACAAGTGGCTCAACGTGCCCTACGACTCGGGGCTCGCCTTCGTGCGTGATCCGCAGGCGTTGCGCGCAGCGATGGCGATCACGGCGGAGTATCTGCCGACGGCCGGCGAGCGGCGGAATCCCGGCGATTACACGCCGGAGCTCTCGCGCCGCGCGCGGGGCGTGGAGATCTGGGCGGCGCTGCGCTCGCTCGGCCGCTCCGGGCTGGCGGAGCTGATCGAGCGGAATTGTGCGCAGGCGCGACGTTTCGCCGCGCGGCTGGCGGCCGCGGGGTTCGAGATTCTGAACGACGTCGTGCTCAATCAGGTTCTCGTCTCCTTCGGCGACGCCGAAAAAACGAAGCGCACGATCGAGGCGCTGCAGGCGGAGGGCACGTGCTGGGCGGGCATCACCGTCTGGCAGGGGCGCACGGCGATGCGGATCAGCGTGTCGTCATGGGCGACGACGGACGCGGATGTGGATCGGAGTGTGGAGGCGATGATCCGCGTCGCGCGGACGGCCTAGTTGCGCGCCGCCGCGGCGTTGCGCGCGGGCGGAGCGAACACCCCGAGCGCGAGGCCCGCGAGAAAACCGCACAGGTGCGCGCCGACATCGACGCGCTGGCCGCCGGCACCATAGAGCGCGAGCACCGTGATTCCGGCGCCGGCGGGGCCGAGCAGGGCCTGCCAGCGGCGCACGCCCTGCCGGCGACTCGCCGCGCGCACGGCCCGCCCGGTGAGCAGCCCGAGCCCGGCGAAGACGGCGGTCGAGGCGCCGACCGAGCGGTAGGCGTCCGGATACTGGGCGGCGGCCGAGAGGGTGTTACCGAGGAAGGAAGCGACCAGGAGGGACCACCCGCCGCGCGCGACGCCGAAGGTGGCCGCGACCGCGGTGAAGACGAAGACGCCGCTGAGCGCGTTGGAGATGAGGTGCCCGGCGTCCGCATGCAGAAACAGGGCCGTGGCCGGTCGCCACCACTCACCGCCCTCGAACAACGCGCGGGCATCGAGGGTGCCGGTGGCGGCGAGCGCCGGCCACCGGGCGCTGGCCCAGAAGGCGGCGACGAGGACGAGCGCCCAGAGCAGCGGCAGGAGCAGGTCGCCGGCGTGGAGGCTCCGGCTGATGGGGGGCGGCGGTGGCGGCCAGCCGACGCGCTCGCGGGTGTAGCGCGACAACTGTCCGCTCACGGCTGCGGCGGCCGGGGACTCCACCCGGAGGACGAAGCCGCCGCCACCGTCGCCGCCGCGCGGCTCCAGCCAGTAGGGCAGCCCCATCGCGAGCACCACCAGTCCGTGTTCCGCGCCGACCGCATAGTTTGGATACACGCCGACCTCGGCGAGATCGCCGGGCGCGGGTGCGTTCGCCATGTCGGGGCAAACTTCGGGTGATGACATCGCCCGGACGGTAGCCATTCTCGCGCCTTTCGCCATCGCGCGTTGCATGAAGATTCTCCCGACCCGCCGCCTGCTGCTCCGCCCGCTCACGCTCGCCGACGCCGCCTTTGCGGCGGAACTCGTGAACGAGCCCGCCTGGATCCGTTTCATCGGCGATCGCCAGGTGCGGACGCTGGACGACGCGCGGGGGTATCTCACCCGGGGGCCGCTGGCGCACTACGCGCGCACCGGTTTCGGGCACCTGGCCGTGGAGCGGGTCGGGGACGGCGCGCTCCTCGGCATCTGCGGCTTGATGAAACGGGAGACGCTCGACGACGTGGATCTGGGCTTCGCGTTCCTCGAGCGGCATCGCGGCCAGGGTTACGCCGAGGAGGCGGCGCGCGCGGTGCTCGCCGACGGCTGGTCGCGGCTGGGTCTCACGCGCGTCGTTGCCATCACCTCGCCGGACAATACGAGTTCGATCCGCCTGCTCGAGAAACTGGGCTTTCGGTTCGAGCGGTTCCTGCGGGTCACGGCGGACGCGCCGGAGAGCCGGTTGTTCGGCCTGACGCGTGATGCGATTTCCGCCGGCACACTTGAGCCGCGCGACGAAGCAGGCAGTCTGCCCGCATGAACATCGTCCGCGCCGCGTCCGCGAAATCGAAACAGGGTCCGGCCGGGTATTTCACCGGCACCGTGTGGCTCGAGGATCTTTCGGCGGCCGGGGCGGCTGAATCCGCCGTGCGCATTGCCAGGGTCTCGTTCGAACCCGGCGCGCGCACCGCGTGGCATACGCATCCGCACGGGCAGACGCTGCACATCCTCTCCGGCATCGGTCGCGTGCAACAGGCGGGCGGGGCAGTGATCGATGTCCATCCGGGCGACGTCGTCTGGTTCAGTCCCGGCGAGCGCCACTGGCATGGCGCCGGTCCCGAGACGGCGATGGTGCATCTCGCGGTGCAACTGGCGGACGCGGGCGGCAACGCGGCGACGTGGCTCGAGCACGTGACCGACGCTGAGTATCGCGCCGGTTAGTCGCGCCGGAAACGCAAGGCGCCCCGCCGGAGCGGGGCGCGGAGTGCGGGCGAAGCGCGCTTTCGGTCAGAGGCCGCCGTCGACGAACCAGCGGCCGGATTTCGGGTGCTGCTTGAGCGCGAGATTGTGTTTCTTGATCGTGCCGTTCGCAAAGCGGATCTCGTAGGGCACGAAGTCGGCCGGCATCGCGGCAGACTTGAAGGCCTCGCCCAGGCTGAGGAGCGTGACGCCGCCGAGGTGGTTTTGAAAACGCTCGTCGAGCGGCCGCAGGAGGAAGAGCTGGGCTTCCGCCCAGTCGCGCCGTCCGCAGGCCTCGAAGAACGTGCGTGCGGCCTCGACGGGCGTGAGGCGGGCGTAGCGCTCGTTGTTCGCCACGGGCTTCGGTTCCGCAGCCTCCGTGATGTTGGCGGCGGGATCGACCTGGAAGGTGTCGGCTGCGAAGGCGACGTTGTAGTCGATCTGCGTGACTTCGAACACGAGCAGGAAGTCGGGGCCGTCGCGCAGGTAGATCTGCATGGCCTCCAGCCGGCCGCTCGCGTCGTGAAAGCGATACACCTGGCGGAGATTGGCGGTCGGCAGAAACTTGTTCGCGAGATAGTCGCCGGCGGGCACGCCGGACGCGGCGTCGATGGTGACGAGCGCGAAGGTCACGCCCGAGGCGTCGGTCGTGTGCGTGAGTTCGACCTTCCAGCCCTGGGTCGTCGCCATCCGCAACGCGTGGGTCAGCGTGGCCTCGATGTCGGCCAGGCGGTGGAGCCAGTCGGTGTCGAACGCCGAGGGAGCGGCGCGCGGGACGCGCACGCCGGTGTTCCGCGGCGGCGGAAGGTAGAGCAGGGTCGTCTGTCCATCCATGACGGCAACGCGTCCCGGTTTCTCGACGCGCCAGCGCTTGTCGCCGGAGAACTCCTTGCGCAGCTCGATCGGCACGAAGGCCAGCTTGGGATCGATGCGGGCGAAGTTGTCGGCGGCCGGGGCGCGGACGCGGGCGCGCAGGTGAATCGAGCGCGTGTCATGGGCGGCGGCGACGCCGCGCTGCAGCACGTCGGCCGGCTTGGCGGTGCTCCGCGCGGGAATCGCGACAAGGCCGATGACGGCGAGCGCGGCGGCGGCCAGCCCGGCGCCGACGAACCAGCGCGTGAAGGGCGTCAGGATGTCCGCGGAGCGCCGGGCGGCACGCGTGGGGGAGGCGTGAATACGCGCGACGACGGCGTCGGCCAGCGCGATCCCGGCGGCCGGGGCGGCGCGGGCGGTGAGGTCGCGCTGGAGTTGCTGCAGGGCGGCGTGCCGGGTGCGGCAGGCGTTGCAGGCGGCGAGGTGCCGGGAGCAGGCCTCGGCGGTGGCGGCGTCGAGCAGCCCTTCGGCGTGCGCGACGAGCGAGTCTTCAAATTCGGTGCAGTTCATGGTGCTTTTCGAGGTGGGATCGTTGCGTGGTTTCGGCCGTCGCCTGCAGCGAAGTGCGCAGTTCGCCGTAGGCGCGGGAGAGGGTTTTGGTGACACTGCCAAGCGGCATCCGCAGGCGGGCCGCGATTTCCTGACAGGAAAGTTGATCGAAATAGCGCAGCAGAATCAGCCGGCGTGGCAGCTCGGGCAGCGCGGCGATGGCCTCGTCGAGGCGGCTGTCGTCGTCGGCGCCGGTTTCGACCGCAGGCTCGGTGGCGCCGGCGGCGGCCTGTTCCGGCACCTCGCCGCGGCGGCGCTGCTCGCGCAGTTGCTCGAGGGCGACGCGCCCGGCGATGCCGAGCAGCCAGGCGTGGAGCGCGGCGGGCTTGCGCAGCGTGCCGAGGGAGAAATACGCGCGCACGAACGCCTCCTGCGTCGCGTCACGCGCGAGCGATGGGTCGCCGAGACGGCCGGCGACGTAGGCGTAGACCGGGCGCTGGTAACGTTCGACGAGTTGACGGTATGCCACGGTGCCGTCGGTGCCGCGGCAGCGTTCCACTAGTTCCTGGTCGGTGAGGTTCATCGTGCGCGACGGCCAGAGAGTGCCGTCAATGTATAGTGAAGCCGCGGGTGGTTTTGCGACGTGGGGCGGCGAAATAAACTGCGCGTAATTTGCGACGAGGCCGCGCAAGGCATGCGCGCGGATGGCCAAACGCTGCGCAGCCGGGCGGGGAGCGACGGTGTAGAGTGGGGGGAACCAGAAGCCAGCGGCTCCGTGCCGGTGGCCGTCTGCTGGATACGGCAGCGTCGTCGCGACGCGGGATGATAGCCCCGCTGGAGGTTGAAGTCCTCGAGCTGCCACCAGCGGCGGCGCCGGCCGCGGCCGCCATCGGTTTCACGCCACCCATGACTCTCGCCCAAACCGCCGGCATCCTTCCCGCCATCGTCTTTCCCGCCGCGACGATCCTGCAACTCGCGCGCATGATCCGCCAGCGGTCGGCCGCGGGCGTGAGCGTGCCGACGTGGCTGCTCTTCGGCTTCGCGAACCTGGCGATCTACGTCTACGCGGAACGCTACACGGAGTGGCAGGCGATCGTCGGCATGCTGTTCACGGCGGTGGTGGACTTTGTCATCGTGGCGATGGCGCTGCTCAGCTATCGGGATGCCTCCGCGGGACCGGCGCCGATCGGCGTGGCAGTGGTGGAGGTCGGGCGGCCGATGGACTGAGCCGCGTCCATGCAGTCGAGAGTAGCAGCCGAGGTAACGAGGCTGAACGAAGGTGACCGG
>CAZENI010000591.1:0-5133 GCA_964513055.1 uncultured Opitutus sp.
GTGCCGGTCGCGGAAAACACAATCGGGGAGTGGCTCATGGGTGGAGGGGACGCGCTGCTGGGTGCGTCAGCCGGAGCGGCTGGACTCTCCTCCAAGCGCAATCGGTCGGGAAAAGGGGACATGAGGGCCGGAAAATTATTTCCGGCCGTGAACCGGCTGTCGTTGCCCGGGCAAGAAAAGCCCGCCGGCCGTAAAGGCAGGCGGGCGGGAAGCGGGCGGGAGCGGCCTGACGGCGTTTCGCGTCAGACGGGGTCGTTCTCGATATCCGGATCGATGATACCGATGAAGCCGGTGACGACCTGCTGGACGAGGATCACGTAGGTGTAGTCGACGCCCTGGAACGCAGGCAGCGACTCGTCGAGGACGGTCATCGTCGAGCCGTTGAGGGTGCGGTCCAGCGTGACCGTGGGGAATTCCTGGCGGCCGACGCCGGGTCCGTTGGGATTGAAGGCGATGCCGAGGAGGACGTAGCGCGGGTCGTTGAGCTGGTAGACGATCTGCACCTCGGTGCCAACGGGCACGGTGATGGTGAGCGTGCCGTCTTCGAGGGAGAAGATGCTGGGATCGCCGCTGACGAGCTGCAGATCGTAGTTGATCGAGTAGAGCGCGCCGATCGGGTAGAAGGCGTTGATCGTGACGCCGATGACGGCCGTCGGCATCGGGGCGGGGGAGGTCGATTGGGTCTGCATTTATTCGTTGGGACGAGGACTGACTTGGGTTGAAGCCAGATCCAGGATGGATCCGGCAAAGGGATCGAGGCTCCGGTAGCCCATGCGGCGGAGCTGGTCGAGCAGGGGGCGCGCCTCCGCGGCGCGGTCCAGCAGCACGAGCGCCTGGGCGGCGGGCTCGAGCGCCCGCCAGTCGGACGAGCCGGCGAGGCGGGGGCCGACGACCGCGAGCACCTCGGTCCAGTGCGCGCGGGCCGCGGCGATGTCGTTGGCGGCGATCCGGCCGGCGGTCAAACGGGCGGCGGCGAGTTCCCAGACGGCGGCGCGGTCGGCGCGGTTTTCGCGGCGGAGGTTTTCGCCGATCGTGATGGCCTGGAGCGCGGCGTCGGCGGCGTCGGGGCGGCCGGCGAGCTGGCGGGCGAGGGCCTCGAGGCGCCAGGCGGAGGCGAGCTGCCGGGTGAATTCGAGGGAGGCGGGCTCGGCGGCGACGAGGGCGGCGAGGCGCTCGCGGGTCTCGACCAGCGCGGGGCCGACGCCGGGATCGCGGCGGACGAGGCGGCCGGCGAACTCGTGCAGGTTGAGGCGGAGCAGGGCGACGAGCCACTGGCGGTTTTGAAGATCCTGGGCGACGAGCGCCTCGAGCAAGGTGCGAGCGGCGGCGCGCGGCGCGGCGGCGTCGTCGAGGCGGCCGGCAAGCTGGAGGGCATGGCCCTGGTGGACGTGGGTCTCCGCGAGCCGGAGCCGCCAGTGGGCGACCGCGGGCTCGGCGGCGACGAGGGCGGCGACGCGATCCGCGGCGGCGTCGAAGTGGCCGCGCATCTCGTCGAAACGTCCGGACTGCTCGGCGACGTTGCCGAGCCAGGAGTCGACATCGGAGAGGCGGAACCGCAGGGCGGAGGTGGGCGGATGGAGCGAGAGCATTTCCTCGATGGCGGCGCGCTCGGCGAGGAGGCCGGCGCGGGCCGCGTCGAGGCGGCCGCGATCGAGATCGAGGACGGCGAGATTGTGGAGGCCGGACGTGAGCTCGCGCTGGGCGCGCAGGGTCTTGCCCTCGAGGGCGACGAGCGCGGCGGCGGAGTCGCGGTAGCGGGTGAGCCACTCGCTCGCGGTCGGCAGATCGCCGCGGCGGCGGGCGATGACGCCGTTCCAGAACTCCACCTGCGCGCGCTCGTAGAGCATGCCGGCGTCGCGCGGGTGGCGGACGACGAGCGCGGCGGCGCGGGCGTAGGCGTTGGCGAACGCTTCCGTGGCCTCGGCGAAGCGCGCCTGCTCGAGGCGCGTCTCGCCGATCTGGGTGAGCGCCTTCGACTGGCGCGTGAGCGCGGTGTCGGTGAGGCCGTGCGGATCGAGGGCGGCGAAATAGGCCATGGCCTGCGCGCCGATCGAATCGAGCAGCTCGAGTTTGCCGACCTTCTTCAGCTCGGTGCGGAAATCGCCGAGCATGAACGCGAGGAGCGCCTCGGCCTGCTCGCGCTGGCGGAGGGCCTCGTCGCGGGCGGTGCCTGCGACGCGCTCGGCGCGCGTCGCGCGGATCGCCTGGCGGGTGCTGACGATCGTGCCGGCGATCAACGCGACCGCGACGGCGGCGGCGCTCGCGCAGGCGAGGCGGTTGCGCGCGACGAATTTTCGCAGCCGGTAAATCGTGTGCGGCGGCCGGGCGACGACGGGCTCCTGCCGCAGGTGGCGGCGGACGTCGTCGGCCAGCTCGTGCGCGGTGCCGTAGCGGCGCTCGCGATCCTTCTCGAGGCAGCGCATCACGATCCAGTCGAGATCGCCGCGAAGCACGGATCGGAGCTGCAGGGGCGCGGCGCGGCGGAGGCGGGCGACGGTGGCGCGATCGGCGTCGGCGAGCGTGGAGATGCGCGTCGAGGGCCGCGGCGGATCGACCTCGCGGATGATGCGGCGGATCTCCTCGATGCCGGCGCGGACGAGGGATTGCGGATCGTAGGGCGGCCGGCCGGTGAGCAGCTCGTAGAGGAGCACGCCGAGCGAGTAGACGTCGCTGCGCGTATCGATGTCGAAGTCGCGCAGCTCGGCCTGCTCGGGACTCATGTAGGCGGGCGTGCCGATGAACTGGCCGACGCCGGTGATGAGCGTGTGCTCGCTGAGCCGGCCCTGCGTCGCCTTGGCGATGCCGAAATCGATCACTTTCGGCGCGGGCACGCCGTCGCGCAGGGCGACGAGGATGTTCGAGGGCTTGAGGTCGCGGTGGATGATGCCCTTCTGGTGCGCGTGCTGCAGGGCGACGCAGACGCGGGCGAAGAGTTCGAGGCGCGCCGCCATGCCGAGGCTGTGTTCGTCGCAGAATTTCGTGATCGGCACGCCGTCGACGAACTCCATCACGAAATACGGCCGCCCGGCGTCGGTCGCGCCGGCATCGAACACGCGCGCGATGTCCGGATGATCCATCAGCGCGAGGGCCTGGCGCTCGGCCTCGAAGCGCGCGATGACGTCGCGCGTGTCCATCCCGAGCTTGATCACCTTGAGGGCGACCTGGCGGCGGACGGGCTCCTGTTGCTCGGCGAGGTAGACGACGCCGCAGCCGCCTTCGCCGAGTTTCCGGGCGAGCACGTAGCGGCCGATCCGGCCGCCGACGGCGTCGTCGGGCGGCGCGGCGGGACGCTCGACCGGCGATTCCTCCAGGAACATCCCGGCCGCGGCGTAGCCGGCGAGCAGCAGGTCGACGCGTTTTCGGAGCTCGGCATCGCCGGCGCAGGCTTGCGCGAGGAAACGGGCGCGCTCGTCGCCCTGCAGCTCGATCGCTTCGGCGAAGATCTCGGCGTCGCGGTTCATCGCGAGGCGCGGGGCGGGCGGGGGGAAGTTGGGACGCGGCGCGGGGACAAGAGGAGGAGCGGGAGGGAGGAGGCCGTCACGGAGTCGGCGGCGACACGGGCTGGGCCAGCGTGCAAAGCGAGATTTGGCCGGTCAAGGGGCCATCGTGGTCGCGGCACCCCGCCGAGGGAGTTTCGACCAAGAAGACGCGGAGGCACCAAGCGGACCGGGGAACAGGGCGTTCCGATCGGGGTGTCGTCGTCTCGTTGCGGTGATTTTCGGCTACGACCCGCGCAGGCGCGTGACCTCGTTGAAGAGCCAGGCGCGGGCGTAGGCCCAGTCGCGTTTCGCGGTGCGGTGCGAGATGTCGAGGACGTCGGCCGCCTCCTCGAGGGTGAGTCCGACGAAGTATTTCAGCTTCACGAGCTCCGCCTTGCGCGCGTCGTGCGCGGCGAAGGCGTCGAGGGCCTCGCTGATGAGCTGCAGGTCCTCGTCGTTGGTGGCGGGCGAGGCGAGGTCGAAGCCGGTGGCGTCGGCGCTGACCCTGGCGAACTCGCCGCCGTGGCGCGCGGCGCGCTTGCGGCGGGCGTTGTCGATCAGGATGCGCCGCATGCCCTCGGCGGCGGCGGCGAAGAAATGCGCGCGGTTGGCCCAGCCCGGCTGGGCATCGCCGCCGAGGCGTAACCAGACTTCATGGACGAGGGCAGTGGCCTGGAGCGTCTGGCCCGGGGCCTCCCGCGCCAGCTTGGCGGCGGCGAGGCGGCGCAGTTCGCCGTAGACGAGCGGCAGGAGTTCGTCCGCCGCCTGGCGGTCGCCCTGGTCGATGCGCTGGAGCACCACCGTGATCGCTTCGTCCTTCATGGGGCGCGAGCGTAGGCGGCGCGGGGGCGGGCGGAAGCGGGAATTTCGGGAAAACGGGCCTCAGAGCCCGCGCTCGCGGCGGCCCCGGTGGCGCCGGCGTTGCTGGGTCCGGCGCAGCCAGCCGCCGAGGGGCCAGCGTTCGAAGCCATACGCGTCGCACAGCGTGAAACGCAGCGCGGGCCAGGCGCGCGCGAGGGCCGCGCGCAGCTGGCGCAGCGCGAGGCCGGCGTGGCGTTCGTTGGCTGTGAAGGCGGCGGACGCCGCGGCGTGCTGGCTCAGCAGCTCGCGTTCGAGACCGGTGGGATCGGCCAGGAGGCGCGCGGCGTAGTCCGCCTGCGGAAACGGCGCCCCCGCGGCGTAGGCGCGCCAGGCGCCCGAGGGAAACTTCATCACACCCAGCCGCGGCTGGCCGGAGATGCGGCCGCCGGCGGCGTGCAGCCGGCGCACGAAATCGAAATCCACCGGCAGCGCGAGCCGATCGGGATCGCCCCAGCCCCCGAGGGCGAGCGCCTCGGTCCGCCGGTGGAGCAGGCTCGACGGCGGCACGAAATAGCGCCGGTAGTCGCCGGCGGGCGCCGGGCCCCCGCGGATGTCGCAGGCCCGCCCGGGCTTCACCCACGCGCAGAGGGCGTGCGCCGCGACGGCGGCGTCCGCGTCGAGGCGGCGGACCAGTTCCTCGAGGTGCCAGGGAAACCAGAGATCGTCGTGGCCGAGATAGGCGACGAGCGGGGCGGTGGCGCGGCGCAGGCCCTCGTTGTTCGGCGCGGCCTGGCTGCCGGAATTGCGCGGCAGGTTGCACCAGTGGAAACGGTGGTCGTCCAGCCGCGCGACG
>CAZENI010000592.1:0-5133 GCA_964513055.1 uncultured Opitutus sp.
AGGCATCGACGCCGATCGAGATGATCAGGCCGCCCTTCACCTTGGCCTTCACGCGACCCGCGGCCACGGAGCCCTCGGGGAACTTGGTGAGAATGTTATCCCAGTTCTTCTTCTGCTCGGCCTTGTCGAACGACAGGACGGGAGCGCCACTCTTGTCTTCCAGCTTCTCGACGAGCACCTCGATGGTGGAGCCGATTTGGAGTTCGCCGATATCGATGAACTCGTTGGCGGGAATGACGCCTTCGGATTTGCCGCCGATGTCGACGACGACCTCATTCTGGCGGATTTCGGTGATGACACCCGGGACGATGGCGCCTTCCTTCAGCTTGTCGAAGGACGACTGGGCCAGGAGGTCTTGCATTACTGAACTCATAGGACGGATACGTCGGCCGTGCGCCTGCTCCAGGAGCGCCCATCCGACGGGTCGACCGGGCCTTGCGGCTCGGCCGGATTGGTTGATGGTTTCACTGACGTTGGGAGATTGGCGGGAGCCCGCGACGATACGCCAACCTGACCGACTGACTGTCGCGAACGGTCAGCGTCGCGAGGCGCCCGGAGCGCAGCAAGCTTGAATTTGGCGCTGTGCCACCGCCGGCGCGACTCCTCTCCCGCGGTGGCCGCGCTTTACCGCGCTACCTGGCCACCGGTTTGACGCCCAGCACCTGGCCCAGCCGCTCGAAGAAGACCTCGTATTGCGGGGTATCGCGCAGCGGCGTCTCGGTCGCCTGCCCGGCCCGGTTCGAGGAGTCGTTTTCCAGGATCTCGGTAATCCGCACCAACACGACGGTCCCGCCGTCCAAGGCCCTCTCCAGCTTCACCTTAAGACCCAATTGCCGTGCCGTTCCCATGCGTTCGCCGGCCCCGACCCCGCTGACTGCCTCGAACTCACCCTGGGCCGGACCGCCGCGGAGAAACCGATAGCCCATCTGTGTCGCCGCAGTCTTCACCGCTTCATAGGTCGCCCGCTGCTCGGCGGCATACGTCCTGGACTTCGGCGCTTCCCGCGCGGCCAGCTTCTCGCGCACGCTCGTCGTCGCATCCGAAAAGGACTCGCAACCTGCGAGCGCCAGGCACCCGCCGACCAGGAAAATCCGCAACATCGTCATCCCCGATGCACTGTGCCGCCTGCCAGATCAGCGCAAGAGCCGAGTGCATTCCCGCGTTCGACGGTCGAACCTCGCCACTTCGGCGCTTCGCAGACTGCGCCCAATTCGCACGCACACTTCGGCAACGCATGCGGATCGGCGCGGCCGCTTCCTCGCTAGACTCCAGTTCGCCCTCATCACGACTTCGCCTTCATCGCGTTCTCGCGCGCCGCCCCAGCAATCCGCACCCAAAATGCCCCTCCGCTTTCGTATCCTGCCCCCGATTCTTGCCCTCGCCGTCGCGGTCGCCAGCGGTCTGCCGCTCCTCGCCTTCAACGGTCACGTCGTCACCGAGGGCTCCCTCACGCTGACGCTCGCCGAAATTCCTCCGGTCCTGCGCGCTGACGCACTGCAGACCTGCTTGGTGCGGCTGGCGAACGCCGGATCGCTCCCCCTGTCGGTCACGCTGGCACTCACTCCACTCGCGGATGATCTCACGGCGGTCGGACCGACTCAGCAAACCGTGCTCGTGCCCGCCGGGCGCGATGCCACCGCCGTGTTTGGCTTCACCTGCGCGCGCGCCACGCATCCGGCCCACTATCCGCTGCACGTTCAGGCCACGTTCAACGTCAACGGCACCACGCACACTGCGCGCGCCGTCCGGATCTTCACGACCGACTTCGCGGCGCCGCCGGCCACGGTCCCGGACCCCGATCGCTCCCTCGCGCCCGTTCCGCTTCAAAGCACCTTCGCGCTGGCCACCGCCGCCACCACCGCCACGCGCATCGCGTGGTCCCAGTCCGGCGGGCCACTCGTGCGCCTGCCGCCCGGGTGGAGCGGCACGGACGCCATTTCGGCGGCCAGTTTCCATCGCGCGTCGGTGACCCGCGGCGGCGTCACGCGGGCCAGCCTCCAACTGCATCCGCCCTACCGGACGAGGCCCGGCACCGTGTTCGCCGAATACCGTCTCCAGCTTCCGGCGACGACGCCGCTCGGGTTCGAATTCTTCACCGCCATTCGCGACAGCGCGCCGGCCGAGGGCGCGAGCGACGGCGTGACGTTTCGGGTCTGGGCTGATGAACAAGTGCTCTTCGAGCGCCACTCCGACTCGAAAACCTGGATACCGGGGAATGCCGATCTTGGGGCCTTCGCTGGCCGCGAGATCCTGCTCCGGCTCGAGAGCCATCCGGGGCCGAGGAACAACACGTCCTGTGATCTCAGTTTCTGGGGCGATCCCACCGTCACGGTCGGTCCCCGGCCGCCGCTCCTGGACGAGGCCGGCCGCACCGCCCTCGCCGCCCGCACGCGTGCCGCCGTCGCGTCCGGCCAGGTCGCGCCGGACCGGGCCACACTGCTCTACGAACTCGAAGGCGGCTGCCGCGCCGTGGTGGCGCTCGGGCCCAACGGCCTCGCCGACGGCTGCATCGGCTTCGGCACGAGCGAGCACCAAGTCGTGTTCGCCGGCCTTCATCTCGCGCTCCGCGATCACGTCGTCGGCACCTGGCCCTCGGCGGCCCTGGTCCGTTCCGTAAACACCACCACCGATGCCGCCGGACGAACCCGAATTACACACCGGGTCGGTCTCGGCGCCGACACCACTGAACTGGTCGCCACCGTCTGGTCGGAGGGACCGGCGCTGCGCATCAAGGTCGAGTCCGCGGAGCGCATCACGGGCCTCGGGCTCAACCCCGCCGACCAGCGCGCCCCCCGCGTGTTCTACGGCCACGGTTACGCCATCGTGGACCCGCAGGCCTTCCGTGCGAGCGCCGACGGCCACAACCTCTCGACAAGCCACGTCGGCTTCGAGTTCGAGGGCGGAGTCGCGCTGCTCACGGCGACCGACACGCCGCCCGACTTCCTGCAGGTCGATCCCGCGCGCCGGCTGTATCAGCTCCACACGCACCCGGATGCGACGCTCACCTTCGTGCCGGGCCTCAAGGGCGCCTTCGACTGCGCCGTGCGCTACCGGCCGCTGCACGAAAAGACGGCCGCGCCCGGCGTGGCGCGCAAGGCGGGCCGCTTCGTCTTCGATCTCTGGGGCGGCCGCTATGCGGACAACGCCGCCAAGCTCGCGCGCTGCTTCGACTATGGGCTGACCCACTCGCTCGCCATCGTCCACACCTGGCAGCGCTGGGGCTACGACTACCGGCTGCCGGACATCTTTCCGCCGCTGCCCAGCCTCGGCACGCTCGCCGACCTGCAGGCCTTCGGACGCACGTGCACGGCGCGCGGCGTCGCGTGGGGCGTGCACGACAACTACATCGACATCTATCCCGATGCCGACGGCTTCAGCTACGACCAGGTCACGTTCACCGCGGAGGGCCGGCCGCGCCGGGCGTGGCTCAACGAGAGCCGCGACGCGCAGAGCTATCAGTTCCGTCCCGACCGCTTCCGGCCGTTCCTCGACCGCAATCTCGGGCTCCTCGCGCCCGCGCTCCAGCCGACGGCCACCTTCGTCGATGTGTTTGCCTCGATGGCGCCCTTCGACTTCCGCGATCGCGCGGGCAACTTCCATTCGAAACGCGAAACGCAGCGCGCCTGGGGCGAGGCCTTCGCGGCAATTCGCGCCGCCTGCGCCGCCCCTGCCCTCACCGTGAGCGAGGCCGGACACGATCACCTGATCGGCTGGCTCGACGGCGCGGACGCGCAGCTCCTGCAACTCGGCGACAAGCCCGAACGCTTCCACCACGTCGTGCGCTGCCGCGACTGGGAACGCGTGCCGTGGTTCGACGCGGTCAACCACACGCGTTTCAGCCTGCATGGCGCCGGCTACTCCGACCGCTACCAGGGCGGCCGCAGCCGCGAGGAACACGGAATCGAGAGCGACGACTACCTGAGCGCGGAGCTGCTCACCGGCCACGCCCTCATGATCGACCGGCCCGCCCTCGAGCGCGGCGCCGTGCGCAAATACTGGCTCGCGCAGGACTTCATCGAGAGTGTCGCCCACGACGAGATCCGCGACGTCGCCTTCGCTGGTGGCGACCTCCACCGCCAGGTCGTCACCTGGAACTCCGGCGCGCGGGTCTGCGTCAACCGCGGCGCATCCGACTGGACGGTCGAGGGCCACACGTTACCGCAATACGGATACTGGGCCCGGCACGGCGAACTTGAGTCAGCGATCGAGCGCTTCGGTGACGCCATCGCCGAGCGGTCGCGCGCCCCGGGCCGCGCCTACTTCAACAGCCGCGTCTTCGCACCCGCCGCACCGCTCGCCCTGACGCCCCGGGCGCGCAGCGTCGAGTATCTCGGCGGCAGGCAATTCAAACTGTTGGTTGATTGGGACGCGCTCCGCGCCACGCCGCAGCCGCTGACGGTCTTCTATCACTTCTCGCGCCCGACACCCGGCCGCCGCACGCCGACGGAGTTCGTCAGCGGCGGCGCCCCATTGCCGGCCACAACACAGTGGCAGGGCCGCGTGACGACCGGCGACGTCTGGCCGGTCGCGATTCCCGCCGGCATGCCGCCCGGTGACTACGAGATCCTTGTCGGCCTCTACGATCCAAAGAACCGCAACCAGCGCGAACGCCTGCAGGGCGACGAGGACAACCACCGCCGCTACCGGATCGGAAAACTGATCGTCCAAGGCGGCAAGGCCGGCGACATTACCGGAGTGCGGCTCGAAACGCCCGCCGCGCCGCAGGCCACCTCGGGGCGCTGGCTCGCCAATCGGGACGCGGTCGATTTCGGCGCGGTGTGGACCGACGGCGCCTTCCGCTGTGAAGTGAAACGCGACCAGCTCATCGTGACGCCCCTGCCCGACGGCCCGGCGTTCACCGTGCGCCTGCGCGTATCACGCCTGGTGGGACGCACGGCCGGCGTCGGCTCGGTCGAGGCGATCGATGCGCGCGGCGCGGCGCACGGTTCGGTCGCCCACACTCAGGACGGCGACGAACTGAGCTTCACCACCAACCCGGCCGACTTCGCCTATCGGATCAACCTTCGCTGATTCCGGCCGACCCTCGCAGATCTTCCATCAGCCGGCTCAGAGGGCGTCTAAAAAGGCCTGCGGTAGGAGCGCGCTTGCGCGCGATGGGGTGCGGCGTCACCG
>CAZENI010000593.1:0-5128 GCA_964513055.1 uncultured Opitutus sp.
TTCAAGGTCTTACGAAAGGCGAGGGTGCCCGCGGCGGGCCACGCGGTTGGGTTTGTAGCCGAGCTCGCGCATGACGCGGCGCACGTGCTCCTGCGTCTCCGCGCTGATTTTTCCCGTTTGGTTGATCGTGCGGGACACGGTGGAAATCGACACGCGGGCACGGCGGGCAACTTCGACCAGATTGGCGGCAGGTTCCATAGCGTCGCGCAAACGTTTGCTGCGGGTAGCGCGGTCTGGCGAACGGAAACTCGCTCCACCGAACCCATCGCTGCGTCCGCCCCCACCCCTTTTTCCGCGTCCAACCCGTCGCGGGTTCAGGAGGTGACGGGTGCGGCTTCGGGCTTCAGCTCGCGCGTCATCAGCGCCGCGAGCGCGGCGGCCGGCTTTTTTCCTTCGATCAGAATCGCACGCGTCTCCTGCAGGATGGGCGCATCGATGCCTCTTTCGGTGCACAGGCCCGAGAAGGACTCGGTCGTCTTGTAGCCCTCGACGACCGTCTTGCGGTGGGCGATGAGGTCGGCGGCGGCGCGACCTTCGCCGATGTGCTGGCCGAACTCGCGGTTGCGGCTCCAGCCGCCGTAGCACGTCGCCACCAGATCACCGAAGCCGCTCAAGCCGTAAAACGTCTCCGGCCGCGCGCCGAGCGCAACGCCCACCCGCACCATTTCGGCCAGCGCGCGCGTCAGCAGCGCGGCCTTGGTATTGTCGCCGAGCTTCAGGCCGTCGCAGCACCCGGCAGCGATCGCGTAGATGTTCTTCAGGCAGCCGCCGAACTCGACGCCCGCCAGGTCATCGCTGGTGTAGACGCGCAGCGCGCGATCGCTCAGCGCCGCCTGTAGCTCCTGCACCGGCGCCCCCGGGTTCGCTGCCAGCACCATCGCCGACGGATCGCCGCGGGCCACGCCGAGGGCGTTTGTCGGACCGGTCAGCGCCCCCACCCGCACTCCCGGCAGCACGGCGCCGATCACTTCGGAAGGCCGCAGGTGCGTGCCAGCCTCGAGGCCCTTGGCGAGGCTGACGACAAAGGCACCCGTGCGTAGCCGGCCACAGGTTTCCCGCAACGCCTGCGCCGGACAGGCCAGCAACACGACGTCCGCCACGCGCGCCGGCCCATCGAGGTCAGGCGTCACCACCAAGGGGGCCGGCAGGGAAAGTCCGGGCAGGTAGTCCGCGTTGACCCGCGCCGAACGCAGCGCCTCGGCGTGCTCGCGGCGGCGCGGCACGAGCGTGACCGCGTGACCCGCGCGCACGAGGTGCAGCGCAAACGCCGTCCCCCACGCGCCGGCGCCTACGACGACGAATTTCATCAAGCCGTATTGCCCACGGAACACACGGAAGACACGGAAAAATTCCTCTGATTCATTTCCGTGTGGTCCGTGTATTCCGCGGGCAGCTGCCTTACTTTAGAAACGCCGGCACCTTCTCGCCCGCGATCATCTGCTCGAAGGTCTCGCGCGCGTTGACCAGCTCGAACGCGCTGCCCTTCACCAGCACCTCGGCCGCCATGCCCCGCGTGTTGTAGCGGCTCGCCATCGTGTAGCCATAGGCGCCGGCGCTCATGAACGCGATCAACTCGCCCTCGCCCACTTCCTGAATCTGGCGGTCCTTCGCGAAGCAGTCGCCGCTCTCGCAGATCGGGCCGACAATGTCCGCCGTCAGCGCCCGCCGCGACGAATCGCGGTGCACCGGCACGATCTCGTGGTAACTCTCATACATCGCGGGCCGCACGAGGTCGTTCATCGCCGCGTCGACAATCAGGAAGTTCTTCCCGGCGCCGCGCTTCAGGTGTTCGACGCGGGCGAGCAGCACGCCGGAGTTGCCCACCATGAAGCGGCCGTGCTCAAGCAGCACCTTCAGACCGAGCGGCTGCAACAGCGGCACCAGCGCGGCGCCGTAGCTCTCGGGCGTGAGCGGGCGCTTGTCCGCCGGCTGCGCGTCCCACCAGGCCTGCTGGCCGCTGGCGAGGGCGTCCTTGTAGATGATGCCCATGCCGCCACCGATGGAGAAATACGTGATGCCATACTTCGCCTTCAGCTCCGCGGCGAACGGCCCGACTTTCTCGACGGCCTCCACGAACGGCGCGACGGACGTGAGCTGCGAGCCGATGTGCATCTGCACACCCTTGATCTGGAGATTCGGATACTTCGCGGCGGCCTCGTAGGCGGCGGCGGCGTATTTGAGCGGGATGCCAAACTTGTTGTCGCTCTTGCCGGTCGTGATCTTCGCGTGCGTATGAGCGTCGACATCGGGATTCACGCGGATGGCGATCGGCGCCTTCACGCCGAGCTTGCCGGCGACGTGGTTGATGCGCGCGAGTTCGGGCTCGCTCTCGACGTGGAACGAGAAGATCCCGCTTTCCAACGCCAGCGCGATCTCCGCCTCGGACTTGCCGACGCCCGCAAAGACACTCGACTTCACGTTGCCGCCGGCGGCGAGCACGCGACGAATCTCGCCGCCGCTCACGAGGTCGAAGCCGGCGCCGAGGTTCGAAAAGTGGCGCAGGATCGCGAGGTTCGAGTTGGCCTTCATCGCGTAACAGAGCTGGGCGTCGAGGCCGGCGAGTCCGCGCTGCAGGCGGCGGTAGTTGTCCTCCATCGTCGCGGCGCTGTAGACGTAGGTCGGCGTGCCATAGAGCTTCGTCACGGCGGCGAGGTCGACGGACTCGCAGTGAAGATCGGAACCGGAGTAGTGGAAATGATGCATAAGCGGAGCGACGTGATGCGGAAAAATGCGTGAAAGGTGCGACGCTAGCGGGATTCCGCTTGAGTAAACCACTCCAAATTTCCGAGATGCGGCCTGTGCTGCGTTTCCTGCTCAACCTGTGTCATCGTCCGGCGATCCGCTTCGGATTGCGGCGGGATCAGCGCGGCCGTTTCCGGGACCCGCGGTTCGCCAGCTTCATGGCGCAGAACAACCGCTCCCGGCTCGATACGGACCTGCACGACGCGGTGCTGAAGGGCCGCAAGCTGATGAAGAACGTGCTCCGGCTCGGGGTCGGCCTCGGCGCCGCCTGGGTGGTGCTCGAGAGCGCGAAGGCGCTGTCGGTGTTCTGAGGCAGGGGCGGTTGTCCTTATCTGCCTTCGTCACGCGCTCGAAAAACGAATCAGGGCGGTTGGGGACAACTGCCCCTACCCTCTAAAAACGAAACGGCCCCCGCACCCGTGTGCGAGGGCCGCCTCCAGTGAACCAGCCCCTACCCTACTAGGCTGCCAGTCCAAATCGTTCCGAGCGCCGGGCCGCCACTTCGGCGGCCACCGCCGGCAAGGCCAGCGGCCGGGCGGGTCGCGCGTAGTCGCCCAGGGCGATGGCGACGACGCCGGCGGCGAAGAGCAATGAGCCACCGAGCGCGAAACTCAGCGGGGAAAGGACGAAGGCGCCGAGGGCGGCGAGGAAGGCGATGGCGGGAAGAGTCTTCATGGCAGTGGTAGCGTTGAGCTGCCGTGAAAACCCCGACCCTCGTTTGAAGTTACAAAAAAAGCGCGGCCGGATCGGCCGCGCTCCTGTTGCCTGTGAAGGCGAAGACCGGAATCAAGCGCCGCCGCCGCCGCCCGCCGACTGCGGCTGGAAGCTGCTGCGGAACGAAGCGGCCAGGTAGTCGCGGTTCATTCGGGCGATGAAGTCGTGCGAGATCAGCTTGGGGCACGCGGCGCTGCATTCGAGGTAGTTGGTGCAGTTGCCGAAGCCGAGTTCGTCCATCTTCGCGACCATGTTCAGCACGCGCTTGTCGCGCTCCGGCTGGCCCTGCGGGAGAAGGCCGAGCTGCGAAACCTTGGCGGAGACGAAGAGCATCGCGCTGGCGTTCTTGCAGGCCGCCACGCAGGCGCCGCAGCCGATGCAGGACGCGGCGTCCATCGCGAGGTCGGCGACCTCCTTGGGCACTGGCAGCGCATTGGCGTCGCAAGGCGCGCCCGTGCGCACGCTGATGAAGCCGCCCGCCTGCTGGATCTTGTCGAAGGAGGAGCGATCCGTGATGAGGTCCTTGATGACCGGAAAGGGCCGCGCACGGAATGGCTCGACCGTGATCACGGCGCCGTCGGCGAAGCTGCGCATGTAGGTCTGGCAGCTCGCGATGCCCCGGTGCGGGCCGTGCGGCTTGCCGTCGATCATGAGCGAACACGTGCCGCAGATGCCTTCGCGACAGTCGTGCGCGAACGCGATCGGGTCCTCGCCCTTGCGCTCGAGCTCGTCGTTCACGACGTCGAGCATTTCGAGGAGCGACATGTTCGGATTCAGATCCTTCGCCGGGTAGTCGACGAAGCTGCCCGCGGCGCCGGCGCCGGCCTGGCGCCAGACACGGAGCGTGACGGAAATGTTTTTCGTGGTGTTTTCGGCGACCATGGGAGGGGGAATTATTTGTAGGAACGCACGCTCATCTTCACGGCCTCGTATTTCAGCGGCTCGACGTTGCGGAGCGGCACCTGGCCGGGGCCCTGATACTCCCAGGCGGCGACGTGGCCGAAGTTCTCGTCGTCACGCTTGCATTCGCCGTCCGGATACTGGTGCTCCTCGCGGAAATGCCCGCCGCAGCTCTCCTCGCGGGTCAGGGCGTCGCGGCACATCAGCTCGCCCAGCTCGAAGAAGTCCGCGAGCCGGCCGGCGCGCTCGAGCGCCTGGTTGAGGGTCTCGGCGGAACCGGGAACGTTGACGTTGGCCCAGAACTCCTCGCGCAGCTTCGGGATTTCCACCAGCGCCGCGGTGAGGCCCTCCTTGGTCCGGGCCATGCCGCAGTATTTCCACATGAGCTGGCCGAGCTTCTTGTGATAGTAGTTCACCGGCTCCTTGCCCTTGATGGACATGAGGCGCTTCGTCATCGCGGCGACCGCGTCCTCCGCCTGCTTGAACTCGGCGGCGTCGGTCGACGGCTTGGAGTTCGGCTTCTGCCCGGCGAGGTAGTCGCCGATCGTATACGGGACGACGAAATAGCCGTCGGCCAGGCCCTGCATGAGCGCGGACGCACCGAGGCGGTTGGCGCCGTGGTCGGAGAAGTTGGCCTCGCCGAGCACGAAGAGGCCCGGGAGATTCGACATCAGGTTATAGTCCACCCAGAGGCCGCCCATGGTGTAGTGCACCGCCGGATAGATCCGCATCGGCGTCTTGTAGGCGTTCTCGTTGGTGATCTCGTGGTAGA
>CAZENI010000594.1:0-5093 GCA_964513055.1 uncultured Opitutus sp.
GTGCCGTTCGCGGCCCTCGGCGTTTACTGGCTGCTCTACTTCACCAACACGCCCTTCGACAACATGGCGCGGATCGGCTGCGTGATCCTCGTCGGGGTCGTCGTGAACAACGCGATCGTGCTCGTCGACATGGCCAACCGCCTGCGCGCCGCGGGCAAGCCGCGCTTCGACGCGTTGATGGAGGCCGGCCGGCACCGGCTGCGGCCCATCCTGATGACGACGCTCTGCACCGTGACGGGCCTGATCCCGATGGCGCTCGGCGAGTCGAAAATCGGCGGCCTGCCCTACGCGCCGCTCGGCCGCACGATGATCGGCGGACTGATCGCGTCGACGATTCTGACGCTCGTGATCGTGCCGCTGTTCTACACCTTGATCGATGACCTCCGCGAACACGCCGGCCGGATCATGCGATCGGCCTTCGGTGGGGACGGCGTGAAACCGGACCGCGTCGCCGAGGGTGGCGGTGCCGCAGCCGGGGTCGGCCGTGCGAGCCGCGTGGAACGCGAGTAACGTGGGCGCGGGCCGGCGGTGGTAGCCGGCGTCCCGGGTGACGCAGTCGCCGGGTCCGGGGGGGCTGAGTTGTGACTTGGAGCGCGCGGGACCCCGCGCGCCGTAGGCGTTGTCGAGCCTTTATTTTACCCAATATTCAGTAGAGAGCGCGCTGGCGCGGAATTGGTGAGCGCGCACAGCGTCGCGGCAGAGTGAGTGTTTGCCCGACACGTTCGCAGCGCGTGAGAGCTCCGTGGAGCTTGGGTGCGTGGCTGCGGTGCCGCCGTCCGGTCGGCCGCTTTGAACGTGTTGATTCGTGCGCCATCCCGTGTCGAGGCGGCGCATGGGCTCCTAGCTGGGAGCCGGGCCATTCGCGACCCGCAGACCTTTGTCCCCTGCTGCCATGAACATTCCGTCCACTGCTTTGCGTCGTGCTGGTTCAGTTTGTTGTCGAGGTCGTGGGAGCCGCGCGCGTGGTTCTGGCGGTTGGTGGATGTTCGCTGGCTTGGGCCTCGTGGCGATGGCGGTCGCGCAGGATCAGACGGTGTCGGGCAACCTCACCGTGACGGCCTCCGCGGTGGTCGCCGGCACGACGGCGTCGACGTCGAAGGACACGGGTGCGCTCGTGGTCGAGGGAGGGCTGGGGGTGGAGGGGAGCCTCTTCGCGGGCGGTCAGGTTTCCGCGGCGATGCTGATTGCGACGGGCGGTGGCGTGCAGGCGAACGCGCTGACCCATTCCGGCCTGGAGTGGCTGCGTTATAACAGTGCGACCGGCGACATCACGCTGGCCGCGGGAGGCACCAACCGAAACATCACGCTCACGCCGAGCGGCACGGGGCATACGCGACTCGGCGGCAGGGTGGGCATCGGGACCTCCAGTCCGGGTGTCGATCTGCACATCGTGGGAGAGTTGGGAGTATTCACCAGCGCGATGGGAAACGGTGCAACCGGCTACTACGCCAACATGGGCACAAACGGCTACGGCTTTCGCACGGACAATGCGGCCATCGGATATTATTATGCAGGCACTGGGCTCTCTATCCATAGCAGCAATCCGGCTGGCCGGATGATCCACTTGGGCAGCGTCACGCTTGGTTCCGGTTCCAACCCCTCAAACAAGCTCTTCGTCTCCGGAGCCGCGACCATCGGCGCAAACTACAATGTCAACGCGCCCGCCAACGGCCTGCTCGTGGAAGGAAATGTCGGACTTGGCACAACCACACCCGGTTACCGTCTGGATGTGAGCGGCGTAGCGGGAGCGGCTACGGTCAGGGCGATAAGCACCGGAGGCGGCTTTACGGGCTTTCGGGCGGAGGCGCCGGCGGGAGCCTGGTCGGAGTTTCGGGCGACCGATGGCGCGAATGTCTTTGTGGCCGGACAGAACGGCGCCGCCGGATACGTCCAGACCAACAATGCGATTCCACTGACCTTCGGCGTTGGTGGCGTTGAAAAGGCCAGGATCTCCTCAACCGGCGACGTGGGCATCGGCACGACGAACCCGACGGCGAAGCTCGACGTTGTCGGAAATTTCAAGGTGAGCGGCAGCGCGACGGTGGGCGGGGCGCTCAGTGCCGACTCGCTTGCGTTGGCGGGTCAGTCATTCAACCCCGCGAATTTCGTTCAGACGACCGGCGGCGTGGTGAGCGGAACGCTGTCAGCGGTCGGGTTGGTGGCCACGAGTGGATCGATATCGGGCGGAGATTCCGGCCTGGTGCTCTCCGCCGGAGGAGTGAATCAGAATCTGACGCTGGCTCCGAGCGGCACGGGCTCGGTTCGAATCGACGGCAATTTGGGCTTGGGCACGGCTTCTCCCCAGCAGAAGCTGAGCGTGGTGGGGAGCATCGCGGCGGGGCGCCACAGCTATTCGCTCAACAATGTGCCCTCGGGGAGCGTGGTGTTCACTTCGGAGACGGCCTCGACCGGAAGTGCGGGCATCATCGGCACGGGTGGGTCTGGACTCGTCATCCGCCCCAACCCGTTTGGGAGGGCCTACGGGTCCGTGGGCGTCGTGGGCGGCTCCAATAATCTTGCAGATGGGCGGGCCGCGGTGGGCGTCTACGGCTATTCGCAGTTCGATCAACCTGGAGAGCACACGAACTCCGGGAATCATGTCGCCGGCAGCTATTCGCTCGCCGAGCTCGGGAGCCTGGTCACGGATTTCCGCGGATACCTCTACGGGTCCTATGGAAAGGCCGACGCCTCAGCGGCGACGGGAAGCCAGCCCGGTCTTGTCACGGGAGCCTACGGCGCAGGTCTCGGCCGATCCGTCGACACGGTCTACGGTGGCTATTTCTCGGCCACTGGCGGCGCCACGAACTACGGTGTCTATTCGGCGCAGGGGACGAACTTTTTCAACGACAGCGTGCTGGTCGGTGCGACCGCGTTCCCCGGCACGAGTCCGAAATTAGGAGTCAGGGGAGCTGCGACCGACTACGCCGCGCACTTCGAGGGGAGTTCGACCAGTGGCGGATCTTTGGGTCTGCGGATACTGGCTGGCACCAACTCCACCGACGCGGCGCTCACCGTGGCCAATGCCGCCAACACCGCCCCATTCATGACCGTGCGCGGAGACGGTAAAGTGGGAATCGGCACGCATGCGCCGGCGGTGCGGCTCGATGTCATCGGGGCCGCTCAGTTCAGCGAGGACGTCACGGTGGGCGGTTCGCTTGTTGCGAATGGGCTGACAGTCGGGGGCCAGGCATTTGGCCTGCCGTCGGAATATCTCAAGACCTCCGGGGGAGGTGCGCTGACGGTGACCAGTCTCACCGCGAGCGCGGGCACGATTGCCGGTGGCGGAACCAGTGGCCTCACGATCAGCAGTTCGGCAGGCGCCGACACCAACATCTACCTCGAACCGACCGGCACCGGAGACGTGGTGATCTCAAGGGACCATACGCTCAGAATGAGGGATGCCGCCCACCGGTCCGCCGAGATCAATATTGGAACGATCACGGGGCCGGTGGCGGAGGAGATCCCACTGCTCGAATTTGGCGATGCCGGCACCGCCGGAACGCTCAAGGGATCCGTGAATCAAAGCGCCAATCTGGCGATCTGGCGCTTCGGCTTTCGGGGTGGTCCGAGCGGCGCGTTTGTGGATGGCCTGAAACTCGAGTCCGGGCCGGGCGGCGCGGCCCTGCACGTCAACGGATCGCTGCATGGATTCTCAGGCCTGACCCTTCAAGCCGGCGGCACGGACAAGGACATCACGTTGACGCCGACGGGTGCCGGCCGGACGGTGTTGACGGGCGGTGACCTGCAACTGGCGAACAACCGGAGCGTGGTGTTTCAAACCAGTGGTAATGCCAGCGCGTTGGCCCTGACGACCACGAGTGGCAATCACCTGAACCTCGGTCAAAGCGGCGAGAATTTCGCGGCCACCACCATCTATGGCGGCACTGGAAATATCACGCTTGTGCCCGGCAGCGCAGCCAGAGTGGCGGTGAGTTCCGCGCTCGATGTGGGCGGAACCATCAAGGCGGTCGTGGGAAGTGACTCCGTGGCCGTCAGTGCCAGCGGTGAGATTCAGGGCAGTGGGACGGTGACCCTCAGAAGCGGCACGGCCGCGGTGGCGGCGTTCAGCCCTGTCGGGGCGACGCTGAGTCTTGATACTCACATCCAATCGCCAACCGCGCTTTCCGTGGATCAGGGCGGTCAGATGACAGGTGCGCTGGTCGTCGATGGTGGAGTCGGCGTGAGAGGGGCGCTCGACGTTGGGCGTGGCACAAGTGGCGGCACCGACATGACAGTGCACGGAAATACCCAAGTCGGTGCCGATCTCAACGTCGGCGGCAAAGTGCAGGCCCACGAGTTGGAGGTGACGGATACGGCCACCCTGCGGGGAGCCACCACGGTCACCGCGCCGTTTGCCGCGACCCAGGGCGCGACCGTCAGCGGGGGCATGCTCACGGCAAATGCGGGAATCAGCGCCAATACCGTCAGCACGGGAACTCTCACCGGCGGTCCGTCCGGGCTCGGTTTGCGCGCGGGCGGCGTCGGGAACCAGAGCATCCAGCTCACACCCACGGGTGCCGGAACCGTGCAACTGCTGGGAAGCGTCACGAGTGGGGATTATCTGCTGGAAGTTGCCGTCGATGGAACCACGGCCGTGGGCGGCGGTATCCGGCGGCTCGATGGGGGCATCGACTTCACGGGTCGGGCCGGCACGCTGAACACGCTGCGGGTGGGTTCGACTTTCTCCGGCACGCCACCGGTTGACGGCACCGCGGTGTTCTCCGGCAGCGTCGGGATCGGCACCGCCTCGCCGTCGCAGCGTCTGTCCGTCACGGATACGCTCTCGATTGCAGGCGAGACGGGCGCCCAGCACCTGATCATGGGCAATCGGGATCAGACGGGAGCGGACAACCCGGCGATCATCCGCGCGGCGGGTGGAGCGCTCGAGTTCGGCGGGGGCACCAGTTGGAGCGCCGCGGGCGGCAACTTCACGGCGACGATGACGCTGACGGACGGGAGATCGGTCGGCATCGGCGTTGCCAGTCCGGGCGCGAAACTCGATGTGGCGGGCGATGGACGTTTCTCGACGGGGCTGGCCGTAAACACCGATGGATCGGCCGCCAGTGCATTGACGATTGGCTCCACGACGTTTC
>CAZENI010000595.1:0-5058 GCA_964513055.1 uncultured Opitutus sp.
TTCCTACCTCGCGGTCATCGACGGCGTGAAGGGCGGACATGATTAAAGGTCTCATCGCCCGCCACAAGGAGCGCTGGCGGTTCCTGAAACCGCTCTGGGCGGGCTATCGGGTGCTGCTCGGATCGCTGCCCTGGCGGTGGCTGCCGGGGACTTCCCGGTCCTTCGGCCCGCCGCGGAGAGGGCACGTGACCGCGATGGAATATCTTGCGAGCGCCGCCGCGGACCCGCGCGACGCGGCGCACGAAGTGTGGCCGGCGGGAGTGCTGGAGTTGGTGCCGCCGCGGTCCCTCGAGCCCGCGGTGCCTTGGAAATACCTGGACCTCGCCCGGCAGGAACTGCCGCCGGTCCGCGCCTTTGTGCTGCACGGCGTGCGGTTCTGGGGCGACTATTCGGGCACGCTGATCGGCCGGGACGATCGGGTGCTCGGCGATCTCACGACCGACGTGTGGGAAGTGAGGCGGCACCGGATTTTCACACGGTTGAAACTGCCGGCCGTGCGGCGGCTGCCGGGCACCGCCGCAGTCCTCTCGGTGGCCGAGGCCGAATGGAACTACTGGCACTGGACGATGGAGGTGCTGCCGCGGCTGGAGACGATTCAGCGCGCCGGCATCCGGCTCGGGGACATCGACTGGTTTGTCGTGAATCATCGCGACCAGCGTTTTCAGCGCGAGACGCTGGAGGAACTCGGCGTGCCGTGGTCGAAGGTGATCCGCGCGGATGCGCGGCTGCACCTCGACTGCGAGCGGCTGGTGACGACGTCGTTGAAACCGGGGCAGTATGCGGTCACCCCGGTGGAGTGCGCGTTTCTCCATCAGCGGGCGGCGGGGCAGTGGCCGGACGCGCGGCCGCACCGGCGGTTGTTCCTGTCCCGGCGTCGCGCTCAGTTCCGCCGCCTGATCAACGAGCCCGAGATTCTGGCGCTGCTCGCGCGGCGCGGTTTCGAAGTCGTGGAGTGCCAGGAATTGACCGTGGCCGAGCAGCGGCGGCTGTTTCGCGAAGCGGCGGTGATCGTCGGGCCGCACGGGTCGGCCTTCACCAACGTGGTGTATTGCCAGCCGGGCACGCGCGTCGTGGAGTTCATGGCGCCGCGTTACGTGGACCTGGCGTTTTGGGGGATCTGCGCGGCGGCCCGAACCGACCACTGGATCCTCATCGGTGAGGGGGCGCGGCCACCGGAACGCGTCGATCCGATGGCGCGCCAGGAGGACATCACGATCAATCCGGCGCAGTTGGAGCAGGTGTTGACGCGGCTGGGGCTGTAGCGGAACGAGGCGCCGGTGCCGGCGCGGGCCGCGGCGGGGGTTTGAATCGGCCTGTGGGTTCGCGCGCCGCCAGGCCGGAGGAATGAGCGGACAAGACCATGACGACACTTCAGCCCGCGGGGGGGAATCCCGCCGCAACGGAAGGACGCACCTCGCGGATCGCCGGACTCGATCTCGTGCGGGCGGGCGCGATCCTCGGCGTCATGCTCTGCCATACGGCGGCGCTGTTCGAGCCGCAGGCGCCGAGCCGCGGCTTGCTGCAGTTGGGTTCGTTTGGCGTCGACGCCTTCTTCGCGCTGAGCGGTTTCCTGATCGGCGGACAGCTTTATCAGGATCTCGAGCGGGGCACGTTTTCGATCGCGGCGTTCTGGCGCCGGCGCTGGCTCCGGACGCTGCCCGCCTACTTTTTCTACCTCGGTGTCAACCTGCTCGCCTACGGTTGGCACCGTCTGGCCGCGGGCGAGTTCGATCCGGAATGGCGGTATGTTTTCTTCATTCAAAACCTCACCACGCAGATGCGGGTCTTCTATCCCGAGTCGTGGTCGCTCGCCGTGGAGGAGTGGTTTTACGTGCTCTTTCCGCTCCTGCTGCTCGCGCTGGGCCGGGCCGGCGTGGAGAAAACGCGGGCGTTTGGCGCGGCGTGCGCCGCCATCATCCTGGGCGTCCTGGCGGGGCATCTCGCGACGGCCGGTCTGGCGTCACCGGCCGGCGAGGAGCGGTTCGTGATCGTCTTCCGGCTCGACGCCATCGCGATGGGCGCGGCGGTGGTGTGGCTGGAGCGTAAGGGTTTTTTGGTGACGCCGGTCGCGCGGGGCGTGGCGTTCGCCGGGGGGCTGCTCGGCGGCGGGGTGGTGATGGCGGCCTATCTGCGCCTGCTGCCCGCGGCGCAGGGCGGCACCCTGATCGCGTTGCCCTCCTGGACGCTGCTGGTCTGCCCGGCGGCCGTGGCGTTGCTGCTGCCCGTGTTCGCGCGGATCGGCTCGCTCCCGTGGCCTCGGTGCGAGGCGGCCGTGCGCGGGATCGCCACGATCTCCTATTCGATGTATCTTTCGAACCTCTCGGTGGCCTGGGTCCTCAACTGGATCGGCCGGCGGTTTGAACTGTCGGGCGCGGTGGCCGTCGTCCTCTTCTGGCTCGGCACGCTCGGGCTGTCCGCGCTGACGTATCGCTACATCGAGCGTCCGTTCATCGCGCGCTATCGCCGGACATCGTCGCCGGAAACCGAAGCGGCGCTGCTGGCTGCGGCCGAGCGCGGAGCGACGCCAGCCCGATGAACGCAGCCCCAGGCCGGCCGTGGTCGCGGCAGTCTTCTCCGCTGGGTCCCCGCCAGCGGAAGTCACCTGGCGCGCCGGGTGGGGGACGCTGATGCACGCGCTCGCCCGTTACGCGGTGGACATTGCCCGGAACCACCGTTTCCGGATGCTGTATCGGCGCGCGGTGACCTTCGATCCGGCCCGGCATGTGGCGGACGAGCCCGCGGAAATCCTGGAGGTGCTCGCGGCGGCGCGCGCCGTGACCGCGGAGGAACGGCACGTCGTGACCGGACTCCGCCGGCGATTTGCCCTGCCGGCGACCTGGCCGGAATTGGCGGTGGGCCGGCGCCGCGAGGCGTATGCGCATCCCAACGGGGCGCTGACCGACGGCGAGGGGCGGCTCTTTGCGGAGACGACGGTGTGGGGGCGAGCGACGTTCGACTGGCGGCGGCGGCGGGCGGGCCTCGGACGGATCACCGATGGCGGCCCGGATGTCGCGCGTGCGTTCGTGGTGACGGGCGGCTTCCACGACAACTACTACCACTGGATGATCGAGCTGGTCTCGCGGCTGGCGCTGGCGCGCGAGTTCGTGCGCCGGGCGGGACTGCCGGTCGTGGTGGCGGCGCGCCAGGCGTTCCACGCCGAGAGTGTCGCGCGGTTGTTTCCCGAGATCGAATTCGTGCGCTGGAACGGAGTGCAACCGCTGCGCATCCGGGAATGCATGTATGTGCCCCCGTCCGGGCAGAGTTGCGTGCCCGACCCGCGGCTCGTGGCCGCGCTCCGGCGGTCGGCCAGGCTGGCGGCGCCGCCGGGCGCGCGGCGTGCGGCGATCTGGATCGAGCGCCGGACGAAGCTGCGGACCTTGCAGCCGGCCTCCCGCGATTTCCGGCAACGCGTGGCGCGGCTGGGGCTGGTGACGGTGGCGCCCGAAACCCTGCCGTTCGCGCGGCAACTGGAGTTGTTCTCCTCGGCGCGCCTGGTTGCGGGCGTGCACGGTGCGGGGCTGACGAATCTGGTGTGGATGTCTCCGGGCGGTCGCGTGGTGGAGGTGGGTTCCGCGCTCTTCGGTGAGGCGTGCTATGCGTTGCTCGCCGCGCGGTCGGGGCTCGCGTATGAGTGCATCCTCAGCGACCGCCGGTGGGCCCGGCTGGGATCGATCGTGTATGGGGGCGCGCTGCAGGTCCGGTTGACGCGCCCGGACGAAGAGCGGGTGCTCGCGGCGATGAGCGACGCGATGGCCGCGGCGGAATGACGTGGTCGTCGCGTCCCGGAGTGCGGCAGTCGGACATCACGATCGGTTTGCATCGCTTGGAACGGGTCCTGCAAGCTCCGGAGCGATGACGGTTCCACCCCCAGTCCTGTGCGAACGCGTCCGCGCGAGGCCACCGGCTGGCGCTCTGCGTCCGGTGCCCGGCCGGCCGGATCTGGGTCGCGACATGGGGACGCCGTCGCTCCGCACGGGAGCATTGCGGCCGGAGATCCGCTGGCTGCTGCTTTCCTCGATGGGGTGCCGCTACGGGCCGCGGGCGCTCTGGCAGCACGGCGCCACGTCGAGCCTGCCGGTGCGAATCGCGAAGACCGTCGTGGGGACGATGCTCGGGTGGCCGGGCATCCGTGCGGCGGCCCGGCGGGCGATGTGGCGTCGGATCAATCCCGATTTTGTCGAGGTGGCGTTCGGTTCCGCCAACTGTGTCTGCCGCGATCCGCTCGCGCCGGATCGGGTTTTCAAGGTGGACCTGCGCTCGTGTTTTCATCCGCCGGGGCGCCAGATCGAATTTGTCCGTGGCTTGGCGGCGGACTACGCGGCGTTGCGGACGCACCTCGGGGAATACCTCGAGGCGACTCATTTTGAGCAGCGCAACGTCGGCACCCGGGGACCTTGCTGGGTGGTGGGCGCCAGCCAGCGCTGGGTCGAGGGCGAGGCGTTTCAGCCGGAGCGGGCCATCGAACCGGACCTGCGGCGCCAGTGGCGGGAAATCTGTGCGGGGGCGATGCGCGCCGGGCGCGACACGGGACGCTGGCTGGATGCCACGGGGACTGGCAACGTGCTGATCGAGCGCCGGCCCGGCGCGCGAGCCCGGCTCGTGATTGTCGACACGCTGCCGATGCCCGCGCTCGGAGCCGAGGCCCTGCCGGTTGACCGCGCCGCCGTCGAATTGATCCGCCGGCGGATCGTCGAGGGCGCCTGCGCGTGAGCGGACTTCGTCGAGCCGGTGGCTGGGCCGGAGGAGCCAGTCGATCCGGCGGCGGCCGGGGCGGGGCGGACGAGTTTGCAGGACGGCATCGACTTGGGTCGCCGCGTCGGGACAATGGGAACCATGGGACTGGAAACGAATCGAGCCTGGGCGTTGACGCCCGCCCCGTGCCGCGGACGGCCGGGGCGGACTGGCCGGCGCTGAACGACCCGACGGGATGAAAACCTTTCTGCGCTGCTGCGTGGTGTTGCTGCCCTGGAGCTTGCGGCGGCACGTGCTGAAATGGTGCTTCGGATACGAGATTCATCCGACGGCGCGCATCGGGCTGTCCTGGATTTTTCCCGGGAA
>CAZENI010000596.1:0-5053 GCA_964513055.1 uncultured Opitutus sp.
AACATATGTGGAATATATGAAACTAGGAAACATTTCCGATCCCAGCGGAGAAGCGCCGCTGCCTCGTATTTTCCTGATTTCCTGAGTTCCACCTTTGTCCGTCGGTATTTTTCAGAGATTCCGAATCCCGTCTCAACCATCCAGCCACCGTCCCGCGCCGGAGTGTGGACCTGGCAGGCTCGCCGCCCGGATTTTTTCGCCTTCATCCACGGCACCTGACCCGCGCACTCGCTTCCGCGCCTGAGTTCACCCTCAGCCCTCAGCACACCACGCCGGCGAATTTTCCACGCCGTGCGTGTTCACCCGGTCTCTCCCTTCACCCAGGGCCCAGCCACTGCTTCGCCCGCCGCTCCTCCCTCCGATGTCCACCCTCCAGACCTCCGCCTCCTCCCGCCTCAAACGTCTGTTCACTCCGCGACCGCCAGCCGGCCGCCGCGCCACGCTCCGCGATCTCTACGCCTTCGGCCTCGTCAGTGTCTTTCGCCGCCACTCCGTGCTGCGCGTCTGGGAACCGCTGCGCGAGACGCCCCCGCCCGACCACCGCCATCCGGAAGAACCGACCCACTGAGGCGCGCGCCCCCGTGACCTCTCGCCGTCCGTTTCCCGCCGTCCGCTTTTCCGCCCATGTCCGCCGCGTCCGAGACGATCGCGCAGCTCCGGCGTCAGCTCGCCGCGCGCTTTCCGACCGCCGCGCGCCCGCCCGGCCGGGCGCTGCTTACGGGCATCCCGGCGCTCGATGACGCCACCGGCGGCCTCCCGCTGGGCGCCATCACCGAGATCGTCTGCGCCGCCCCGAGTTGCGGCGGCCATCTCCTGCTCGGCCAGCTCCTCGCCGCGACCCGCGCCACACGCACCCGCGTCGCGCTGATCGACAGCACCGACTCGTTCGATCCCGGCTCCTTCGCCGAGGATCTGCTCGCCCATCTCGTCTGGGTGCGCTGCGCCGGCACGACCGCGGCGCTCCAAGCCGCCGACCTGCTCGCCCGCGACGCCAACCTCGGCCTCGTCGTGCTCGACCTCCGGCGCGCCCCCGCCGCCGACCTGCGCCGCACACCTTCGACCCAGTGGTATCGCCTGCAGCGCGCCGTGGAGCCGGCCGATCTCGCGCTGGTCGTCGAAACCCCGCGGGCTTCCGTGCCGAGCGCCCAACTTCGTTTCGCCCTCACGGCCTCGTGGGATTTTTCCACGCTGGATCACGAGCGTCCTCTGCTCACCGCGCAACTCGTGCCGACGCTGCAACGCCAGCGGCTGCAAACCGCTTCCGCCGGATAATGCCACCTGAGCAGGAAACCCTGAGCCCGTGCATCAAACCGTTTCCTGGATTCCTGGTTTTCTGCTCCGCCCTTCATGTTCGCCGTCCTGCATATCGCCGACTTCGCCCTCCACGCCGTGCTTCGCACCGACCCTGCGCTCGCCGGCTGCCCCGCGGCGTTGTTCTCCGGCTCCGGCAAAAAATCCCTCGCCCTCGCCGCCAATCCGCCGGCCCGCCGCGCCGGCGTCGAGCCCGGCATGACCGCCCCGCAGGCGGTCGCCCGCTGCCCCGGCCTGATCATCCGCGCGCCACACGCCGCCGCCGAGGCCGAGGCTCGCGCCGCGCTCCTCGCCGTCGGGTTCACGCTCTCTCCCGCCATCGAGGACACCGCCCCGGGCGTCTGCACCATCGATCTCAAGGGCAGCACGGCCCCCGCTCCGCCGCTCGCGGCCAACGCCCTCGCGCAACTCGCGCAACTCGGGCTGCCCGCCACCGCCGGCATCGCCCGCACGCCCCTGCTCGCGTTGTATGCGGCTAGGGCGGAACGCGCGGCCCCCGACGCGCCTTCAACCACCCCGTCCCTTCCCCTGCGCGTCACGGACGATACGCTCCAGCTCGCGGAAGCCGAAGCCCCCTACCTTGCCCCGCTCCCCGAGGTCCTTCTGATCACCGACGAGCAGGCCTTTCTCGCCCCGCTCCCGCTCGCCACCGCCGATCCCACTCCAGAACTCGCCGGTGTCCTCGGCCAATGGGGCCTGCGCACCCTCGGCGATCTCACCGCCTTGCCGCGCGACGAGATCGTGCGCCGCTTCGGCGCCGGGGGGCTGGCGCTCTGGCAACGCGCCACCGGCGGCTCCCCCCGCCCGCTGCATCTCGTCGTGCCGCCGCAGAGCTTCGCTGCGACGATGGAATTCGATCCGGAGATCGAGACGCTCGAACCGCTCCTCTTCATCCTGCGCCGCTTCGTCGATCGGCTCACGCTCGAGTTGCAGGCCGGGCAGCTCGTCGCGGCCGGGCTGACGCTGACACTGCGCCTCGAGGACGACACGTCGCACGCGCGGGATTTCCGGCTGCCCGAGCCCTCCGCCGACGCCGAAATTCTCTTCCGCACCCTGCACACGCATCTCGAGTCGCTGCAGACCGTCGCCGCGATTACCGCAGCCAGCCTCGCGATCACGCCGACCCGCCCGCTGGTGCGCCAGCAGGGGCTCTTCGACACCGGCCTGCGCGACCCGCACGGTTTTGCCGAGACGCTCGCCCGCGTCGCCGCGCTCGTCGGCGCGGACCGCGTCGGCACCCCGCATCACGAGGACACGCACCGGCCCGATGCCGTGCGACTCACCCCGCCCGCCGCCGTCGTGCCACCGGCGGCCCCGCCCTCCGTGCATCCCGCCTGCGGCCTGCCGTTGCGGCGCTTCCGGCCACCGCTGCCCGCCACCCTCGAGTTCACCGCGCCCGGCCACCAGCCGAGCTACGTGCATACCGCCGCCTTTCAGGGCGCCATCACGCACCTCCGCGGTCCCTGGCGCAGCAGCGGCGACTGGTGGCAGAACGACCGCGCCTGGTCGCGCCTCGAATGGGACCTCACGCTCGCCACCGGCGGCCTCTACCGCCTCCTCCGGATCGGCGACGCCTGGTTCGTGGAGGGGGAGTATGACTGATGCGCCGGGCGCGCATCCGTCGGTTCAGCGTTGAAGGGTGAAAGTTGAGAGCCCGCCCCCCTGTCGCTGCCGATCTCGACTCTCAACGTCCATGTCCTACCTCGAGCTTCACGCCCGCAGCGCCTTCAGCTTTCTGCGCGGCGCCGCCACGCCCGAGGACCTCGTCACGGCCGCCGCCGCCGCCGGCCTGCCCGCCATGGCTCTGCTCGATCGCGACGGCGTCTGCGGCGCGCCGCGCTTCTTCGCCCCGGCCCGCGACGCCGGCCTGCGCGCCCGCGTCGGCGCCGAGATCACGATGGAGGATGGCAGCGTCGTCCCACTCCTCGCGACCTCCCTCGCCGGCTATCAGAACCTCTGCCAGCTCATCACCGAGTCGAAGCTCACGGAACGCACCCCAGCCGGCGCCCGCCGCGTAAGCGGCGGGACTGGCCACCCGCCACCGTCCATCGATCCCTCCACTCCCGCGCCGGTCGACGCAGACGCCAACCCCCACGCCCCCGACCCGCGCGACCGCAAGCGCCCGTGCTTCGCCACCTGGGCCGAGCTCGCCCGCTATTCCGACGGCCTGATCGCCCTCACCGGTGACGAGGACGGCCCCGTCCGCCGCGCCTGGCGCACCGGTGGCGCCGCCGCCGCGGCCGCGGCCCTGCAACCCCTCACCGCGATCTTCGGCCACGGCGACGCCGACGCCGGCCGCGCCCGCCTCTTCGTCGAGCTCCAGCGCCACCGGCTCCGCGGCGAGGAGCGTGAGGGCGACTTCCTCCGCGACCTCGCCGGCGCCCGGGGCCTGCCGGTGCTGGCCACCGGCGGCGTGAACTACGCCACCCCCGCCCAGCGCACCACCGCCGACGTATTCACCTGCCTGCGACTGCACACCACGCTCGACGGCGCCGGCCGCCGCCTCGCCCCCAACGCCGAGCGCCACGTCAAGTCCGCCGCCCACATGGCCCGGCTCTTCCGCGATCTGCCCGAAGCCCTCGCCAATACCGTGCGCCTCGAGCCGCGCCTCGACTTCACGCTGCACCACCTCGGCTACCGCTTCCCCGACTACACGACGCCGCACGGCGAGCCGATGCCCGCCTATCTCCGCGAGCTGACCTACGCGGGCGCCCGCCACCGCTACCACGGCGTGCTCTCGGCCCGCGTCACCGCGCAGATCGACAAGGAACTCGCCCTCATCACCCGGCTCGGGTTCTGCGGATATTTCCTGATCGTCTGGGACATCTGCCAGTTCTGCCGCGAGCACGCCATCCTCGTGCAGGGCCGCGGCAGCGCCGCCAACAGCGTCGTCTGCTACGCCCTCGGCATCACCGCCGTCGACCCGATCCACCACGAACTGCTCTTTGAACGCTTTCTCAGCGAGGGCCGCGTCGGGCGCGACGGCCATCCGTCCTGGCCCGACATCGATCTCGATCTGCCCAGCGGCGATCTCCGCGAGCGCGTCATCCAGCGCGTCTACGAGGCCTACGCCCCGCGCGGCGCGGCGATGACGGCGAACGTGATCACCTACCGCGGCCGCAGCACCGTGCGCGAGATCGGCAAGGTCCTCGGCTTCGGCGACGACGCGCTCGATCGTTTCTCCGGCCTCTATGCCCACGGCGATTTCCCCGAGACGCTCGAGCTCCAGGAGCAACTCGCGCTGTCCGGCATCGCCGCCGGCCACCCGCGCGCCGAGGCCATGGTCCGGCTCTATCACCAGGTCCGCGGCCTGCCGCGCCACCTCGGCCAGCACAGCGGCGGCATGGTCATCTGCCAGGGCCAACTCGACCGCGTCGTCCCGCTCGAAAACGCCAGCATGCCCGGCCGCGTCGTCGTGCAGTGGGACAAGGACGACTGCGAGGACCTCGGCATCGTGAAGGTCGATTTCCTCGGCCTCGGCATGATGGCCGTGCTCCAGGACACGTTCGCGCTGTGCCGCGCGCGCGGCCACCCGATCGAGCTCTACACGATTCCGCCGGATGACCCGCCGACCTACGCCGCCATGCAGGCCGCGGACACCATCGGCGTTTTCCAGATCGAGAGCCGCGCGCAGATGGCATCGCTGCCGCGCATGCGTCCGGCGTGCTTCTACGACGTCGCGATGCAGGTCGCGATCGTCCGGCCCGGCCCGATCGTCGGCAACCTCGCGCACCCGCTTATC
>CAZENI010000597.1:0-5038 GCA_964513055.1 uncultured Opitutus sp.
AACGGCCGCCGTGCGCGAGGATCACGCCGTCGCCGGCGGCATCGAGGCGCGCGGTGATCGTCATGGAGCGGTGGCGCCGTTCGAGCGCGGTGAACTTGTGCAGGCCGCTCAGCGGCGGCACGTAGGTGATGCGCGTGCGGTCGTCGTTCCACGACGGGCGGATCATGTCGCGCGGGCCGGCGCGGCGGTCGTCGAGCGGGTAGACCTCGTGCGCCCGCGCCTCGCGTTCCCACGCGGCGAGCAGCTCGGCGAGTTTCTCCGGCTGTTCGCGCGCGAGATCGCGGCTCTCGGTCGGGTCGGCGTCGAGGTGGTAAAGCTCCCAGACGTCCTCGGCATAGGGGCGGCCGGCGTCGTGCGCGGTGACGGCCTTCCAGCCTTTCTCCCAGATGGCGCGATGACCGTGGATTTCAAAATACTGCGCGGCGCGGCGCGTGGGGGCGGCGGCGTTTTCGCGGGGCCAGGTGTAGGCGAGGCTCGCGCCGGCGAGCGGGAGTTGCGCGCGGCCGGCGAGGGCCGCGGGCGCAGCGATGCGCGCGGCTTCCATGATCGTAGGGAGGACATCGACCACATGGTGAAACTGGCCGCGCACGCCGCCGGCATCGGTGATGCGCGCCGGCCAGTGCGCGATGAGCGGCACGCGCACGCCACCCTCGTGGGTCGAGCCCTTCGTTTTGCGGAAGGGCGTGTTGCCGGCCTGCGTCCAGCCGATCGGATAAGTTGGATAGGTCTGCGGGCCGCCGAGCTGGTCGAGGCGCGCGGCGCCGCCGGCGAAGACGCCGGGCTTGTTGGCGGCGAAGAGCCGCATCTCGTTCCAGATGCCCTCGGGCCCGCCTTCGGGGCTCGCGCCGTTGTCGGAGAGCACGAGGATCAACGTGTCGTTGAGCACTTGATGGCGCTCGAGCGCGGCGATGACACGGCCGAGCTCGCGATCTGCGGCCTCCATGCACGCGGCGAAGCATTCATAGTAGCGCGCGAAGACGCGCCGCTCCTCGGGCGACAGTGCCGCCCACGGCTTCACGCCGGGATTGGCGGGCGGCAGCGCGGTGCCGGGCGGCACGAGGCCGAGGGCGATCTGGCGTGCAAGCGTCTGCTCGCGATAGGCATCCCAGCCGTCGTCGAATTTTCCGCGCCATTTTTCCAGCAGGTCCGCCGGCGCGTGATGCGGCGCGTGGCCGGCGCCGAGCGAGAGATAGATGAAGAACGGCCGCTCGGGCGCGCTCGCGCGGTGCTCCGTCACGAAACCGATGGCGCGGTCGCAGAGATCGGCGTCCATGAAGTAGGGTTCGGCGCCGTCGGGGCGCGTCGCGCGCGGTTTCACGCGTTCGCGGCCGGAGAAAATCTCCGGCGAGAACTGGCTCATGTCGCCGCCCATGAAACCGTAGAAATGATCGAAGCCGCGGCCGGTCGGCCAGTAGGCGGAGGTGGCGGCGGCGTTGAGCTCGGCCATCGGCGCGAGGTGCCATTTGCCGAAGGCGGCGGTGGCGTAGCCGCGGCCGCGGAGATAGTCGGCGACGGTGCCGGCGGCGAGGTGCGGGCCGCCGAGGTTGTTGCGCGCGCCGTTGGCGTATTCGCCGATGTGGCCGACGCCGACGGCGTGGGCGTTGCGGCCCGTGAGCAGCGCGGCGCGCGTCGGCGAACAGACGGGATTGGTGTGGAAATTCGTGTAACGCACGCCGCCGGCCGCGAGCCGGTCGACGGTCGGCGTGGCGAGCGGCGCGCCATAGCAGCCGAACTGACCGAAACCGACGTCGTCCCAGAGCACGATCAGCACGTTCGGAGCACCGATGGGCGCGCGGGGCGGCTGCGGCCAGCGGGCATCCGCCGGTGACCACGCGGGCGGCCCGGCCGGCGCGGCGGCGGCCGTGGCGGTGACGATGACGGCGAGCACGCCGAGGCGGAGGGTGAGGAGGAGGGGTTTCACGGCGGAGGCGTTGGCGCGGGAGCGGCGGGCTGGGGTTGCAGGAAGGCGTGCAGCTCGGCGGCGAGTTTCGGGCCAAAGCCCGCGACGTCCTGGAGGTCGGCAAGGCTGGCGGCCCGCAGCCGGTCGATGTCGCCGAAGCGCTCCATCAGGGCCGCGCGCCGCACGGGGCCGAGGCCCGGGAAGTCGTCGAGCACGCTCTCGCGGATCTTCAGCGAGCGGAGGTTTGCGTTGTAGGTGTTGGCGAAGCGGTGCGCCTCGTCGCGCAGGCGCTGGAGCACGTTGAGCCCCGCGTGATTCAGGGGCAGGTTCAGCGGCGGGCGCTCGTCCGGAAAGATGATCGTCTCATGCTGCTTCGCGAGGCCGATGAGGGGCGGCGGCGTGAGGTCGAGCGCGATGAACGCCTTCAACGCCGCGCCGATCTGGCCGCGCCCGCCGTCGATCACCACGAGATCGGGCATCGGTTTTTTTTCTTCGGCGAGCCGGCGGTAGCGGCGGCCGACGACTTCCTCCATCGCGCGGAAATCGTCGTTGCCGATGAAGCTCTTGATCTGGAAACGGCGGTAGTTGTCCTTGTCCGGCCGGCCGTCGGCGAAGTGCACCATCGACGCGACGACGAAGGTGCCGGAGATGTGCGAGATGTCGAAGCACTCCATCGTGCGCGGCGGGTGGGGGAGCTGCAGGGCGAGCTGCAGCGCCTGCAGCGACTCCGCGTCGCCCTCGGGGCGCGTGTGGTCGGTGCGCTCGAAGCGGCGTGTCTTGCGCAGTGTCTGCTCGAGCGCGAAGACGACATCGCGCAGCTCCGCGGCCTTCTCGAACTCGTGCTTCTCCGCGGCGCGCAGCATCTCGGCGCGCAGCGTCTCGAGCCACTCGCGAGACTTGCCCTCGAGAAACGCGCACGCGTCCTCCACCCGGCGGCGGTAGCACTCGGCGGTTACGACGTTCTCGGTGCCGTAGAGTTCCTCCCGCACGTCGTCATAGAGCTGCCAGGTGCCGTCGGGCAGCGGCTGCGGCGTGCTGTCGGCGAGCAGGATGCCGAACTGCCGTCGCATCTGCGCGAGGGTTTTCCGGAGCAGTCCGCTGTGCGCGAAGGGGCCGAAGTAGCGCGAGCGGTCCTCCTTCTTCAGGCGCGTGAGGCGGAAACGCGGCAGATCCTCGCCGGGGTCGACGCGCACGAGCAGGAAGCGTTTGTCGTCGGTGAAGTCGGTGTTGTAGCGCGGGCGCCACTGCTTGATCAGCTTGCCCTCGAGCAGCAGCGCCTCCGGCTCGGACTTCACCTCGATCGTGTCGACGTCGGCGATCAGATCGAGGAGCGCGCGGATCTTGGGCTGCGCGACGGTGGCGGCGCGGCCGCGCTGGAAATACGACGACACGCGCTTCTTCAGGCTGCGCGCCTTGCCGACGTAGATGATGCGGCCGAGGCGATCCTTCATCAGGTAGACGCCGGGCTTGTCCGGCAGGGCGCGGACCTTCTCCTTCAGCGTCACGGGCTGGTGCTCGTTCATAGGCGCGGGAACGGCGCGCAACGCGTTTCGGCGGCGGCGTCAAGCCAGTTGAAAATCAGGCGGAGCATTGGTTACGTGACAGAGGCCGCCGGCGCACCTAGAACGTCGCTGGCAATTTCGGAGAATCCGCCTAATTTCCGCCCTCGCAAGTATGGTTTCAGCTCACCACAACGCCGGCGCGGCGCCGCGCCCGCCCCAACGCAACGCTCGTTACGAGCTAATCACGCTGGGGGACGAGTTGCTGCTCGGGCTGACGGCGAACGGCCACCTGACCTTCATCGGCGCGCAGCTCGGCCGCCGCGGGGCGCTGTTGCAGCGCAACGTCACGATCACCGACGAAGCCGACGCGATCGCGGCGCAGTTTCGCGAGAGCTGGACGCGCGCCGATGTCGTGATCACGACGGGCGGCCTCGGCCCGACCTGCGACGATCGCACCCGCGATGTGATCGCGGCCGTGCTGGGGCAGAAGCTGGTGTTCGACGCCGCGATCCGCCTCGCGATCGAGGAGCGCTTCGCGCGCTTTGGCCGGAAGATGACGGACAACAACCTTAAGCAGGCCTACGTCTTCGAGCGCGGCGAGGTGCTGGCCAACGCCAACGGCACCGCGCCGGGCCTCTGGGTGGAGCAGGATGGCAAGGTGCTCGTGATGCTGCCCGGGCCGCCGAACGAGCTGCAGCCGATGTTCACCGAGCAGGTTCTGCCGCGGCTCGCCGCGCGCGGGCTGCTGCTGGAGCGCGAAGCCTATGTGCAACTGCGCACGGCGGGCATCGGCGAGTCGGCGCTGGAGACGCGGTTGCAGCCGATCTTCGATCGCGTCGGCGAGGGACTGAGCGTGGCCTTCTGCGCGCACCAGGGCGCGGTCGACTGCCGGGTGAGCTCGCCCACGGGGGCGCTCGCGAGCACGGACCTCGAGGCAATCGCGGGCGAGTGCGCCCAGTTGCTTGGCGATGATTTTGTCTGCTACGGGCATGACTCGCTCGCGCGCGTCTGCGCGGAACTGCTGCGCGCACAGGAGAAAAAACTCGCGGTGGTCGAGACCGCCACCGGCGGCCTGCTGGCCAACGCGTTCACCGAGACCTGCGGGGCGTGCAAGTTTTTCGCCGGCGGCGTGGTGTGCTGCTCGAACGACGCGAAGATGCAGCTCCTCGATGTGCCCGAGTGCCTGCTGCTCCAGCATGGCGCGGTGAGCGACGAGGCGGCGGTGGCGATGGCCACGGGCGCGGCGGAGACGCTGAGTGCGGACTACGCGCTGGCGGTGACTGGATTTGCGGGCGCGGCCGAGACCGGCTCCGGCGTGAACCCGGTCGGCACGATTTTCATCGCGCTGTTTTCGCCGGCGGGCGTCTGGTCGAAGAAGCTGAGTTATCCCGGCCCGCGTTCGACGGTGAAGGTGCGCGCGGTGAATGCCGCGCTGGACTGGCTGCGGCGCGAACTGCTCCGCGCCCAGCGCGGTGGCGCGACGCCGTCGCGGCGGATTTCCGCGATGCAATGAGGCTCGCCCGGCTCGCGGCCTGGGGCCAGGCGCTTCTGCTGGCGGCGGGGCTGGCGGTGGGGACGGCGTATTCGGCGGCCGGTGACGCCCCGGCGCGCGGAGAGACGCGCGTGGGGCCGGCCC
>CAZENI010000598.1:0-5029 GCA_964513055.1 uncultured Opitutus sp.
GCACGACGCGCGCGCCCAACGCCCAGGAACTGTTCGCCGACGGCCCGCACGCCGGCACGCAGGCCTACGAGTTGGGCGACGCCAGCCTCGGCAACGAGCGCTCCCTCGGCCTCGAGGCCAGCCTGCGGCGGCGCACCGGCTTCGTCACGGGAGCCCTCACGCTCCACACGAACCAGTTTGCCGGATACATCTTCGAGGCGCCGACCGGACTCGTCGCGTTCGAGGAAGACGGCGCGTGGGAATTCCTGCCCGCCGCGGACGCCGCGGACCATGACGCCGAAGATGCGCTGCCGGTCTACCGCCAGACGCAGCGCCGCGCCCGCTTCTGGGGGGCGGAGCTGGAAACGCTGTGGCACCTCCGCGACCGGCCCGACTCGCAGCTCGACCTGCGGCTTGCCGCCGACGTCACCCGCGCGCGCGAAGGCTCGCGCGATCTGCCGCGCATCCCCGCCGTCCGCGCCATCGCCGGCCTCGCCTGGACGCACGCCGCGTGGCACGCCGGCCTCGGTGGCCAGCGCGTTTTCGCGCAGCGCCGGATCGCCGCGTTCGAGACGCCGTCACCCGCCTACACCCTCGTGAGCGCGCACGTGAGCCACACGCTTTCGCTCGGCCACTGGCGCTGGGAGATCTTCCTGCGCGGCACGAATCTCGCGAATGTCGAGGCGCGCCCGCACACCTCCTTCGTCAAGCACCTCGCGCCGCTCGCCGGTCGCAGCGCGACGGTGGGCGTGCGCACCACGTTCTGAGCGCGGTCGGCACCGCCGCCGCTGAGTAGCCCTGCGCGTGAGCGCAGGGACCGGCGTTGCTTCGATGGTCAATGCCTCCCGCCGCTCCCGCGGCGGGCTACCGCCTTCCAGCACGCGCCCTCGTTGGTCCGCCGGTTAGTCCAGCCCGAAGACCGCCTTGGCGTAGTTCTCCGCGCTAAAGGGCTGCAAGTCCTCCGCCTGCTCGCCGAGGCCGAGGAAATAGATCGGGATCTTCAACTGCCGGTAGATGCCCACGATCGCACCGCCGCGGCTCGTGCCGTCGAGCTTCGTCACGACCAGTCCGGTCAGGCCGAAGCTCTGGTGAAACACCCTGGCCTGCTCGATCGAGTTGCTGCCGAGCGAGCCGTCGACGACGAGCCAGCGGTGCTGCGGCGCGGTCGGATCATTCTTCTGCAGCACGCGCCGGATCTTCGCGAGCTCCTCCATGAGGTTGGTCTTCGTGTGGAGACGCCCGGCGGTGTCGACGATCAGGAAATCCTTCCCGCGCGACTTCGCCGCCTGCCACGCGTCGAACGCCACCGACGCCGAATCCGCGCCGGTGTGGCTCGCGACGATCTCGAGGTCGAGCCGGGTCGCCCAGGTCTTGAGTTGCTCCACCGCCGCGGCGCGAAACGTGTCGCAGGCCGCGAGCGTGACGGTGCGGCCGTCCTCCTTCAGTTTCCAGGCGAGCTTGGCCGAGGTGGTGGTCTTGCCCGAGCCGTTGACGCCGATCATCGCGATGACGACGGGGTTTACGGGCTTGGTCTTCGTGTCGAGCACGCCTTCGGCCCCGGCGAGCACCCGTTTCAGGACGGCGGCGCCGATCTCGGCGGCCTGCCGGCCCTGGAGTTCCTTGTCACTGCCGTAGGCCTTTTTGATCTCGGCGAGGATCTCGGTGGTCGTCTCGACGCCGAAGTCCGCGGTGTAAAGCGCCTCCTCGAGCTCGTCGAGCGAGGCCGCGTCGATCTTCCGTCCGCCGAACAGCCCGCGCGTCTTCGTGGCGATCGCCGCGACGGTCTTCTGCAGACCCTCTTTGAACTTCTTGAAAAGGCCGAACATCGGGTGGGGAGGGAAGACGGTGATTGTGGAATGTGGAAAGCGGGAAATCAGGAAACGGAACTCCGCCCCGGCCCGACACGCTTGATGGTCAGCGGAAGGGAGGCAAAGTTCAGGATGATTCCGTCACGGATGCCCGCCGCCCGCATCTGGGAGCGTGCGACGACGAAGAAAATATCCTCGAGCGCGGCGACCGCTTTCATTTCCACGAGCAAGGACTCCTCGACGAGGAAATCCAAACGATGTTCACCCACGTCCACGCCCCGGTGCTGAATCCGAATCGACTTCTGCCGCTCAAACCCAATTCCCCGCGCGGCAAACTCGACCGCCAGCGCATTTTCGTAAACCGATTCCAGGAACCCGGGCCCGAGCGCGGTGTGCACGGCAATCGCCGCCCCGATCACCCGGCTACTCAGCTCTTCGTTGCCGAGTTCGTTCATTTTTCCGCTTTCCCGCTTTCCACATTCAACCCGTCCCTCATTCCGCTTTGCGTGCGTCGCGCCCCAGCTGGCTCTTCAGGCGGTCGAGGATGCCGTTGATGAAGCGCTTCGCATCCGCGTTCGAAAACTCCTTCGACAGATCGATCGCCTCGTTGATCGAGACCACGGGCGGGATGTCCTTGCGGAACATCATCTCGAAGATCGCCACGCGCAGGATCGCGAGGTCGATCTTCGCGATGCGGTCGAACTCCCAGTTGTGCGCCAGCCCCTTGATCTGGGCGTCGATCGCGTTGCTGTGCTCGATCACGCCGTGGATCAGCTCCTCGCCGAAGGAATAATGCTCGCGCGGCTGCTCGCAGCCCTCGAAGAACACCCGCAGGTCCTCCGCGAGGTTCTTCGGCGGGTTCATCGACCAGGCATACAGGAACTGCAGGGCGGCGACGCGACCGTCGCGCCTTTGGATAAAAATGGCTTTGCTCATCGCGAAAATTTCCCCCGGAGCGCGGCCATCTCGAGCGCCGCCGCCGCAAACTCCGCCCCGCGGTTGATCTTCCCCACGCACCGCGCCCGGGCCTGCGCGAGCGAGTTCACCACGATCACGCCGTTGATCACCGGCACCCGCGTGTCGAGCGCCACGCGCTGCAACGCGTGCGACACGCTCGTGCCGACCAGCTCGTGGTGATTCGTGTCGCCGGCGATCAGCACGCCCAGCCCGATGACGCAGTGCCGCCGCCGGTCGGCCGCGAGCGCCTGCGCCGCCCACGGGACCTCATGCGACCCGGGCACGCGCACCACGGTGAGATTCGATTCCTTCACGCCCGCCGCCCGCAACCCGGCGATGACCCGCGCCAGCAACCCGTCGACCAGCGCCGCGTTGAAGCGCGCCGCCACGATGCCGATGCGCAATGAGGCACCGCTGACCGCGGGTGATGTGGGCGAGTCCAGACTCATGGAAGGTCCATTCCCTCGACCATTCCCGCCCACCGCAACCAGAAACTCCGCGACCAAAATTTAAGCAGGAAACCAGGAAGCCATGAATAGGAACCCACCGGCCCATTGGGCTCGGGCTTTGGATTAATTCAGAAGCCAGGAAGCCACGAATTCCGATTCATGGTTTCCTGGCTTCAGAATACTTCCCCCAACCTTTGCCCTCGTTTGATCCTTGGCTTCCTGGTTTCCTGCCGAACTCCCCTCCCACTCTCACACCGGCACCTGCTCGACGATCTCAAGCCCGTAACCGTCGAGGCCCACGACCTTGCGCGCGCTGTTGGACAGCAGCCGGATCTTCTTCAGGCCGAGCGCGGCGAGGATTTGCGCGCCGATGCCGTAGTCGCGGAAGCTCATCGGCGGCGGCACGTCGCCCGGCCGGGCCTGCAGGCAGCGGACGAGCGTCTCGTCGGAGTTGGCCGGCTGCATGTAGAGCACGACGCCCCGACCCGCCCGGGCCACCGTCGCCAGCGAACCCGTCAGCATCTGGTGTCCCGACAGGCCCTTCGCGCGGAAGAGATCGCTCAGCAGATTCTCGCTGTGCACGCGCACGAGCGTCGCCTCGGGCCCGAGACTGCCCGCAGACAACGCGAGGTGATGCCGCCCGTCGAGCCGGCTCCGGAACACGTGCATCGTGAACGCGCCGAACTCGGTCTCCAGCGGCTGCGCCGTCACGAGTTCCACGAGTTGATCCCGCCGCGCGCGATATTCGATCAGCGCCGCGATCGAGATCATCTTCAGGCCGAACTTGTGCTTGAACTCCACGAGCTGCGGCAGCCGCTGCACGGTGCCGTCGTCGTTCACCAGTTCGCAGAGCACGCCCATCGGCGAAAGCCCCGCCAGCGTCGCCAGATCGACCGCCGCCTCGGTGTGGCCGGCGCGCTCCAGCACGCCGCCCGGGCGCGACCGCAGCGGAAACACGTGCCCCGGCTGCACCAGTTGTTCGGGCCGCGTCGCGGCGTCCGCCAGGAGCCGGATCGTCCGCGTGCGATCGTAGGCGCTGATGCCGGTGGTGATGCCCTCGGCCGCATCGACGCTCACCGTGAAGTCCGTGCGGTGCGACTCGCGGTTGCTCGCCACCATCGGGCCCAGCCCGAGCCGGCGCAACTGGTGCTCGACCGTCGGCACGCACACGATGCCGCTGCCGTAGCGGATCATCATGTTGACCGTCTCGGGTGTCACCTTCGACGCCGCCATGATCAGGTCGCCCTCGTTCTCGCGGTTCTCGTCGTCGGCGACGATGATGAGCTTGCCGGCGGCAATGTCCGCGATCGCGGACTCGACGGAGTCAAAAGGCGGCAGGACGGAGGCGGTCATGGAAAAAGGAACGCGCACCGTCTCGCGCGCCGCGAGGCGTGTCAACGCACGACCCGCCCCCGCCTACGCCGAGAAATCGATCACGAAGGTCTCGCCCACCGCCTCCTCCGTCTCGGTCGCGTCCTTCAGCAAGGTGATGAAGAGCTTGAACTGGTAGGGCGGCCGGATCGCCTTCTGGGATGAGAGCGACTTGCCGTCCTCGCCGAGGGTCAGCAGCAGGCGCTCCTTGCCGACCTTGTATTTTGGATCCCAGCGCAGCACGGCCCGCGTGACATCCGCCGCGACCGGCTTCTTCTTCTCGTCGTAGAACGAGAGCTTGAAGGTGCCGTTCACGAGTTGGAGGCCGAGAAATTTCTTGCCGCGCGGGATCGTGGTGCCGTCGATCTTGGCGGGCGGCTCCTCCTTTTTCTTCGCGGCCTCCTTGGCCGCCGGCGCCTTCGCAGCGGGCGTCGCGGCTTTCGCCGCCGGGACCTTGACCACCGG
>CAZENI010000599.1:0-4980 GCA_964513055.1 uncultured Opitutus sp.
CGATGAAGTAGAAGTTGCCCTTGGCATCGACGAGAAACTCGATGGTGCCGGCATTCTCGTATTCGGCGGCCTCGGCCGCCTTGATGGCCGCCTTGCCCATCTTCTTCCGAAGGTCGGAAGTCAGGAAGGGCGAGGGGGATTCCTCGATCAGCTTCTGGTGGCGGCGCTGCACCGAGCAGTCACGCTCGCCGAGGTGAAGGACTTTGCCGTGACTGTCGCCAAGGATCTGAAACTCGATGTGCCGGGGGCGCTCGATGTATTTCTCGATGTAGACGGCGCCGTTGCCGAAGGCCTTTTCCGCCTCGCCGCGGGCAACGTGGTATTCCTTGGCAAAGGAGACGTCGTTGTGGGCGATGCGCATGCCGCGACCGCCGCCGCCGGCGACGGCCTTGATGATGACCGGATAGCCGATCTTGCGCGCCGTCTTCACGGCATCGGCCTCGGTTTCCACCGGGCCGTCGGAGCCGGGCACGATCGGGACGCCGGCCTTGCGCACGGTGTCCTTGGCGACCGACTTGTCGCCCATCATTTTGATGGATTTCGACTTCGGGCCGATGAACTTGATGTTACAGGACTCGCACTGCTCGGCGAATTTCGCGTTTTCCGAGAGGAAGCCGTAGCCCGGGTGGATCGCATCGACGTCGGCGATTTCCGCGGCACTGATGATGCGATCGGCGCGCAGGTAGCTGTCGGCGCTTTTGGGTCCCCCGATGCAGATGGCCTCGTCGGCGAGTTGCACGTGCAGGGATTGCACGTCGGCCTCCGAATAGACCGCCAGGGTCTTGATGCCCAATTCACGGCACGCGCGCACGATGCGAAGGGCGATTTCACCGCGATTGGCGATGAGGACTTTTTGAATCATGGAACGGGTCGGAAGGTTGGAGAGGGGAGAGTCGCCGGCTGAGAAACTGGTCCCAGCCGAAGTGAGGCGCCGGCGGCGGCGCCCAACCCTGGACTCTCAGCGGGATGCGGACCGCACTAGCCCTGCTTGATCTTGAACAGCCGCTGTCCGTATTCGACCGGCTGGCCGTTCTCGACCAACACCTCGAGCACAGTGCCCTTGGCCTCGGCCTGAATCTCGTTCATGATCTTCATGGCCTCGATGATGCAAACCACGGTGTTTTCGACGACCTTGGCACCCGCGTCGGCGAACGGCTTACTTTCCGGTGACGCGGCCCGATAAAAGGTGCCGACCATCGGTGACTTGATGTAGCCGATGCCGGCCTCCTCGCGCGGCGGGGTGCCGGGGGCGGTTCCACCCGTGGGTGCTGCTGATGCCGGCGGAATCGGAGGCGTGGTGTCGCCGGCGATGAAGGGAGGGTTGGAGCCTCGGGCGGTCGTAACGATGGGCAGACCATTCGTGCCCCGGCGGATCTTCAGCTTGAAACCTTCCTCTTCGACCGCGAACTCCGTGAGCTCGGAGCGCTTCATGAGCTCGATGATTTGCTTAATCTGTTTGAGGTCCAAAAGGGTGCCTTGGTTGAGTTGAGGGCGCTGGTTGCGTTAGTTGGAATTTGTGGTCGGTCGTTCAAAAGTATTCGCCGCCGAGGAGCAATCACTGATTTCCACCCGATTTCGCGGAATCGGTTCAAATCCGGTGGAAACAGCCGAAAATGGGGTGATTTGGTCCGGATTCGGCGAAAATCAGCCCGTTTTCGCCCTGGTTTGAGCAGGGCGCGTATCTCGAATATGCGCCAATCGCGGTCGGAATACTTCTCAATTTCGCCGGCCGATACGGCCGTTTCCCGCGAAATCAGGCGGGGATTCGGGGCCGGGCGTCGGTTTTGGCCGTATCCGGCGCGCTAGCTTCGGGCACCGCCGACGCGAGCCGAACCAAGCGAGAAACCACACTCCGGGGCGACGCTTGACGCCTTTCCTAAGCCGGGGGCGGCAGATTCCGTTGCAGCACGTTCGCGAGCAGCTCGAAGCGGACAGGCTTGGTTAGGAAGTCGTCCATGCCGGCGGCCAGGCAGGCCTCACGCACGTGGGTGCTGGCGTTGGCGGTCAGCGCGATGATCTTCAAGGGGCGGCCACCCTCCATTTTTTTTCGAATCCGGCGCGTGGTCTCCATGCCATCGATCCCCGGCAGTTGGCAGTCCATGAGGATGATGTCGAAGGTCTCGGACATGGCCGTGGCGATCGCCGCCTCGCCGTCCCCGGCAAACTTCGGGGTCACGTTCAGTTTTTTCAGGAAGAGTTCGATGACCTGCTGGTTGACCGAGTCGTCCTCGACCACCAGCACCCGGCCATGGAGAGTGGGGGTGACGAACCGCGGCGGTTCGTCGTGCCGCGGCGTCGGCGTGAGGGCGACTTCCGGGAGCTTGCAGGGCAGGATGAGGCGGAAGGTGGTGCCCTGGTTGATCGCGCTCTGCACTTGCAAGGCGCCGCCCATGGCCTGCGCGAGCCGCATCGAGATGGCCAGCCCGAGGCCGGTCCCGCCGTAGCGCCGGCTCATCGAGGTGTCCGCCTGCGTGAAGGGCTTGAAGAGGCGCTCCAGCGCGGCGGAGTCGATGCCGATGCCAGTATCGGTGACGGTGAACTGCATCACGGCGCGGGTGGGTGTGCGTTCTGCGCAGGCGACACTCAGCTCGACGCGTCCGCGCTCGGTGAACTTGATGGCGTTGCCGATGAGATTCACCAGAATCTGGCGGAGGCGGGTGGCGTCGCCGATGATTGCGCCGGGAAGATTATCACCGATTTGCAGGTCGAACTGGAGTCCCTTGTCCCGGGCGCGGGCGTGCAGGAGGTCGTTGACGGCCTTGGCGACCGTCACGGGCTGAAACGGCGCGTGCTCCAGTTCGAGACGGCCGGCCTCGATCTTCGAGAAATCGAGCACGTCGTTGAGCAGCAACAAGAGCGACTCCGCCGAATCGGAGGCGGTCTTCAGGTAGCCGCGTTGCTCATGTGACAAGGGGGTGTCGCGCACGACGCGGAGCATGCCGAGGACGCCGTTCATCGGCGTGCGGATCTCGTGGGAGATGGTGGCGAGGAACTCGCCCTTCGCGCGGCTCGCCGATTCGGCCTTTTCGCGGGCTTCGCGAAGTTCCGATTCACGGGACTCCCGGCGGGTATTCTCGGCCTGCAGCTCCGCGGCCAGCGCCTCGCGTTCGAATCGCATGACCAGCGCATCGGAGAGGGAGCGATGATTGCGCTGCATGGCCGACGCCATGTAGAGGATGAACAGCGCGACGCAGATGCCGAGTGTGATGCCCAGGAGGTCGCCTTGTGAAAAGTAGCGTGCGGACAGCGGGACCATCACGGCGAGCAGGTAGGCCACGCTGCCCTTGCGCATCGGCAGCAACAGGCGGGTCGAACCCGTGGTAAGACCCGCCAGCACCAGCACGTGGGCGGTGCCGAGCGCCGAGTCATCCTTCATCGTCGGGAACAGCCAGACCGAGGCGCCCCAGCCGATGCCGGTGATGGTGGTCGCCACGACATAGCGCAGTCCCCAGTGGGAGGACTCCGTCGCGTCGGTGGGATTGGCACGGAAGAACGCCTGGGCGAGCCACAGCCGGTAACCGCCGACGCCGACCATCAGGGCGAGCCAGATCGAAATGCCGAGCGGCGAGATGTTGAGGCTGGCTCCGACCGCGATGGCGAACGCGACCGCCGTGGCCGTGGATGCGAGCGTGCCCCCGGCGAGTTCGCGAAACGCCATCCGGACGAGTTCGACCCGCGTCTGGATTTCGATCGGGTGGTCGCGCGAGCGGAGCGGAGAGATCCGCGGGGTCACCGCAGGCGGAGAGGCGGTCGGCACAGGAACGGACATGGAGCGAGCTTCGGTGAAGAAAGGCGGCGCAGATACTTATGGCGAGCGCGAGGCTGCGCGTGAAACTACTTAGCGGGGGCGGAGCCGATGTCGATTGCGGACACCTCCGCGCCGACGCCGTGCTCTCTTCGCCATCGCATCGCGGGGCGGCGGCGCGCCGGAGTTTGCGGCACAAAAAAACACGGGCGGAAGCCCGTGTTGGAAAGCGAGAGCCTGGCGAACACCGCCGCCGGCGGGATCAGCGCGCGACGAGGCCGACCAGGGAGAGTTCCTGCGCGAAGATTTTCGCGTCGAATGCCTGCGGATGGAGCTGGAGCGGCGGGGCCTTGAAGATCGGGCGGTCCCACATCGCGTCTTCGCGGGCGGCGGCGCGCACCATCGCGGGCGGCTCGGGCAGCGGCGGCGGGGGCGTGGGGTGAAAATGGGGAACGGGAAAGGCCATGGCGTCAGTCGGGTTTGCAGTTCGTGTAGCGGGAAAGTGGGGACCGTGGCGACGGGGGAAGGTGCCGCGGAGTTTCCCTCGAATTTGTTTTTTTGAACATCAGGGACGTCCGCGGTCGCGGGGCCGGAGATTTACCGTGAAGGGCAGTTCGCTACTGAATTGGTGCGGTGTCGGAAGCGCGGGCGCCAGGAAGCGCACCGAGCCACGGACTGGTGCATGCGCGGTCGCGACCTCGATCGCTTCGCGGTGGCGCCGGTCAGGCGCCGGGCGGAGTTGGAAGAGGTGCAGGGGGCCGTTCATCGGGGTTCACGCGGGGCTGCTTTTCTATCGGCACACGAAAGCGGGTGATTGAATCAAAAAGCGCCCTTGCCCACCGCTCCCGCGCCACTCAACGTGGGCGCGCTTGCTTCAACCCCTTGCAGCGCATTCCCGTCCCCAGCGCCAGTCCCGCCCCTGCCCCTGTCGTGCGCCCTCCGGCGCAGGCAATCGCGCGGCTTCTTTTCCTCCGTCAACCATCCTGTGATTCACACCTATGAGTAACGCTAACCTCAGCAACGACGCCATCGTCCCCAACGCCAGCCGGCTGTTGTGGGCGGGCTTTATGGCCATCTTTGCCGCCGGCATGGGCTTCGGCATCCGCGGCGGCATCTTCGACAACTGGGCGTCCGAATTCGGCTTCACCGCCACGCAACTCGGAGCGATCGGCGGCGCCGGGTTCACCGGCTTCTGCTTCGGCATCATCATCGGCGGCATCATCGCCGACAAAATC
>CAZENI010000600.1:0-4971 GCA_964513055.1 uncultured Opitutus sp.
AGAGCAGCGTGACATTCTTGCAGAGCTCGATTTTCGCCGTCCGTTCCCAGGCGCGAAAAAACCAGTCGGTGTCATCCGAGAACCGCGAAAACTTCACCTCGTCGAACAGCCCCACCTCCCGAAATCCGGCCGTGCGCGCGACCATGCCACCGAGCAGGAAGAGAAAATACGGCGTCGCCAGGCGGCGCACCACCGCCCCGTCCGGCCCGCGGACATCCGTGAACGGACACATCTCGCCGCACGAGGCCAGCAGGGCGGGATCGGCTTCGAGCCGCCCGACTTGCAGCGCCAGCTTGCCCTCCGGCCAGATGTCGTCCGCGTCCAGAAAGGTCAGATACACTCCCGTCGCGCGCGCGATGCCGGCATTGCGCGCCGCCGCGGCCCCGCGATTCTCCTGCCGGATCAGAATCGCCTCGGGCGCCAGCCGTCGCAGCTCGTCGGCCGAGCCATCGGTCGAACCGTCGTCCACGGCGATGAGCTCGAGGTCGTCCCACTGCTGGGCCCGCACGCTCGCGATCGCCTCCGCCAGGAACGGCCGGCCGTTAAAGATCGGCAGCACGACTGAGACGCGCGGCTTCATCGCGCCCCTTCCGCGGCCGCGAGGAGTTGCTCCAGCGCCGGCGGGATTCGCTCCAGGTCGCTGCCCAGCGCCAGCGAATACACCGGCACGCTCCGGGAGAGGCGCGCGAGCCACTCGACACTCGCGGGGCCCGTGCCGGTGATGGAGCGCAGCGTCTCGGTCGCCATCCCGTGAAACGCGCGCAGTCCGTTCACACGCGCAAACGTCGTGTCGGCGCCGGACGCCACGTGCGGCAGCGCGATGGCGTGTAGCGGCACTTCCTCGCGAAAACCGCCGCCCCAGGCCGAGGCGCCGAGGGCCAGAACCGCCTTCTCGGTGGCCGCGGCGGCGCGGTTGATCACGACGCTCTCGAAGCCGGCGGCCCGATGCAGATTGTCCCAGTGCAGCTTCGCCGTTTCATACACGCTGTGGAGCCGGGGCGCTCCGTCCTGCGAGACCAGGCACCAATCGTCCGCGAGATAATCCCATCCGGCCCGCAGCGCGCTCAACGCCGTGGTGCTCTTGCCCGACCCGCCCGGCGCGGTCAGCAGCAGGCCGCGGCCGTGTCTCGCCACCGCAGCACCGTGGATCAAATGACCCCGCCGGCTCGCGCCGAAATAGACGTTGAGCAACGGCTTCAACGGCGCAGCCCTTTCGTGATAAGGCAGCCGCCCGGCGGCATCGATCACGAACACCGCCCGGCCGGTCGCGCAATCGACCGCCGTCACCGCGCACAACTGCGGCTGCCAGAGCAGCACGTGCCGCTCATCGCAAAATCGCTCCACCCGCCCGTGCCTCCACGGGTCGCTGCCCGCCCCCGGGACGACGGGAAAAGGCACGGCGCCGGCCGCGGTTTCCCATGCGACGATGTCGAGTTCGTTCTCAGTCGGACCCGCGCCGGGCCAGCGGCGCAGGGCGCTGGCGAGCGCGGCGTGGAGCGTCGCGCTGGCGCTGCGCAGGCGCGTTCGCCGGCCGCCCAGGCGAAAAACATCCGCCACGGGCGCGGCCACTTCGCGACAGGACGCCTCGGCTCCGTCCCAGACGCGCTCGAAGAAATGCCCCGGGGTGACGGCGGCACTCTCCACCGCGGTGGCCGGTTCACTCTGCGCCATCACGGCTGCGGCGACTTCTCCAGCGTGGGCCACGACTCCGCGCCGACATCGTGAATCGGATCCGCGAGCAGGAGCTGCGACAGATCGGTGAACGTCTCCAGCTCCGGCACGCTCCAGGCGATCGCGCCCGCCGCCGGCGAATACTCCCCGGCCGGCGGTGCAGCCGTGCCCGGTTCGATCAGCCGCGCCTCGCGGAGTTTTTCCACGAACGCGTCAATTGCCGGAACGACGTCACCGGCCGGGCCCGCAAACGCGCGGGCCATCGCGGCGCTCGACGCTCCAGATTCAAGTCCCGCCCACACGGCCGCCGCGCTCCCGCGCAGGCTGTGGTAAACGCCGTCGTCAAAGTTGATCGCGATCACTTCGCCATCGATCGTCTGATGCGAAACGTGCGGAGAGATGCGGTAGGCCGGTGGGTGGGACATACGCGAAACCTGCGTTGAAAACCGGCGGCAGCGTAGTGCCGCGCCGGTGCTCGGCGAGGCAAGATTTTGCGCGCCACCCGAATTCCCGCGGTGGCGCCGTGGCCTCGATAAGGCGCGTCGCCGCCGCCCCGTCCGCCGGTGCGGCCGGCTCGCACGGCACCGCCGGCTCAACGCCCGCGGCCCGGCGTGAACACCATGCCCTCGATCGCGCCCAGGATTTGCTGATACGCCTCGTCCTTGAAGCTGTCGGCGCCGAAAAACAGCTCGATCAGGATGTCCGGCGCCAGCCGGATTTTCCCGGCGCTGATGACCTTGAACTCACCCGGCGGCGCCTTCTTGCTCCCGCGCAGCGCCGCATCGGTAAAATTGCAGTAGTAGCCGTAGCCCGTGCCGATCACGAACTCCTTGGCGTAGGCCTTGCCCTCGACCGACTGCGAGAGATACGGCGCGCAATCGGCCTCCACCCGCAGCTTGAGCCGCGCCTTCGTGTCATAGCGGTCGACCTCCGGGAAGGTCACCTTGATCGAGCACGAGGCATTGATCTCCTCGTTCCGCGGCGAAAGCGTGACTTCATACTGCCCGGCCATGTCGATGACCACGGCCTTCCAGTCGCCGAGCAGGTAAAGCGTGAGCTTCCCCCGCGGGCCGAAATTCAGGACCTGTTCCTGCGCCCAGGCGCAGACCGCGGTGAGGCAAAAAAACGCGAGGAGCTTCTTCATGGGGAGATAAACCGAAAACGGGCCGTCACGCTGGCGCAAGCCCCGCCGCAGCGCCACGCCAAACTACCGCGCCGCCTCGCGCCGGGCGCGCCACTTCGGATACTCGTCGTTGATCAATCGCGCCGGCCAGGTGCCATACCAGCCCGATCCTGTGCGCCGCTCGCGGTCCACCTCCGCCAGCGAATACACCTTGATCCCGTCGCGGCTCGCGAAGATCGGCCGGTCCGTGCCCGGCTCGATCATGCGCGCCCAGAGCGGCGGCGCCTTTTCGTCCTTCACGACCACGACATCGAAATCGGTCTTGTGCCGAAAGAACTCCGCCGGCGGCGCCGCCACGCGCTCGACCCGGATGCCATCCAGCCGGACCTTCCGCAGCCACGCCACCGCCGCGTCGACCGCCCGGGCGATCTCCGGCGAAGGCCGCGCGTCACGCATCAGAAAACGCACGACCTCCGTCGTATCCGCCGGCGAGACACACGGCAGCTCGAAGGTCCGAGCGCCCACCGTCTCGAGCGTCGTCTCGTCGTGCTGCTGCCCCCACCCCGTCGGCGTGCCGCCCGCCCGCACCTGCATCTGCAGCAGGCAGGCCGTGCCCCGCGCCACCGCCTCCGCCGCGCGCGCGCGCACCGCCGCGTCGAGCCAGGCAAAGTGCGGCGCGCCGTCCGCGGCGTCCTTCAGCACGTTCAGGATGCCCATCATCACGCCGTCATTGAGGGTGATCCGCTTCGCGATCGTGCCGGCCTTCGGCCACCACTGCGGGAATCCGCCATTCGGATACTGCGAGGCCAGCATGAACCCGAGGCCGCGCCCGCAGGCGTCGCGGTGCGCCGCCTCGCCCGTGAGCGCCGCCGCCCGCGCCAGGTAGTCCACCTGCGCGTGCGTCGTGTGGTTGTCGTAGCTCGTGTCGGTGTTCGCCCGCGTGTCGCGGATCAGTTTCTTCTGCGCCTCAGTGAGCACCGCCAGCATGTCGTAGTCCTTGGGCCAGCCGCCGTTGGCGCGCTGGAAAAGCATCACGTTCTCCGCGATCTCGCGGACCTGCCCCGCCGCATACGACGGCTGGTCGGGCAGCGCCTGCATGATGCGCTCGGGCTGGTTGATGTTGCGCCAGTGATGCGCCGAGTCGCGGAAACCCGAGGGGTCGATCGGCGCCGCGGCGCGGGCGAGGGCCGTGAATGCGCCCAGCAGGAGGACGAGGCGTTTCATCGCGGAAACGGCGCGCCGCCGAGTTCGACGTGGATCTTTTCCGCGTGCGCTAAGAGCGAGCCGGGCACGAAGCGCGCGAGGTTCGGAATCGCCTTCAGCTCCGTCGCCACCCCGGGGAGCGCCGCCTTCACCTCCGCAGGCGATTTCTTCGCCGCGATCATCGCCTGCATCCGGCGCTGCAGCTCGACGAAATAAGCCTGCTGATCGACCAGCACCTCCGGACCGCCCATCGGGCCGTGGCCGGGAATCACTTTCTCCGCGCCGAGCCGTTTCGCCGCCTCGAGCGTCTTGATCCACTCGGTCACGTTGGCGTCGCCCATGTAATTGTGCGGGCCGTTCACGCAGGCGTCGCCCGTGAACAGGATTTTCTCCTTCGGCAGCCAGACGAAGCCGTCGCCCTTCGTGTGCGCCACGCCGAGCCACTTCAGTTCCACCCGACGCTTGCCGTCGTCGAACGCCATCTCGCGGGGAAACACCAGCGAAGGCGGCTTCAGTTTCGACTCGGCGACATCGGGACGCCGCTTCGCCGCATCCTCCCAGCGGCCCGGCGCGCCGCCGTAGTAGCCCGTCTCCGCCGACTTCGTCTCATCGAGCGCGCCCTGGCTCGAAACAATGGTCGCCCCGGCATCCGCCCAAATCTGATTGCCGTAGGCGTGGTCGCCGTGGTGGTGGGTGTTGAAGGCGAAACGCACCGGCTTGTCGGAGGTGGCCTTGATTTTCGGCATCACGACTTTCGCGCCCGAGGGAAAATTCGCCTCGATCACGAGCACGTAGTCCTCGAACACGATCCAGCCGTTGTTGCTGTGCCCGCGCCGGATGTCGCCCTGGTGAAAATACACGCCCGGCGCGATCGTCTGGACGGTGTCGATCTGAGCGGACAACGGCGCCGCCGGGGCGAGGCAGGCGAGCGCCGCGAAGCGAAAGCAAGGGAAGCGGTTCATCGTGGGGTGCCG
>CAZENI010000601.1:0-4962 GCA_964513055.1 uncultured Opitutus sp.
CCCCCGTGGAAACCGGCCCCATCCCCCCGCACTCCGTGAAAACCCGCCCCTGCCTGACCTTCCCGCGCGCCATCGTCGCGCTCTGCTGCGCCGCGACGGCGCTGGCCCAGACGCCCGCGACCGATCCGCTCCTGCTGGCGAAATACGATGCGAACAAGAACGGCCGGCTCGACCCGAACGAGGTTGCGGCTCTGCAGGCGGCGCAGCGCGCGCCGGCTCCGCTGGCCGTGTCCACCGGCCGGTCCGGCGAGGAGGCGGTGCTGCTCTCGCCGTTCGAAGTCACGTCCGAGGGACGTGGATACTACGCCTCGAGCACGATGTCCGGCACGCGGCTGAACTCGAAGGTCGAGGACCTGGCGTCGTCGATCAGCGTGATCACGAAGGAGCAGATGTCCGACTTCGCGATGCTCGATATCAACGACATCTTCCTCTACGAGGCGGGCACGGAGGGCATCGGCACCTACACGGAGTTCTCGGTCGACCGCAACGCCAGCCCGACCGACAACTCGCTGAATCCGCAGGGCTCGAACCGCGTGCGCGGCGTCGGCGCCGCGAACCTCTCCTTCGCCAATTTCGAGACGAGCGGCCGCATGCCGATCGATCCCTCGGTGCTCGACGCCGTCGAAATCAGCCGCGGGCCGAACTCGACGGTGTTCGGGCTCGGTAACGCCGCCGGCACCGTGAACATGGCGCCGGCCGGGGCCAACCTCGGCCGCGATCGCTCGCAGACGAGCCTGCGCTTCGACAACTGGGGCGGCTATCGCGCAAGCCTCGATCTCAACCGCGTGCTGTGGCGCAACCGGCTCGCGGTGCGCGGCAGCGCGGTCTTCCAGCACGACGGCTATGTGCGGAAGCCCTCCGGCACCGACACCCGGCGCCTCAACGCCATGGTGCGCTACCAGCCCTTCAAGCGCACCACGCTCACGGCGTCGCATTTCTATTATCACATCACCGGCAACCGGCCCAACACCACGCCGCCGCGCGACGCGATCACGGGCTGGATCAAGGCGGGCATGCCCACGTGGGATCCGGTGACGTTCTCCGCGAAGATCAACGGCGTGCGCGTGCCGACGAATTTCACCGCGACGACGCTGCCGCCCTATTTCACGAGCGCCAGCATCCGCGACCAGTCCGCGCTGTTCATCAACACCGACGGCTCGATCGGCTACTGGGGCCCGGGCCGCACGAGCAGCACGGCGACGCCGGAGGGGCGCAACCAGAACATCGTGCTCGTCAACACCACGCCCGAGCAGATTCGCGCGACGCAGCCGCTCTTCTCGAGCGATCCCTCGGTGACCAGCAAGTCGGTCTACGACTGGGAGCACATCAACCTGGCCGCGATGAACCGGATCAACGAGACGACGCTCATCACGCACCTGCAGGGCGAGCAGATCATCCTCGAGACCCCGCGGCACCTGCTGGCGGCGCAGGCGGGCTACTTTCGCGAGGCGTCGCGCCGCGACAACCGCGGGCTCTACGGCACCGCGGGCAGTTCCGGCGCGACGGGATTCCTCCACATCGACGCCAACGAGCGAATGGTGGACGGCAGCCCGAATCCGTTCTTCCAGCGGCCTTACATCGGCTTCTGGAATTCGAAGGGCATCACCGGCGGTCCCTCCGAGCGCGAGACATATCGCGGCCAGCTCGCCTACCGGCTCGATCTGCGGCGCGAAAGCAGCCTCCTGAAATGGGCTGGCATGCATCAGCTCCTCGGCTACGGCGAATACAAGGAGAACCGCTCGCGGACGACGATCTGGCGCGACATGCTCGTGTCGCCCCACGCGTGGAATCCCACGCGCACCGGGACCTCGTCCAACTACGCGCCGCTCAACACCGCCTTCACCTACTATCGCTACTACGTGGGCGACAACGTGGGCTTCAACGCGGACCAGGCCCCGCGCGATTTCGCGCCCGGCGTGTATCCGTATCGCTGGGGCGGCTGGACGAATCCCGGCACGGCCAACGCGGTTCCGAACTTCGTCACCGAGCAGGCGAAGCTGGCGCCCGATTTCTGGTTCGATTCGACCAACACCTGGGACCGCGCGATCCTGCGGACCCGCGGCGTGGTGCTGCAGAGCCACCTGTTGAAGGACCGCATCGTGACGACCTTCGGCCTGCGCAACGACGAGCGCGACCAGCGGCAGCGCGGCACCCCGCTGTTCCGGGCCCTGCCCGACAACACCGTCGTGCTCGACTACGACTCCACCTTCAACCTCAACCCGGCCGACTGGGTGCACGCGGCGGGCCGGACGAAGACCGCGGGCGTCGTGGTGAAGGCCACGCGGTGGTTGAATTTCCACTACAACCAGTCAAACAGCTTCCAGCCGCAGGGCTACGCGGTCGGCCTCTACCTCGGGCCGCTGCCCGACCCCACCGGCCACGGCAAGGACTACGGGTTTTCGCTGAACCTGTTCAACGGAAAGCTCGTCCTGCGGGCGAACAAGTATGAGACGACGCAGATCGATTCGCGCAACGGCAGCGCGCGCATCATCGCGCAGCGGGTGCGCAACCTCGATTTCGATTCCCCCAACGGCAACCAGTTCTTCAACCTGGCGACCCGCGCCGCCGCGTGGGTGACGAACGCCGCCGCCGCGCAGGGCCGCACGCTCACGAGCGATCAGATCAACCAGGAGGTCGCGCGCATCACCAAGCTTGATACTTCGTTCTTCACGCGCCCCGAGTCGCGCGATGTGCAAAACGAACTCGTCGCCGAGACGCAGGACATCACCGCCAAGGGCGTCGAGATCGAGGTGCACTGGAATCCGACGCCCTTCTGGACGACGAAGTTCAACGTCACCGAGCAGGAGTCGATCGACTCGAAGCTCGCGCCGGCCGTCACGCAGTGGATCAACGAGCGGCTGCCCGTCTGGCAGAGCATCATCGACCCGGAGCTCAACCGGCCGTGGTGGACCGAGCGCTACAACGGCACCAACTCGCCGTCCCAGTTTTTCGCCACCTCCGTGAAAACGCCCTACGACGTGGCGGTGGCGAACCAGGGCAAGAGCCGCCCGCAGATCCGCAAATACCGCATGAACCTGAGCACGAGCTACCGGCTCGCCGGCCTCGGCCTGGATAAGGAGTGGATCAAGCGTTTCACGCTCGGCGGCGCGGTGCGCTGGGAGGACAAGGGTGCCATCGGCTACTACGGCGTCGAGCAGCTCCCTGCCGTGATCACGACGCTCGACCCGAACCGCCCGATCTACGACCAGGCGCGGCTCTATGTGGACGCGTTCGCAAGCTACCGGCTGAAGCTTTCCAACAAGATCAGCACCAGCCTGCAGCTCAACATCCGCAACCTTCAGGAAAGCGGCCGGCTGCAGCCGATCAGCGCGTATCCGGACGGCACGCCGAACGCCTACCGCATCGTCGAGCCGCGGCAGTTCATCCTGTCGGCGTCGTTCGAACTCTGAACGGCGGGGGCACCGTGCGGCGCACCGACGGGCCGGCTGGGAATTAAATGCGGAGTGGTGGACAAGAAGTGATGAGTCAAAGCGCGCAGCGCAGCGTAGGCTGGGCCGCGATCCCCAAGACTCATGCGCATTGTCCTTACCCTGATCGTGGCGTTCGTGCTCAGTGGCGTGGGTGCCCGCGGCGCCGCGCCCGAGCCCCGCATCCTGCTCTACACGCGCAACGGCCTCACGCTCGACGGCAAGAAGGGCTACGTGCACGACAACATCGCGAGCAGCGTCGCGATGGTGCGGCAGCTCGGCGCGGCGAACCGCTTCGCGGTCGACGTCTCGGATGATCCGGCGGCGTTTACGGCCGCGAACCTGAAGCAGTATCGCGTGCTGGTGTTCACCAACACCAACAACCAGATTTTCGACACCGAGGAGCAGAAGGCGGCGCTGCAGGGCTTCATCCGCGACGGCGGCGGGTTCGCCGGCATCCACTCGGCGTGCGGCTCGATGCGCGCGTGGCCATGGTTCTGGGCGATGGCGGGCGGTTCCTTCGTGCGGCATCCGAAGCTGCAGGAGTTCACAATGCAGGTCGTCGATCGCCGGCATCCCTCGACCGCGCACCTGGGCGAGAAATGGGTGTGGGTCGACGAGTTCTATTTCCTGCGCGACATGCCGGCCGGGCTCCACGTGCTGCTCGCGGGCGAACTGGCGAGTCTGGACGATCCGAAGAAGCCGGCGGACAAGGCGACGCAGCCGCTGGCGTGGTGCCACGTGTTCGAGGGCGGCCGGTGCTGGTTCACGACGCTCGGCCACCGCAAAGAGGCGTATGCTGATCCGATTTTCCAAAAGCACATCCTCGGAGGCATTCTCTGGGCGATGGACCGCAAGACCCCATGAACCTCAAGCAGACCCCGCTCACCCGGCGCGAATTCACCCGCGCCTCGCTCCTCGGCCTCGGCGCCGTGGCGCTGCCGAACCTCATCCCGGCGCGCCTGCTCGGCGCGAACGCCCCCAGCAACCGGATCCGCGTCGGCCAGATCGGCTGCGGCCGCATCGCGCGCGGACACGACATGCCGGCGGTGTTTCACTCCGGCCTCGCGGACTATGTCGCCGTGTGCGACCTCGACTCCCGCCGCGCCGCGGACGGGCGCACGCTGGTCGAGTCGCTCCATCGCGAGGCGAAGACACCGGCGCCCGCAGTGGCGGTCTTTGGCGACTACCGCGAGATGCTCGCGCGGCCAGACATCGACGCGATCGTGATCAGCACGCCCGATCACTGGCACGCGGAGCCGGCGCTGGCGGCGATTCTCGCCGGCAAGGATGTCTACCTCCAGAAGCCGATGACGATGACGCATGCCGAGGGCATCCTCCTGCGTGACGCCGTCGCGAAGTCGGGCCGGATCTTCCAGCTCGGGAGCCAGCAGCGCTCGAGCACGCAATTCCGCCGGGCATGCGAACTCGTCCGCAGCGGCCGCGTGGGCCGCCTCCAGCGCGTCGAGATCGGCCTCCCGATCGATCCGACCGCGCCGGACGATTCGCCGCAGCCGGTGCCGGCGACGCTGGC
>CAZENI010000602.1:0-1082 GCA_964513055.1 uncultured Opitutus sp.
CCTTGAGCACGTTGTAGCCCTGCTTGAAGGGCCCGCCGGAAATCGCACAGGCGCCCATCGCAATGCAGTATTTGGGCTCGGGCACCAGATTCCACAGGCGCACGACCTGCGGGGCCATTTTCTTGGTGACGGTGCCGGAGACGATGAGGAGATCGGCCTGGCGCGGCGACGGGCGGAAGACTTCCGAGCCGAAACGGGCGATGTCGAAGCGGGCCATGGAGGCCGCGATCATCTCGATGGCGCAGCAGGCGAGGCCGAAGTTCAGGGGCCAGACCGAGTGGCTGCAGCCCCAAGTGTAGAGTTCCTCCATGCTGGTGAGGAGGATGCCGTGGCGGCGGAGTTCATCGCGCTCCGCCTGGCTGATCGGGGGAGGAGTGGGGTCGCTCATGTTATTTCCACTCCAGGTGGCCGCGGTGCCAGGCCCAGACGAGCCCCTCGGCCAGCAGCAGCATGAAGACGAGCATCGCGAGCAGAGCGCCGGCGGGCAGATCGGAGAACGCCACGGCGAAAGGCAGCAGGAAAAGCACCTCGACGTCGAAGATCAGAAACAGGATCGCGTAGAGATAGTAGTGGGCCTTGAACTGGATCCAGGAGTCGCCACTGGAAGCGACGCCGCACTCATAGGCGTCGCCTTTCACGGTGCTCGGCTTGGGCGGCTGGAAAAACCGGAACCAGAGCTGGGCGACCGAGAGCAAAATCAGCGGGAACGCGACCGCCACGAGGCCGAACAGGGCAAGAAACGCGTAGGGGTGCTGGGTCATTCGGTGCGGGGGAGAGATTCGAGCGCGGGTTCCCTCGCTCAATTTCCAATGGCCTTCGTTTCTTGGCGAAAGCGACGCATAGATTGCAGCACGAACGGAAACATCACCATATCAAGGTCAAGGGCGCGGGAGGGGTGACACGCGAAGGGGTGGGAGAAGTAAGGAGACGTGGGCGGCGAAATTCAACCAACAGTCCGTCGGTGGGATTTCAAACGCGCGCAACTTATCGCGCGCACACGGCCGGTATGCGAAACTTATCGTGCGGGCGGCGACAAGAAGTGAGGCGGGGTGCAACGGGTGCGGCATGTCAGGCCCGGAATC
>CAZENI010000602.1:1092-4961 GCA_964513055.1 uncultured Opitutus sp.
ACGATCAGTTCTCCGCCGGGGGCGCTGAGGGCGGCGCCGAGCTGTGGGTGCGCCTCGCACAGGGCGGCGATGTCGGCCTCGACCATCACGAAGAATGCGGTCGACAACGCATCGGCCTGCGCGGCGGTGGGAGCGAAGGCCCAGGTGCGCGCGGTGCGCACGGCGGGCTCGCCCGTGCGCGGATCGATCAGGTGCGCGCCCTTCACGGCGATGCCGGAGCCGCTGATGGAGCCGCGGTCGAGCGCGAGGGTGCGTTGGCCGGGGGCTTCGCCGATCCCCACGGGCCAGCCCGCGCCGGCCGGAGTCGGCGCGCCGAGGGCGAGGACGGAGCTGCCGCCGGCATTGAGCGACGCGCCGGGGATGTCCCAATCGCGGAGGAGGTCGGCCATGCGATCGAGCGCGAAGCCCTTGCCGACCGCGCCGAGGTCGAGGTGGAGCTGTTCGGCGTGCGAGGTGATCGTGTGGGCTGCGGGATCGAGGGTGAAGGGCGGGGTCTCGGGCGCGCGGCCGGGGAGGCGCACGGAGGCGTAGGCGGGATCGAAGGCGCGGCCCGTGGCGAGCGCGACGTCGGCGGCGATGAGCAGGCACTCCAGGGTGTCGTGCGTGATGGTCGCGGTGGCGCCGGCGTCGAGGCGGTTGGCGCGAGCGATGTCGCTCGACTCGATGTAGCGGCTGAGGAGGGTTTCCAGTCGATCCAGTTCCTGAAACGCGGCGATGGCCGCCTGCCGCGCGTAGTCGCGATCGGCGTGGGCGATGACGATCTCGAAGAACGTCGCCATGGCTTCGTGCTGGAAAGTGTGCGTCATGCGGTGCGGAGAAACCGCTGATGGGCGCTGATAGGCGCTAATGTCGGGAAGGTTGATTTCATCAGCGTTTATTAGCGCGCATCAGCGGTTTTGTTTTCCCGTTTCGGCGTTTTCCCGCGGAGGATTTTCCATTTCAGGCCGAACATCGCGGCGGCGGGGCGCCAGAGGAGGCGGCGGAAGCCGTATTTGGAATCGCCGTGCAGGCGCGCGTGGTGGCGCACGGGTGTCTCGCCGACGCGGTAACCGGCGGCGACGGCGAGCGCGGGGATGAAGCTCTGCATCAGCTCCATGGGGAAAAACGCGTCGCGCACCTCGCGCCGCATCACGCGGAGCTGGCAGCCGGAATCGTGGACGCCGTCCTTGAGGAAGGCGCCGCGCACGACGTTGGCGAAGCGCGACATGATCCGGCGCAGCGTGGAGTCATGGCGATCGACGCGCCAGCCGCAGGCGAGATCGACCTGGCCGCTCTCGACCAGCGCGAGGAGTTGCGGATAGTCGCGCGGGTCGTTCTGGCCGTCGCCGTCCATCATCAGCAGGTAGTCGCCCTGGGCCGCGCGGAGTCCGGCGAGGAGCGCGACGGCCTGGCCGGAGTTGTGCGGCAGGGCGAGTTCACGCACCTCGGGCCAGCGTGCGCGCGCGGCGGCGATCTCGGCCGCGGTGGCGTCGGTGCTGCCGTCGTTGACGAGGATGATTTCGAAGGGGCGCCCCATGGTGTGCAAGACGCCGACCGAACTCTCCGTCAGGGGGAGAATATTGCCGGCTTCGTTGAAGACGGGGACGACGAGGGAGAGTTGGGGCGTCACGGCTCAGGCGTGAAGACGATGCGCACGACGCCCGGGCGCAAGCCGAGGATTGACTCACGGTAGGTGCGCCGGAACCGGGCGCGCACGGTGTCGGCCTGCTCGGGCGAGCTGATGACGAGCGCGCCGTCGCAGTCCTCAGGCGGCGTCGCCCAGAAGCCGACGCGCGGCAGGCCGCGGAAATACCAGGGCAGCGGCCAGTATTCGTCGGCGATGACACGGATGGGCTGATACGGCGCGCGGGCGAGGGCGTCCTCGGCGAGCGCGCGATATTTCAGGACGTCGGGCGAACTGTGCACGTAGGCATAGGGATTGCGCTGGTCGGCGGGGCGCAGGAAGGACGCGCGCCAGGTCTGCTGGAAGAGCGTGGCGAACGTGATCAACGCGAACGCCGTCGCGACGAGCCGGCCGGTGCGGAGCCGGCCGATGGCGGCGAGCGTCGCGACGGCGAGGATCGCCATGCCCGGCACGAAATGCACGGCGTGCCACGGGGTCTTGTAGGCGAAGAGGGAAAACGTGCCGCCGACGATCGCGGTGTAGATCGCGACGCCGCGCACGAACGGCTCGCGACGGAAGATCGCGACGAGCACGCCGATGACAGCGAGCGCGGAGAACGCGGCCTGGTGCCAGAGCAGTCCGCCTTCGCGGTGCCAGCCGAAGATCCGCAGGTAATACCACCAGGGTTTCTCGTGGCCGGTCGGGCCGGCGTCGGCGCCGAAGCGCGTGAGCGCGTGGCCATAGGCACCGAGGGCGTCGCGCGCGCCGGCGAGATGCGTGCCGAAGGAGGAGTAGAGGAGGAAGCCCGTGACGAGCGCCGCCGCCGCGGCGAACGCGAGGTCGCGGCGCGGGCGGCGCGTGGCCGGTCGCGTATCGCGGCAAAGCGCGAGCGCGACGGCCGCGGCGGCGAGGAAAAGGGGCGCGCTGGCCTTGGTGGCCTGCATGAGCCCGGCGCCGATGCCGGCGGCGAGCGCCCAGCGCGTGAGGCCGCTGCGCCACCACGCGCGCACGGCGAGAAACGTGGCGAGGGCGAACGTGAGCAGCAGCGTCTCCTGGATGAAGTAGCGGCTGAAGTAGACCGCGGGCGGGGCGAGCGCGAGAAACGCCGCGGCCGCCAGCGCCGGCCAGCGGCCGAGGGGCGCGGCGAGCAGCGCGAGCAGGAGGACGGCGGCGGTGCCGAAGAGGGCGGGGACGAGCCGGACCGTTTTCTCCGTGAGGGTGGCGAGGGAGAGTTCGCCGCGCAGCCAGGCGACGGGCACGGCGGCGAAATAAAGCGTCGGGCCGTGGTGATCGCGTGGATCGAAGGCGTAGCGGCCGGCGTCGAGCAGTTCTCCAAGCTTCACGGCCTGGTTCGCCTCGTCGGCGTGCATCGGGCGGCGCGCCAGCTCGTGCGTGCGCAGCCAGAACGCGGCGAGAGCGAGGAGCGCGAGGGGCAGCCAGCGGAGAAAAGGGTTGGGCACGACGGGGGACGTGGACGGAGCAAAAACGAAATGTGATTCCGTGCGAAGCGAAGAATCGGCTCGCCTCGGCGCAATCGTTCGCGCACTTGCTCGCAGCACGGTCCACCCCCTGCCGTGAGTTCCCCTTCCGCCAGTCATGTTTCGTGCGCGCCCTCCGGCCTGCTGGCTGCGGCGGAGGATCTGCGCTGGTTCAAGGAGGAGATCCGGCCGCATGAGCGCGAGCTGCGCGCGTATCTGCGCGGGCGCTTCCCTGCCGCGGGGGAGATCGACGATCTCGTGCAGGAAACGTATGCGCGGCTGTGGCGGGCGCGCGACGGCGGCAGCGCGACGCTGACGCGGGCGTATCTCTTCGTCGTGGCGCGGAATGTCGCGCTCGATCTGCTCCGGCGGAAACAGATCATCGCGGTCGAGGCGTTAGGTGATCTCGCGGAGTTGTCCGTTGTAGAAGAGAGGCCCGATGCGGCCGAGACTCTCAGCCATGAACAGGAACTGCAGTTGCTCGCCGAGGCGATGCGCGCCCTGCCGCCGCGGTGCCGCGAGATCCTCACGTTGCGCCGGATCGAGGGCTGCTCGCATCGCGCGATCGCGGAGAAGCTCGGCATCGCGGAGGGCACCGTGAACGCGCAGCTCGCGATCGGCCTCATGCGCTGTCGCGCGTATCTCTGCGCCCGCGGCGTCGCGCGCGCCTGCGTCCACCCGGCGGCCAATCCTGCCTCCCATGTCCGTTGAACGCGAAGTCACCGGGATCGAGGAGTGCGCCGCCGACTGGATGGTGCGGCGGGACCGCGGGCTCACGCCGGCGGAGG
>CAZENI010000603.1:0-4942 GCA_964513055.1 uncultured Opitutus sp.
GGGGAAGCCTTGGCGGCAAGGGCGAGCTGGCGGTGGACGACGGCGCGGAAGACGAGGGGGAGTGAGGCTTCCTTGGATACGCGGCGGCCGAGCTCGAGGAGCTCGGGGGGGAGCGGGGCTTTGGAGGCGAGGAGGAAGGTGACGAAGCCGGCCATGGGCTCCTGGTCGGTGCCACGGGTGCGGGCGAGGTAGTCGGTGGGCGTGAGGCGATCCTCGAGGCGTTCGCGGTGGAGGGAGGCGGGCAGACCTATTTTCGCGGCCCAGCTTTCGGCGTCGCCACCGGGCGCGGCGGTGCGGGCGAGCCGGATGTGGTAGTTGAGCCAGACGTCGAGGCCGACGGGGGCGTCGGGTTCCTTGAAGAGGTCCCTGAGATCGTAGGGGAAGTGCTTGGCCGTGGCGCTGGTGACGAGTTCCAGCACCGCGGGGAGGAGAACGCTTTGGGCGCGCTCGATCGAATGCGCGAGAGGGACGGTGTGCTCGGGAACGAGGTGGGGCTGGTTGAGGGCGATCGCGGCGTGGAGGAGGAGGACGCGGGCGGCGGTGTCGGTGGGCTCGGTTTCGAGACGGGCTTCGGTGAGGGAGCGGAGGAGCTCCCAGGCGCCGGCGCGGCTGGCGGTGGCGAACGCGGCGGCGAACGGCACGGGGGTGCGGTCGTCGAGGCGCCACCAGCGGTCGAGGGCGAGGGCGGCGGACTCGGGATCGCCGCTCGCCTCGGACCAGCGCCAGCGATGTTGCCACGCTTCGGGGAGCGCGGGGTCGAGAGCCAAGGCGCGGTCGAGGAGGGCGCAGGCGCGGACGGGCTGGGCCGTTTCCCAGAGCGAGACGGCCTGGGTGGTCAGCGTGCGGGCTTCGGCGGAGAGTTTTTCGAGGCGCTCGAGAAGTTGGGCGGCGGGAGGCGGGAGGGCGCGGGCGGGATCGGCGTCGGCGGTGTTCCAGGTGGCGACGAAGGCGCGGGCGCCGGCGGACAGCGCCTCGGACGGGTCGTCGAGGGCGAGGGCGGCTTCGTGGCGTTTCTGCCAGACGAGGGAGGAGTGATCGTCGGCGATGATCGCATCGTCGGTGGCGGCGAGGATGGCGGCCGGCGTGGAGGCGGCGGCGAGAGCGGCGCGGGCTTCGAGCTGGCGACGGAGGCGGCGGAGGTCGACGAGGCGGGCGGGGATTTTGAAGAGGGCTTCGCGACCGGGGTGGAGGGCGGCGCCGTTTTTGTCGGGCGTGTTGAGGGCGGCTTCGAGCTGGCTGCCGATCTCATAGAGTGGGGCTCGATCGGACTGCGGGGTGGCAGCGATGCGGGCGTCGAGGCGCTGGCGGAGGTAGAGGACGGTGGCGGAGAGGCGCCAGCCCTCGGCATCGGCGGGGTGGAGCTCGCGGAAGGTCTGGGCGAGCGCGGTCTCGTGGGCGTTGAGCTGGGGCAGTGTGGCAGCGGCGGCGATGCCGGGGTCGGAGTAATCGGGGATGGCTTGGAAAGCGGCGAGGGCGGCGGCGACGCGGGCGCTGGCCTGATGGGCGCGAGTGATGAAGGTGGCGAGGAACGTGCGGGTGGTGCCGGCGAGGTCGCGGGGCTCGACGCGCTCGGGTTTTTCGGCGGCGGAGGCTTCGTAGTAGCGGATCAGCTCGCGGGCGAAGGGATCGGCGGTGGAGGCGTCGAGGCGGGAGAGATCGGCGGCAAGCTCGACGACGAGCTTGCCCGCGCGGCCCTGGTGGTCGGCGGCGAGGAATTGGGTGAGGAGGAGATCGAGGAAGCCGGCCTGGAGCTCGCGGGAGGCGGGCTGGGCTTCGAGGGCGGAGCGGAGGATGGCGCGGGCGCGGGCGGAGTCGCGGTTGGTTTCGAACCAGCGGGCGAGTTTCAGGTGAGCGGCGGGCGGAGCGTCGGGCGCAGTGGCGGCGTCGGTGAGACGGGTGAAGAAACGCGCGTAGGAATCGGCGGCGGAGAGTTGGCCGAAGGCGTCCCAGCGGGCGCGGCGGGCGAGGTTGACGAGCGGGTCGGTGGCGTCGGCGGGCGCAGAGGAAGCGACAAGGCGGGAGAAAGCGGCCCAGGCGGGCGCGGGTTCGCCGACGGCGAGATGGGCCTGCGCTTTGAGGGCGAGTAGCGAGCGCGCGAGCGGGGCGAGCGCGGGATCGGGAGCGGCGGTGAGCAGGGTGAGTCCGGCACCGGCGGAGGAGATGGCGGCGGCGGGGGCGCTGAGGCGAATATAGAGCTGGGCCTCGGCGCGGTAAGCGGCGGGATCCTGGGGCGCGGCGTCGAGCCAGGTGCGAACGGCGAGCCACGCGGCCGGCAGGTCGTTGCGGTCGAGGGCGGTGTTGAACTCGGTGCGCTGCGCGGTGGCGTCGGCCGGGGCTGGCTCAGCGGCGGGGAGCAAAGCGGACGTCAGGGCCACGCAAATGAGGGCGAGCAGAGAGCGGCGCATGCGGCCGAGGGTGGAGGCGCGGGAGGGCGCGGCAAGGGCAGCCGGCTGCGGCGACATACGCCTATTTACGTAGGCGCGAGTCCCACGCGTGACCGTCGAGGTTGGCCAGCGGAACTGACCACTCCCAGCAAACTAGGCTGCGAATCGTCTGCCGATGTGACGGAGATTTTTTCCGCGGCTTGGCGGTCGGGGCGGCGGAGAGTGAGACTGAGTTGTCGTCGCTCTCTGGTTTCGCGAGGATGGTCTTCGCTCGGTCGATGACGCTGAGGGGCAGGCCGGCGAGGCGGGCGACTTGATGTCGTAGCTGCGGTCGAGCGGCGTGGCTGAGAATGTCAGCGGCCTCTCTGGCTCAAACCCTCAGCTCGACACCAGCACTGCGAAGCCGCCGTAGGCCATCTTCTTCATGTCGAACGGCGGGTTCTTCGGATCACAGGCGGTGGCGAGGCGTTCGTCCTTCATGACCTTCTTGTTCACCTTGTCGCGGTGCGCGCGGGATTTGTATTCGATCCACGAAAAGCAGATGACTTCGTTCGGCTTCGACTTCGTGAGCTTGGTGAACGGCAGGCCGAATTTCACCTTCAGGTCGTCGCCGATGCACTCGCGATATGAGAGCGCGCCGTGCTCCATCCAGACCTTCGCGCCGAGTTGCGCGAGTTTCTTATACGTCCCGAGGTTCTTCTTCGGCACGGTGAACACGAATCCGTCAACGTAGTTGGGCATGATGGGGGTCTCTTTCTTCTTTGGATCTGAGATTGAGGGTGGAAATCAAAAGCAGCGGGCGGTCCTCACAGCAAACTAAGTTGCGAGTCGTCGGCGGGGGTGACGGAGATCTTCTTTCGCGGCTTGGCCGTCGGTGCGGCGGGGAGCGAGACCGACGTGTCGTCGCTTTCCAGCTTCGCGAGAATCGTCTTCGCTCGATCGATCACGCTCAGCGGCAGGCCGGCGAGGCGGGCGACTTGGATGCCGTAGCTGCGGTCGGCGGCGCCGGGAATCACGCGGCGGACGAAGACGATGTCGTCGTTCCATTCCTTCACGGCGACGGAGAAGTTGCGCAGCCGCAACAGGTGTTTGTCGAGCTGCGTGAGTTCCTGGTAGTGCGTCGCGAAAAGCGTGCGGGGACCGCGCTCGGCGCCGCGGTGCAGGTGTTCGACGACCGCCCACGCGATCGAGAGGCCGTCGTAGGTCGACGTGCCGCGGCCGATCTCGTCGAGGATGATCAGCGAGCGGTCCGTGGCGTTGTTGAGGATGTTGGCGGTCTCGCTGGCACCGAACTTCAACGTCGTGCGGTCCGAGTGGAGCAGGTTTGAAACCAATCCACGGGCGCGCCGCATTGCGGCGGCTCGAAGCCGGACATTCCGGGAGACGAAACAAAGCGGGGCTAGTTGTGGGCGCAGGCGAACGGCATTCGCGTTTGGCATCGCCTGTCGAATCGCCTTCCCTTGCTCGCAATTTTTCGCTCGACGGCCTCGCTCACAACGAAGGCGCTAGGGCCGGCGGAAGAAACGCAGCTCGCGCCGGAGCTCTTCGATTTCATGCATCAGGTGCAGCATCAGCCGGGCACCGATGATGTTCACGCCGCAGTGATGCCGATACTGCTCGAGCTGGCGTATCGTCCTGATCGCGGACGCATCAAACGTCCAGCCTTGATCCACCGGATCGGCGGCAGGCACGATGAGCCCATACCGGCAATAGACCGCGACGCGATGTCGAGATACCTGCGCCAAGCGTGCCACCATTTCGAGAGAATAGCTCCGGTGAGCGTCGGGCTCGAAAGGCACGAGTGATTGAGCGCGCAGCGGCACCTCTTTTTGAGCGGAGGGATTCGGGTTCATGGCTTCAAAAAATTGGCCGCCGTTATGCGGGATCCCGGGGACGGAAACTCGAAACGCGCGCGAGTTTCGACCACAGCTCTTTTTCCTCGGGCGTCGGGTCGGCCGGGGTTTGCACCTGGGCCACGACGTAAAGATCGCGACGCCCACTTTTGACCCCGGTGGGCAGTCCGTAACCGGGAACGCGGAACGCCTGCCCGTTCGTCGTGCCGGGTGGAATGCGCAAGGAGAGGCGACCATCGAGGCTCCGCACCACTACGCTGGTTCCGAGCACCGCCTCCCACGGCGCGAGGTCCAAGTCGTAGTAAAGATCGGCATCGCGCAGGCGATAGTCGGGATGTCGCGCAAAGCGCGCCCGAAGATAAAAGTCCCCCGCCGGGCCGCCGCCCGTGCCGGGGTCGCCCGCTCCGGCCAGACGGATCCGCTGGCCATCGCGCACCCCGCGCGGGATATGCGCGCGGTAGGTCTTCGAGCCAACTTCTCCGGTCGCCGGATCAGTGAGCCTGACCGTGACTTCGCGCACTGCGCCCTTCAGCGCCTGTTCGAGCGTGACCAGGATATCGCCTTCGACGTCAGCACCGGCCTGCGGCGTTTCGCGATAAGCCGGGCGTTCGTGAAATGCAGATTGCCGTCCGCCAAATACGAAATCCTCTACGCCGCCAAAGCCGCGAGCGCCGCGCATGCCCTGATCGTGAGCCACGCAGGCCA
>CAZENI010000604.1:0-4922 GCA_964513055.1 uncultured Opitutus sp.
CCGACAGGCCAGGGCGGCCGCGCCGGTCGCGAGTGAGCGCGCGCACGCTCAACGCATCGCCGGGCGTCGCGTCCGGAGCCTGGAGCAGAAAGGTGAATTCCCGGCCCGCGCTGGTGGCGATGGGCTCGAACTCGAACGCGAACCAGCCGTGGGCAACGAGGTTTTCGACGGCCAGCGGACCCGCCACGCGCAAGGGGCGCGGCGCGTCGGCCACGACGGAGGCGGTCGTGTCACCATCGAAGACGAGCAGCCACAAGTGGCTGCGTTTGAAATGAAACGTCGGCTCGATGAAGCACTCGATGCGATGCAGGTGGTCGTGGGCACAGCGGAAGGCCTGGCCAACCGGAGCGGCGAAGGTGATTTCCTCGGTGGCGCCGTCCCACTCGAGTTGTTCGACGCCGGCGTGATCGAAGGGAAGCAGGGGCAGCGGGTGGGAGAGCATGGGAGGGCGTGCCCCGGCGGCCGTGGAGCGGCCGGAACGGAAACGTCAGCACGCCGGTGAGACAATCGAGCCGGTGGAATCCGCCATCGTCGGTGCAGAGTCCGGGGCCGCCCTTCGGTGCCGCGGTGGTGCCCGGGGCGGGGCTCGAACCCGCACGCTCTTACGAGCAAGGGATTTTAAGTCCCTAGTGTCTACCATTCCACCACCCGGGCGGCGGCCGGAACGAAAGGGGAGATTGCCGGCGCGTTCCAGCCAAACCTCACGGGCCCGCGCGGCCGCGCGCTGGAGACCGCGTGCGTCGCAGCGCGCGGGAATTGGGCCTTGCCCGCTGGAAACCCGCCGACCACGGTGCGCCGGGTGAAAATCGGATTTCTCGGCGGGAGTTTCGATCCCGTGCATTTCGGCCATCTGCTTGCCGCGCAGGATGCGTTCGAACAGCACCAGCTCGATCGCCTGATTCTTGTTCCCGCCGCCCAGGCGCCGCTGACGCCGACGGACGTGCAGTCTTCGGCCGACGATCGGCTGGCGATGCTCCGTGCCGCGATCGAGTGGGACAAACGCTTTGAGCTTTCCGATCTCGAACTGCGGCGCGGCGGCGTCAGCTACACGATCGATTCGGCGCGGCATTTCCGGGCGCTTTATCCGAACGACGATCTCTTCTGGGTCATCGGCGGCGACCAGTTGCCGAAGCTGCATCTTTGGAAGGATATTCGCGAACTCGCCCAGCTCGTGGAGTTCATCTTCCTCGAGCGGCCCGGTTATCCGGTGAAGGCACGTCCCGATATTCCCGGCCTGCGCCTCCACCGTTGCGACGGGCATCTCCTGGCGATCAGTTCGACCGAACTGCGCGAGCGCACGCGGAAAAATCTCTCGCTGGATTACTTTGTGCCGCACAAGGCCATTGTTTACATCCGGGAGCACGCCCTGTATCGCGACAGCCGATGAAATCAAAGCAGACGACCGTGTTCGAGTTGGTGAAGCTGTGCTATCGCGTGCTCGACGACAAGAAAGCGGCCGACATCACGGTGCTCGACGTATCCGAGCAATCCTCGATCACGGATTATCTGGTGCTGGCGACCGCCACGTCAGAGCCGCACTTGCGGGCGCTCCGCGTGGAGTTGGAGAAGGCGCTCGACGCCGGCAAAGTGCACCTCGTGGGCATGGAGACTTCCCAGGAGAGTGGCTGGATGATCATCGATGCCTTCGATGTGATGGTTCACCTTTTCCTGGCCCAGACGCGCGAACGCTACGGCCTGGAGCGCCTGTGGCGCGATGCCACGGAGATCTCGGCGGCCAAGCTGACCCAGACCGCGGCCAAGAAACCGCGCGCAAAATCCCCGCGGCGTCCCGCGGCGGCCAGCCCCGTCCGGCGAAAACGGCCGGCCAAGTAGCTTTCCGCCCAAGGTGGTGGATTGGATTTTTACCTAAGAGTTACTACCCACCCATGCGTAGGACTTTACCGTTTTTCGCCTTGCCTCGGCCGGGCCAAACGCCAGTGTCTCGCGTCACTGCTCACGATTGAGCGCATATAATAGATCATAAAAGCTAGGATTCATCCATGAACAAACAGCACTCCGCCCAGAAGGGCTTCACCCTCGTTGAAATCATGATCGTCGTCGTCATCATCGGCCTCCTGGCTGCGATGGCGATTCCGGCGTTCCAGAAGGTCCGCGTCGCTTCGCAGGACAAGGCCGTTCTGAACAACGCCCGCCAGATGGCCGCCGCGGCCGACCAATACTACCTGGAGAACGGCGCGACGTTCGCCGCATCGTCCAGCCTCGTTGGCGCGACGAACTACGTGAAAGCCCTCAACACGGTCGCCAGCGAAGGTTACCCGACCGGCTACACGCAGGGTGTGACGATCACCATCACGGGTGTCGCGAACGCCCGCACGATCACCTACGCTCCCTGATTTAGACTGGAGCGCGTGACTCTTTCAGCCGCCCGCAAAAACGGGCGGCTTTTTTGTTTAAGAGCACGCCTGGGCGGCGGTCGTCCGGTGGCTCCTGCACCGGGTGGCCGGCCGGCCTCATCGAGCGTCGACCCTCCCGGCTGGCAGTGCAGTCCGGAGCCGGTCCGGCGCCATTTCCAATCCAAATCTCCATGTTATGAAATCCCAAGCCAGCCCCCGCGCCGGCTTCACGCTCGTCGAGATCATGATTGTGGTCGTGATCATCGGACTACTCGCCTCGCTGGCGATTCCGGCCTTCCAGAAGGTGCGGATCCAGTCGCAAGACAAGGCGGTCATGAACAACGCCCGGCAGATGGCGGCCGCGGCCGATCAGTATTTCCTGGAGAGCGGCGGCAGCTTTGCCGCTTCCAGCAGCCTGATTGGCGCGACCAACTACGTGAAGTCCCTGGGGCGAGTTGCCATGGAATCCTATCCGGACAACTACACCCAAGGGGTGACCATCACCATCACCGGCATCGCCGGCGCACGAACCATCACCTACTCGCCCTGAGCGTGAGGTAAGGGAGAACGGTTCTGTGCTCGCCGCCCGCTCATGCGGGCGGCTTTTTTTGCGCCGACGGCGGGCGCCGCCCAGCATCCGGCTTCCTTTTTTTTCCGCGGGCGGCAAACTGTCTCCACGCTCCCATGACGCCCACCCCTTTGGCCGCCGCCTTTTCTGATCGCCGGTGCTGGTTGATGGTGCTCTCGGTGGCGCTTGCCGTGGTCCTCGGCTTCGTGGCCATCCCGGATCAGCAGGCGATCGCGCTGGTGTCGCTGGCCGGCTTCTGGTTCGTGCTGGTCACGTTTGCGATCTGGGTGTGGTCGCTGGGACGCAGTTTCGCCCCGGAGTTCAGGTCGTTGCGCTGGCGCGGGCTCGACTGGGTGTCTGTCGCCGTGGTGGCGCTCGGGGGTGTCGTGCTGCTCGCGCACGAGAGCTTCGGATTCAAGATCGTCATGGACGAGCTGATGCTGCTCGGCACGTCGATGGGCATGCACTTCGACAAGGCGGCGCTCACGCCGCTGCGCGGCAACGACATTCAGGGCGCATTCATGATCCTGGAGGGGATCGTCGACAAGCGGCCGCTGTTCTTTCCGTTTCTCGTGTCGCTGCTGCACGACGTGACGGGCTACCGGCCGGCCAACGCCTTCGTGTTGAACGCGGGGCTCACGTTCGTGCTGCTCGGACTGATTTTTATCCTGGGACGCGCGCTGGCGGGGCGCGTCGTCGGCTGGATCGGAGTGGCGCTGTTCGCAGGGCTGCCACTGCTGGCCCAGAACTGCACGGGCGGCGGCTTCGAGTTACTCAATCTCGTGATGATTCTCGGCACGCTGCTGCTCGGCGCGCGTTATGTGGAGCGACGCGACGACGCCTCGCTCGTGGCGTTTGCGTTTTCCGCGCTGCTGCTGGCGCAGGTGCGTTACGAGTCCGTGATCTTCCTGGTGCCGGTGGCGTTGCTCGCGGCCTGGGTGTGGTGGCGCGAAGGCCGGGTGGCGCTGCCGTGGCCGCTGCTGCTGGCGCCGCTGCTGATGGTGCACTATCCCTTGCAGCACCGGATTTTCGATCTGCGGGCGTCGGCGTGGGAGATGGCCAGCAAGCCGGGCTACACGACACCGTTCTCGGTCAGCTACATCCCGGAGAGCCTGCTGAATGCGATGAAGTTCTTCTTCAGCGCGCCCTCCGACCAGCCCAACTCCCTCGTGCTGTCGGTGCTCGGCTGGCTGGCGGTGCCGTTCTTCGCCTTGCTGGTCCTCAAGCGCGCGCGCGCCCTGGCGGCCGAGCGGCCGGTCTCGGTCGCGGTGACGATCTTCAGCCTCGGGTTCGCCCTGCAGTTCGGTCTCATGATGTGCTACGTGTGGGGCTTCCATGAGGTGGTCACGCGCCGGCTGAGCCTGCCGGTGCACCTCGGGCTCATCATCGCGATCCTCGCGGTGCTGCCACAGCTCGCGAAGCCGGCCGTCGCGCGGCTCCTGCTCGGGCTCGCAGTGCTTGGGCTCATCGCGCGCAGCGTGCCGTCGATGGCGGCGCACGCCTACAGCCAGGAATACACGCCGGGCCGCGAGGTGGCGTGGCGGCGGGAGTTCATGGCGCGGCAGCCGCGGCCGGACTACCTGATGATCGACAATGACTCGACCCTGTGGGTCACGCATCTCGTTTCGTCCACGCCGTCCGTCTCGGCGATGAAGGAGCGTCGCGAGGGCATCGCGTATCACATGCGCAATCGCACCTTCTCCGCGGTGTATGTCTTCCAACGTTACGAGATCGACCCGGAGACGGGCGCGATGACGCTGCGAAAGGGTGACGATCTCGGGCCGTCCTTCGTGCTCGAGCCGGTGGTCGAGCAGCGGCTGCAGGTGCTGACGCTCTCGCGCATCAGCCGCGTGACGGAAATCCGCAACGACACCGGCGTGATCAGCACGCCGGATCCGGGCGACCGGCCCGTGCCGCGGAGCCGGGCCGAGATCGAGAAAGCGCGCCAGGCCTTCCTCGAGCGCTTCATGAAACAGCTCCCTTAACCCGGCGCGCGCACC
>CAZENI010000605.1:0-4002 GCA_964513055.1 uncultured Opitutus sp.
CATCCATTCGGAGTCGCGGCGGGCGAGGTAGTCGTTGACGGTGACGAGCTGGGAATTGCGGCCGGTGAGGGAATTGAGGTAGAGCGGGAGGGTGGAGACGAGGGTCTTGCCCTCGCCGGTGGCCATTTCCGCGATCTTGCCCTGGTGGATGGCGATGCCGCCGATCAACTGGACGTCGAAATGGATCATGTCCCACGTGAGCTCGTGGTCGCAGACGAGGATCTTCCGGCCGGAGAGGCGGCGGGCGGCGTTCTTCACGGTGGCGAACGCCTCGGGGAGGATCTCGTCGAGGGCGGCGCGCTTGTCGGCGGCGGCGGCGAGGCGGGTGCGGAATTCCTCGGTCTTGGCGCGGAGCTGGTCGTCGGTCAGCGACTGGTAGGTCTTTTCGAGTTCGTTGATGCGCGCGACCGTGGGGCGCGCCTTCTCGAGGAATTTCTTGTAGTGCCGGCCGGAAAAGCGCTTGAGCAGGAACGAGAGCATGAAGAGGTGCGAACGTTAGGAGGCATCCCACCCTTGGCAAATGAAGAATGCCAGCCCGCCGCCTGACGGAGGCCGGCGTCGTTCGCCGCGCTCGAGACCTTCGGCGCCGACCGGAGCCGGCCTGCCGCCACCCACGCCCGGCCCCAACTAAACTTTGCTCCGGAAATACCCAATCGTCCGCCTCAGCCCTTCGTCCAGCGGCACGGCGGGCTCCCATTTCAGCACCCGGCGCGCGAGCGCGATGTCGGGCTGGCGCTGCTTCGGGTCGTCGCTCGGCAGCGGCCGGAACACGATCTTCGACTTGCCGCCGGCGAGTTGCAGCGTCTTCTCCGCCAGCTCCAGCATCGTGAACTCCCCCGGGTTCCCCAGGTTCATCGGTCCCACCGTCTCCGTCTGCGCCATGAAGCGGACGAAGCCCTCGATCAGATCGTCCACGTAGCAGAACGACCGCGTCTGCGTGCCGTCGCCGTAGATCGTGAGGTCCTCGCCCTTCAGCGCCTGCACGATGAAATTGGATACGACGCGCCCGTCGTTCGGGTGCATCCGCGGGCCGTAGGTGTTGAAGATGCGGATGACGCGGATATCGACCTTGTTCTCCCGGTGGTAGTCGAAGAACAGCGTCTCGGCGCAGCGCTTGCCCTCGTCGTAGCACGAGCGCTTGCCGATCGGGTTCACGTTGCCCCAGTAGCTCTCCGGCTGCGGGTGCACCGCGGGATCGCCGTAGACCTCGCTCGTGCTCGCCTGGAAGACCCGCGCCTTCACGCGCTTCGCCAGCCCGAGGCAGTTGATCGCGCCCATCACCGAGGTCTTGATCGTCTTGATCGGGTTATACTGGTAGTGCGGCGGCGACGCCGGGCACGCCAGGTTGTAGATCTGATCGACCTCGTATTTGAAGGGATCGATCACGTCGTGGCGGACGAATTCGAAATTTGGATTCGGCAGCAGGTGCGCGATGTTCGCCTTCTGGCCGGTGAAGAGATTGTCGAGGCACACGACCTCGTTTCCCTCCTTCAGCAGGCGTTCGCAGAGATGGGAGCCGAGAAAACCGGCGCCGCCGGTGACCAGAATGCGCATGGGACGAGCAGCATGGGAGCCCGACCGGCCCGCGCCAGCCAAACCTTCGCCGGGCCCGCGCCGCCGGTGCCCCGCCCAACCCGCTCGCCCGCCAGTCAGATCCGGACGCTTTTATTTTGATCCGATTGCGGGATGTGACACCTCTTGGCCATGCGCCGCCCGCTCCCCACCCCGGCACCGCTCGCGCTGCTCTGCGCCTGCGTCCTCGCCCTCACCCCGACCCTGCCGACCGCCGTCCGCGCCGCGACCCCGTTCGCGCACGAGTCGAGCGATCTCAAGCCCGATCCCGCCGTCCGCTACGGCACCCTCCCCAACGGCCTGCGCTACGCCCTCCGCGCCAACGCCGAGCCCAAGGGTCGCGCCTCCCTCCGCCTCCTCGTCGAGGCGGGCTCGTTTCACGAGGAGGACGATCAGCGCGGCCTCGCGCACTTCCTCGAGCACATGGCGTTCAACGGCAGCAAGCACTACGCGCCCGGCACGCTCGTCGAACTCCTCCAGCGCCTCGGCATGCGCATGGGTGCCGACACCAACGCCTCCACCGGTTTCAACCGCACGCTCTACCTGCTCGAACTCCCCAAGACCGACGAGGCCACGCTTTCCGAAGGCCTGCGCGTCTTCGGCGACTACGCCGACGGCCTTTCGCTCCTCGACGCCGAGATCGACAAGGAACGCGGCATCATCCTCAGCGAGAAACGCACCGGCGATTCGATCCAGCGCCGCGTGTCCGATGCGCGTTTCGAGTTCGCGTTTGGCACGACGCGCTTCCCGAAACGCTTCCCGATCGGCGTGCCCGAAATCATCTCGCAGGCGCCGCGCGAACGCTTCGTCGACTATTGGAACACCTGGTATCGCCCCGAGCGCATGGCCGTCATCGCCGTCGGCGACATGGACGTCGATCTCGTCGAGAAGCTGATCGTCGCGCAATTCTCCGGGCTCAAGGCCCGCGGCCCCGCCCGGCCCGATCCGTCGCTCGGCGAGCTCGCCCGCTTCGAGGGCGTCCGCGCCTATTTTCATTCCGAGGCGGAGATGCCCACGACCAACGTATCCATTCTTTCCCTGACGCCCGCCGCCGCCGAGCCGGACACCGGCGCCAACCGGCTCAAGCACCTGCCCCGGCAGCTCGCGATCGGCATGCTCAACCGCCGTTTCACCGAGCTGGCGAAAAAGGAAAACGCGCCGTTCACCGGCGCGGGTGCCGGGGTCGGCGAGTATTACGATTTCGTGCACGAGGCCTCCGTGGGCATCGGCTGCAAGCCCGAGCAGTGGGCCGCCGCCCTCGCCGTCGGCGAACAGGAACTGCGCCGCGCGCTCGAGCATGGGTTTCAGGCCGCCGAGCTGAAGGAGGTCATCGCCACCACCCGCAACAACCTCGACCAGGCCGTGAAGTCCGCGCCGACCCGCCGCTCCTCGGCGCTGGCCGGCAGCATCGCGCAGGATCTGCTCGACCGCGACGTCTTCACGCACCCCGAGACCACCCGCGCGCTCTTTCAACCGGCCCTCGACAAGATCACGTTGGCCGACTGCCTCGCCGCCCTGCGGAAGGCGTTCTCCGCCCCCGGCCGCTACATCATGGTCACCGGCAACGCGAAAATTCCCGGCGATGCGAACGCCGCGATCGTCGCCGCCTACGAGGCCTCCCGCGCCACCCCGGTCACCGCGCCGGCCGCGCTCACCGAGGGCAGTTGGGGCTACGCCGACTGGGGCCCGCCCGGCAAGGTGAAGAAGCGCACGCACGTCGAGGACCTGGACATCACGCTCGTCGAGTTCGAGAACGGTGTCCGCCTCAATCTCAAGAAAACCGATTTCGAGGCCAACCGCATCAGCCTCCGTGCCCGCGTCGGCGACGGCTCGCTCACACAGCCGCCCGACCAGCGCGGCCTCGCCACCCTCGCCGACGCTACCTACATCCCCGGCGGCCTCGGCAAGCACAGCTCCGACGAGCTCCGCCGCCTCCACGCCGGCAAGAACGTCGGCATCGGCTTCGGCGCCGAGACCGACGCGCTCGGTTTCACCGGCGGCACCACCCCCGACTCGCTCCTGCTCGAGCTGCAGTGGCTCACCGCCGCCATCACTGATCCCGGCTACCGCCCCGAGGCGATGCGCCAGGCGCAGAAAGGCATCGAGCAGATGTATCTGGGTTTCGCGCACACCGCCAACGGCCCGATGGCCACCGAGGTCGCGAATCTCCTCGCGAGCGGCGACCCGCGCTTCGGCGTGCCGCCCAAGGAAGTGCTGACCGCGCGCACCACGGACGAGATCCGCGCGTGGCTCACGCCGCAATTGACCAAGGGCGCCATCGAGGTGGCGATCGTCGGCGATCTCGACCTCGAGGCCGCCATCGCCGCCGCCGCCGCCACGCTCGGCACTCTCCCGCCGCGCGCCGCCAAGCCCGCGCTCGCAGAGTTGAAGAAGGTCTCCTTTCCCGCGACGCCGTTCCAGAAGACCTAC
>CAZENI010000605.1:4012-4922 GCA_964513055.1 uncultured Opitutus sp.
CCGAAGGGCAACGTGCACCTCTACTGGCCGACGACCGACGGCTTCGACATCCACCGCGAGCGACGCCTCGCGATGCTCGCGAGCGTCCTGAGTGATCGGCTGCGCGTCAAAATCCGCGAGGAGATCGGCGGCACCTACAGCCCGAGCGCGAGCAGCTACACCCACAACACGTTTCCCGGCTACGGCTACTTCCACGCGAGCTGCGTCGTCGATCCCGCCGTGGCGGAAAAGATCTCCGACGCGATCGTCGCCATCGGCGAGGATCTCGCGACCAACGGCGTGACCGAGGACCAGCTCACCCGCGCGCGCCAGCCCGCCCTCGCCTCGCTCAAGCAATCCCGACGCACCAACGCCTACTGGATCTCGAACGTCCTCCGCCGCCCGCAAGAAAAGCCCGCGGTGCTGGACAACGAGCGCAACCGCCTCGCCGATCTCGAGGCCATCACCGCCGCCGAACTCTCCGCCCTCGCCAAGACCTACCTCGGCGCCGCCAAAGTCTCCCGCGTCACCATCCTGCCCGCGTCGAAGCCATAGCCGGTAGGGCGAGGCGTCCCCGCCGAGCCGTGCAACCCTTGATCCGCGATGGCTCGGCGAGGACGCCTCGCCCTACCTCACGCACCGACCTTCACCCCGCCAGCCGCGCCGCCGCGCCCGCCTCATAACGCTCGATCCACGCGCGATGCCACGGGCCGTAATCGCCCGCCTCGATGTGGGCGCGTGCGCGCGACATCAAATCGAGGAAGAAGTGGAGATTGTGGATCGTCAGCAGCGTCGGGCTGAGGATTTCGCCGGCCAACGTGAGGTGCCGCAGATACGCCCGCGAAAAATTCGCGGTGTAGTTCACCGCCCCCACCTCGCCGCGCTCGACGATGATCGGCCGCGGATCCTTGCGGTATTGCTCGTTGCGCAG
>CAZENI010000606.1:0-4922 GCA_964513055.1 uncultured Opitutus sp.
GAGCCGCCCGCTTTGACGAAGAAGCTGTGATAGACTCCGGCGTGCACCGACGTGACGCCCGTGGCGACGGGCGTCAGCGATTTGGCGTTGAGCCGCGTGCCATCGCCGATTTGGCCCCAATTATTCAAACCGGTCCCCCAGAGCGCGCCGTTCGCCTGGAGCACGAGGCTGTGACGACCGCCGCCCGCGACACTGACCGCCGGCGAGTGGTTCGCGGTCAGCGTCGCAGAGCCACTGGTGGCCGCTCCGATGCGGTTCGAAACCACGCAACGAAACTCGTCCCCGGACATCGTTGCGCTCGAGAACACCCGAAGCGTTCGCCCGGTCGTCCCGGCGTAGTCGGCACCATCTCTCAAGTCTCCCCATGCGCCACCGCCGGCGGGCCGACGTTGCCATTGAAAGCTGAGACCAAAGCCGGTGGGTTCGACCGAGAAAAACGTGACCGCTCCGGCGGGCACGGACCGATGGGCGGGTGCTTGGGCCACCACCGGCGCCATCGTGACCTCCACCAGCGCCACGCCGTAGTCCCCCCCCGAACTCACGGCGTAGGCATCCGCCAAACCTGCCGGCAGTGTCGTCTGACCTTTTTCATTGAACCCGTAAGCGAGAACCGTCCGGTCGGTCTTGAGCGCGACGACCAACCCGTTGTTCGCAGCAGCGGCCGCGACTCCGGAAACCGGTCCGGGAACGGCATTGGGAAAGCCCCACGCGACCAACCTGCCATCGCGCTGCAATGCCAGCGTCGGCGCGCCCGCGGCGATCTCCTTCACCGGATTCAGGCTGGGAATACGCAACCCGCCCGAAATATTGCTGCCCCACGCGACCACGGTGCCGTCGGACTGGAGCGCAAGGCTGAACAAGCTCCCCGCGGAAATGGCGACGACCCGGGTGAGATCCGAGGGCACGTTGCGCTCCCCCTCCAGGTTCTGCCCCCAGGCAATGACGGTGCCATCAGCGCGCAGCACCAGACTGTGACCGTAGCCGGCCGAAACCGCGACGACATCGGTCAGCCCGGCCGGCACCGTCGACTGCCCGTGGAAATTGTCACCCCAGGCTCGCACCGTCCCATCCGCCGCAAGGGCCAGGGCGTGCGATTCGCCCACCGCGACGGCGGCAGTGACGCCGAGCGCCGTCGGCACTGGCTCGAACCACTCCGCACCCCAGCCCTGCACGACGCCGTTCGCGCGCAACGCCAGGCCTTGGTAGCGGCCCGCGCTGATGGCCACGACATCGTTGGGGATCGATGGCACCGCCCTCCGGTCGTTTTCGCTGCTACCCCAAGTGACAACACCGCCATGCTCCGGCCCAATTTGCAGCCGGAACACGGTCCACGCCGAACTGATCGCATTCGTCACGCTGACCTCGTAGGAACCGCTGTCAGCCAGGCTGGCGCTCGTGATGTTCAACGTCGCGGTGGTTGCCCCGGCGACGACCTCACCATTGCGTTTCCACTGGATGGTGAGGGGCGCGGCGCCCGCCACCGCGGCCGTGAGCGCCAGCGACTGCCCCGCCACCCCGGTGAGGCTGCGCGGACGCGTGAGGAAACGCGCCGCGTCCCGCACGGCCAGGGTGATCGCAGTCGTCGTCACTGAGCCGCCAGCACCGGCGATCACCACGTCGTAGCTCGCCGCCGACGAAGGCTGAACCTTGCCCAGGAACAAGGTCGCATCCGTGGCGCCCGGGACGGCGACCGAGTCCCGCCGCCACTGGTAAGACAATGGAGTATTGGCGATCGCCGCGACGCGCAAAGTGACATCCTCACCCGCAAGCACGGTCTGCGCAACCGGCGGCGCGACGACCACGGGCGGCACCGCCACCAGCGAGATCGGCCCAACCCGCTGGCTGAATCCGCTGACGCCGGCCGTATTCACGGCCTTGACCCAGTAGTAATACATGGTGCCCGCGGTCGCGGTCGTATCGCACAGCGCGGCGTGGCGCACCGCGCTCGTGAGCAGCGTGGCGGCCGCGGCGGAGTCCGTCGTGCCACGCCACACTTCATACCGCATTGCCCCAATCGTGGGACTCCAAGTGAGACGCGCACCGGCCACCCCGGCATCGCTCACCGCCAAATCAACAGGCGCAACCGGCACCGTGCCCGGTCCAAACGCAACCCTCACGGCGGATGCTTGCCTGGAGTCGGAACCGTCTCCCAGTTGGCCGAAGTGGTTGCGGCCCGCCATCCACAGGCTGCCGTCGTTCTTGATGAACGCGGTATGATGAAACCCGGCGGAGATCGCCAAGACTCCGGTCGTCACCGAGCGCCAGACGGACTCGGTTCCCGACGTGAAGCCCAAACCGAGCTGGCCCCATTCGTTGGAACCTGCAGCGCGCAGCGAGGCGTCGGTGCCCAGAAGCAGGGAATGATTGCCTCCGACAACTACGGCCGCGCCGCCCGTGGCGACGGCCACGGGAGAGGGCTGCGAAGTGGAGAGGGTGCCGTTGCCAAACATACCCGTGACATTGAAGCCCATGCCCCAGACCGTGCCGTCCTGCTTCACGAATAGATTACAGGAGCCTGCGCCCGCCGTTTTCACGTTTTCGGCGACGCGCACCGGGCTGAGGTGATCAATGAAGTTACCGTCGCCGAGTTCGCCGAAGTAACTCCGACCCATCGCCCACAAGGTGCCGTCCGCGCGGACGAACAGACTGTTCGACCCACCGGCCGCGCACGCGACGACGTTCGACGCCACTTGCACTGGGGACGTCCGGTCGCTCGTGGTGCCATCCCCGAGCTGGCCGACTCCGTTGCGACCCATCGCCCAGAGCGTGCCATCGCCCTTGATGAAGAGACTGTGATTGGCGCCTCCCGCCATGGTGACGACATCCGTCGTGATTTGCACAGGGGCGTCGCGCGAGCCCACACTGCCGAGTCCGAGCTGCCCGCTGTCACTCCCATAGCCCCACAGCGTGCGATCAGACTTGAGGAACAGCACGTGCAACGCGCCCACCGCGACATCGACGACCCCACTCGCAATCGGCACGGGCGTGCTGGTCGAGGTGCCGACCGCAGCGGTGAGCTGCTTGCCGGAATTGTCCCCCATACCCCACAGCGATCCGTCATCGCGCACGAAGAGCGTGAAATCTTGCGCCGCCGCTACTCGCACCACTGCGGACGGCGTGCGCACCGTGAGCATCGCCGCGGTCGAGAAGGCGCTGGTCGGCGCCGAATTGGTCCCAACCGCTCGATAGCGATACCCGTCCATCGCCGCGCTGGCGTTCATGACCGCGAGCGTGCCGCTCGTCACACCGCTATAGGTCGTCGAAGCGGCCAGATCCGTCCAGTTGGCCCCTCCGTCGGTCGAGACCTGCCACTGCAGCGTCGGTGGCGGATTGCCGGCGGCCAAGGCCGAGAAGCTCGCATTGAAGCCCACGTAGATGGTGGCGTTCACCGGCTGCTGCGTGAAGTTCGGAGGCGTCGGCGCAACGACCGTCAGGGTCGCGGCATTCGACGGTGCCGAGGGACTGAGCCCGTTCTGCGCCACCGCACGAAATTGATGGCCGTTCATCGCCAGCGTCGTGCCCATGAGGGTCAGCGTCGTGGTCCGCGTGCCAGTGAAGATCGACGATTCCACAAGATCCGTCCAAGTGGTCCCGCTGTCGGACGAACTCTGCCACTGCCAGGTCGGCGCCGGCACACCCGTCGCCGCCGTTGAAAACGTCGTCCCCAAACCCGCCACCACCGTCCGCGGCAAAGGTTGCAGCGTGATCGTCGGAGCCGTCGTCACCGCCGTGAGACGGTAGTTGTCGATCAACAGGAAATTGCTGCCCACCCCGGCACTGGTCACCGTCCAGCTCGCACCAATCAACCCGAGCGAAGCCGAAACGCCGGTCACATTCATCTGTTGGCCGGAGAAAAGCGACGTGCCATCCAGGCTCGCCGACCATGTTCCGCCGACAAAATCCATCGTGACCAAGAGTGCGTGGCGCACGCCGCGCGCAAACGAGCCGGCCGGAGCAAATCCAGCGCCGTTGTAGCGGTAGATCCCCATCCCCGGCTCGCCGTTGAAGAAGACCATCGCGGCGACCGGCTGGCCCGCGGTGTTATAAAGCACGAAGTCGAACTGATTCCGCCGGGCATCGCTGGAATCGATGATGGCCAGATCGACCTCGAACTTGACGACGGGCGTGCCGCCGGCGACGGGATCGTAGCCGATCGGACGCCAGAGGAGCACGCCCGGTCCGGAGGTGGGAACCCCGCCGACCGACGCGGCCCGGGAGCCCATCGTCGCCGAATCGATGATACCGCTCAACCCTCCGGTCGGGGGATTCGCGCTCCACCCATCCCGGCCCGCGATCGTGTCTGACCCGAGGGGAAACGCGCTGAAATCCGTGGCGTAGAGCTCGCTGTTGCCGGCGGCGAAGGCGAGGTGGAGCGTGAGATTGCCTGACGCCCCCTGCCATCCGTCGGCCGCAATGAGGTAGGTGGCGCCGGCGGTCGCAAAAAAAGCCAGGCCGCTGGCCACGCTCCCGTTCGCCTGATCGTTGAAAGCGATCGAACGCAGATTGCCCAGCGCCGTGCCGGTGTAAACCGCGAGGACGGTGTCGAAGGAGCTGCCAAACGTGTCGAGCTGCACCCGGCCCGACTCCGGCGCCGTCCACTGGAACCACATCGATTTCGCCGCGGCACTCTGCGCATGGGCCGGCTCGGAGGACTCGGCGGTCGCCTCGACGTTCGACCCCGTGACGGTCGCAGTGTGGCCGGTGAGAACCGCGCGGGCGGCAAACGCATCGTTGGCCGGCGCGCCCGCCGCAATCGCGGGGGCGCCCGCGTTCTCATTGCGCGGCGCGGCGGGCCCGGACAGGCGCGGCGGCAGTCCGAAGCGCGCGATCTGGGCGTGAGCCGTGGAAAGGAAGGCACCTAAAAGGATCATCCCCATCGCCCATTTTTTTTGCATGATGCTGGGATCCTGGCGGAGATTCAC
>CAZENI010000607.1:0-4917 GCA_964513055.1 uncultured Opitutus sp.
AAATACGAGGACATCCAGAAGAAGCAGCAGGAGGTCCAGACCTTCGTCCAGAACACCCGCAATTCCCTCGGTCAGCGCCTCGGCACGTTCCGCGCCCTGATGCTCGAGGAGATCAGCAAGATCGCGGTCGACCTCGGCAAGCGCAAGGGCGCCACGCTGCTGCTCGAGAAGTCCGGCCAGACGCACATCACCATCTCGAACATCCTGTATCACGATGCCGCTTACGACATCACCGACGACGTGATGAAGGAGATTAACAAGGATCGCCCGGCGGGTGCCGTGGCGGCCCCCGCGGCCCCCGAGAAGAGCGCCCCGGCCGCCGCCCCGGCCGTGAGTGTCCCCGGCCTCGGCACGAAGAAGTAAGCCGCCAATCCCGGCCTGATTTTCTCGCCCCGCTCCTCCGAGCGGGGCTTTTGTTTTGCTGAATTGCACGCGACCCCGAAACCCCCACGCTCGCGCGCATGCAGGTATCGTTTACCGCGGCGGAGATCGTCGCCCTCACCCAAGCGAAGTCCACCCGGGGCGCGACGACCGAGACCATCCGCGGGCTGGCCGGGCTTGCGGACGCCGCGCCGGGCGATCTGTCCTTTCTGGGCAACGCGAAATACAAGGGCGAAGTCGCCGGCACCCGGGCTTCGGTCGTGTTGCTGCCGCTGGACTTCGCGGGCGACCCCCAGCCGGGCCAGTTGTTTCTCCTCGTCGACAATCCGTCCGTCGCCCTCGCGGGGGTTTGCGCCCGCATCGAGCAGTCGTTGTGGCCGAGGCCGGCGCCAGGCGTGCATGCCAGCGCCCCCGTCGCCCCGGGCGCGCGCGTGGCCGCGACGGCGACGGTGGGGCCGCTGTGCGTGATCGAGGAGGGCGCCGTCATCGGCGAGCGCGTCCACCTGCAGGCGCAGGTGTTCGTGGGTCGCAATGCCGTCATCGGCGACGATTCGTGGTTGATGCCCGGCGTGGTCGTGGCGACCGAGTGCCAGATCGGCCGGCGGGTGCGGCTGCAGCCGGGCGTCGTCGTGGGCTCGGATGGCTTTGGCTACGAGTTCGTGAAGGGGCGCCACGAAAAGGTGCCCCAGGTCGGTCACGTCGTGATCGGTGACGACGTGGAGATCGGGGCCAACAGCACGCTCGACCGGGCGCGTTTCAGCCGGACGGTGGTCGGCGAGGGCACCAAAATCGACAACCTCGTGCAGATCGCCCACAACGTCCGCATCGGGCGCCATTGCCTGATCTGCTCCCAGGTGGGGATTTCGGGCAGCACGACGTTAGAGGATTATGTCGTCCTCGGCGGCCAGGCCGGGTTGGGCGGGCACATTACGATCGGCAAGGGAGCGAAGGCGGGCGGGCAGGCGGGGATCACCGCCGATGTGGCCGCGGGCAGCTTCGTCAACGGCACGCCGGCGATGCCCTTTCTCCTGGAGCGCAAGATCGCGGTGCTCCAGCAGCGGTTGCCCGAACTCTTCAAGCGGGTGACGGCCCTCGAGGAGCAGATCGCCGACGCAAAATAGTCTTCCTCCCGGGGGCAACGGCCCCAACATCCGGCCTCATCCATGAGCGACTCGCGGCTGAAGATCTTCACGGGCAACTCCAACCGGCCGCTGGCCGAGGAAATCTGTCGCTCCATCGGCGAGCCGCTCGGGGAGGCGACGGTCACGAGTTTCCCCGACGGGGAATCGTTCGTGAAGATCAACGAGAACATCCGCGGGCACGATGTCTTCATCATCCAGTCGACCTGCCCGCCGACGAACCACAATCTCGTCGAACTCCTGATCATGATTGATGCGGCGCGCCGGGCGTCGGCGCAGCGCATCACCGCGGTGCTGCCATTTTATGGATACGCGCGCCAGGATCGCAAGGACCAGCCCCGCGTGCCGATCACCGCCAAACTCGTCGCCAACCTGCTCGTGGCCTCCGGCGCCAATCGGATCCTGACGATGGATCTGCACTCGCAGCAGATTCAGGGCTTCTTCGATATTCCGGTCGATCACCTTTACGCGTCGCCGGTCTTCTTTGAGCACCTCGCCAAATCCAAACCGGAGAAACTCGTGGTGTGCTCGCCGGATGTCGGCGGTATGAAGATGGCCGCCGCCTACGCGGATGTGCTGGGCGCGGGCCTGGCGCTGGTGGCGAAGAAGCGCAAAAGCGCCACGAAGGTCGAGGCCATCAACGTCGTGGGTGAAGTCGACGGCTGCGACGTGCTCCTGGTGGACGATATCACCGAGACCGCGGGCACCTTGTGTGCGGCGGCGAAGATCCTCCGCGAGCACGGCGCCCGCAGCATCCGCGCGGCGGTCAGCCATTGCATCCTGAACGAAGTCGCGATCGAGCGGCTGAAGAGTGGGCTGATCGATGAGTTGATCACGACCAACTCGACGCCGATCAATTCCCACGGCCTGCCGATCAACGTGCTCAGCATCGCCTCCCTGCTCGGCCAGGCGATCCTGCGGATCAACACCAACGAGAGCGTGACAAGTTTGTTTCGCGTCAAAGGATTCTGAGTCTCCGCCGTGTCCGTGTCCGCCCGCGCCGGGCGGAACCATCCAGCCCCAGTATTGTCGACCGCCCGCCCATGACCGTCGCGACTTCCCTCCGGCTTTTGGTTGCCACCGTCAGCCTGCTTGCCTCCGCCCCGCTCCGCGCGGCGAGTGCGAAGCAGGCGAAGAAAGCACCGGCGCCCGCGCCCGCCGCCGCGCGCCCCGCGGTGCGCATCGATAACACGCCCGTCAACGACGGCGCCCGTCCCGGTCTCGTGATGTCCTATGCCGACGTCCTCGAGCCGGCGCAAAAGGCGGTCGTGTCCGTTTACTCCACCAAGATCATCAAGGAGCGCTACACGATTAATCCGCTCCTGCGGCAGTTCTTCGGCAACATCCCCGACCAGGAACGTGAGAGCCGCCAAGAGGGCCTCGGCTCGGGCGTGATTGTGACCGCCGACGGCTTCATTCTCACCAACAACCATGTCGTCGAGGGCGCGGACGAGTTGAAGATCACCCTGGCCGATGATCGCGACTTCATTGCGAAAGTCATCGGCACCGATCCGAAGACGGACATCGCCGTGCTGAAGATCGACGCACGGGATCTGCCAACCGTGACCCTGGCTGACAGCGACAAGCTGCGCGTCGGCGATATCGTTTTCGCCGTCGGCAATCCGCTTGGCGTGGGCCAGACGGTCACGATGGGCATCGTCTCTGCCAAGGGCCGCAGCAAACTCGGGCTGCTGGAGAACGTTTCCGGTTACGAGGACTTCATCCAGACGGACGCCGCGATCAACATGGGCAACTCCGGCGGCGCGCTGATCGACGCGCGCGGCCGCCTGGTCGGGATCAACAGCGCCATCCTCTCCCCGTCACGCGGCAATATCGGCATCGGCTTCGCCATTCCGATCAACCTCGCGAGTTTCATCATGAACTCGCTCGCGGAATCCGGCACGGTGGCGCGGGGTTATCTGGGAGTGACGAGCGACACCCTCACGGCCGACATCGCGGAGCAGCTCGGGCTGCCGAAGGAGTCGCGCGGGGTCGTGGTCACGGACATCGATCCGGACAGCCCGGCGGAGAAGGCCGGACTGAAGCGCACCGATGTCATCCTCGCGATCAACAATCACCCCATCAGCACCTGGGAGGAATTGCGGCTGCTGGTGGCGCAGGTCGTGCCGGAGTCGAAGGCGACGCTGAAGATCGTGAGGGACGGCAAACCGCGTTCCATCGAGGTGACGGTGGGCAAGGTGACGGAGAACCCCAATGAACTCATTGCCGGCATCGAGGTCACCCCGCTCACGGCGGAGGCGCGCCGGCGCCTCGGCATCCGCGATCAGCGCATCACCGGCCTACTGATTGCCAATGTGGCCGAAGATTCACCCTACCGCGGCCAGCTTGCTGCCAACATGGTAATCCTCGAACTCAACCGTTCGCCGGTGCCCGATCTGCGCACGGCGCGGGAGAAGTTGCAGGCGGGGCGCAACCTGTTCGCCATCTTTGACGGCCGTTCCATCCGCTATGTCGTGATCGCGCTCGCGCGCGAGTAGGCGCGTCAGCTTCCCGGCTTCTCGATCGGAATGCTCGCGAGTTCTGGCGGCACAGCGTCGGCCGGATAGGTGGGAAAACTCAGTTCGAGGAGGGACACGGCCGGGACGGCGAAACGAGCGGCGCCGGCGCTGCGGTCAACCAGCATCGCGATGCCAACGGCCGTTCCACCGGCCTGGCGGACGATTTCAAGGCATTCGAGGACGCGGCCGCCACGAGTAACCACATCCTCAACGATCAGCACGGGTTCGCCCGGGCGCAGGGTGAAGCCGCGGCGAAGGACCAGGGCGTTGTTTTCCTTTTCGGCAAAAATGTAGCGGGCGCCGGCGCGGCGGGCGACTTCCTGGCCGATGACGAGCCCGCCCATGGCCGGCGCAAGGACCGTCTCGAACGCCAAGCCCTGCGCGCGGACTTTCTCGACCAGCAACTCGGCCAGCCGCTCGACGGCATCCATCCGCTGGCAAACCTGGGCGCACTGGAAGTAGTGGCCGCTGTGCAGTCCGGAGCGCAGCACGAAATGCCCCTGGAGCAATGCGCGGGTGCGGGTGAAGATCTCGAGGATTTCCTTTTGACGGGCGTCCATGCGGGCGACGCTGGGGAATGCAGGGCAAAAAACAAAATCAATTTTGCTTGTTGGCGCATGACCGGCCCAGACTCGGCGCGCCGTGATCAAACCACCGACCCTTGCCCTCGAGGATGAAGTGGGCGACGTGCTCGAAAAGGCGATGCGCCGCGGCCGCGTCACCGCCGAGACTCTGGCTGCACGCGCCGGGGTGGCGTTCGGGCGCCTGTGCGACGCCCTGGACTACCGATCCGATCTCGACGGTGACGAATTGCGGCGACTCGCCGTCGTGCTGGGATTGAACGAAGTGGGACTTTGTGCGCTCGGGGCCGGACAGTA
>CAZENI010000608.1:0-4843 GCA_964513055.1 uncultured Opitutus sp.
TGGTGAGTGCCCTGCGCGCCCACACCAGCGGCGGGAGCATCCGCGCGGGCATTACGGGCCCGCTCAAGGAGGAGTGCTCGTTGAGCACGTCGGGCGGCAGCGTGCGGGTGTCGGTCGACAAGGCCGCGGCCTTCCGGCTCGACGCCTCGACGAGCGGCGGTGACGTCGACGCCGAGGGGCTGACGCTGACGCTGGAGAAGGCGAGCTGGGATCGCAGCCGGCTGGCCGGCGCGGTGAACGGCGGCGGCCCGCTGCTGAAGCTGCGTTCGAGCGGCGGCGGCATCGTGGTGCGGGCCAATTGACGGGAGGCACGGCGCGGGACGCTACCCAGTGCCGCGGTCGTAGCATTGCCGGGACCTGGCCGCTTGCGCGGCGCGCCCAGATGGAGAGGGTTGGGCCGTGATTTCACGGCTTCGCTTCCTTGGGATGCTTTGGGTGACTGCGGTCTGGGCGTCGGCGCTCGGGGCGGCCGGCCGTGAGATCGTGCGGGCGTTTCCGGTGCAGCCGGGGGCCGCGTTGAAACTGGATTCCTACCGGGCGATCGTGACCGTCGAGGAATCCGAGCGGCCGGAGATTCGCGTGGCGATCGTGATGGACGTCGAGGCGGACACGGAGAAGGCGGCGCGCCGGCTGCGCGAGGGCGTGCGAATCGAATTCGAGGCGGAAGGAAACACGGTCGCGATCCGGACGACGAACCCGCGCGAAACCGGCGTGCGCTTTGACTGGGGCGAGGAGGATCGCGTGGATTTGATCTATCGGATTACGGTGCCGCGGGAGTGCAGTGTGGACCTGCGGGCGACGGAGGGAAATTTTGTGGTGGGCAGCCTTTCAGGGCGGATGAAGGCGCGGCTTGGGACGGGGCCGATTTTTTTCCGGCGCATCGATGGATCGGTGGAGGCGCAGACGGATGTCGGCGACATCGTGGTTTCGCGCTGCTCCGGGGCGGTCACGGCGCGCGTGCGGCAAGGCTCGATCCGGCTCGGCACGATCGGCGGCGCGGTCGACGCGCGGAACAGCACCGGCGACATCGAAATCATGACGGCGCTCGCCTCGGCGACGGCGGCAGCGGAGGTCGGGGATATCACGGTCGGATTCGGCCCGCAGCTCTCCGGCGATTCTCGGCTCTCGGTGTCAGGCGGAAACGTGTTTGCGAAAATCCATTCCGCCGCGGCGTGCCGGATCGAGGCGTCGGCGACGTGGGGCCGCGTGGAGTGCGCGCTGCCGCTGGAGATCGCGTCCGGGGCAACCGGGCAGCGTCGCCTCACCGGCCGGCTCAACGGCGGCGGGCCGCTGGTGTCGCTGCGGGCGAGCGGCGGTTCGGTGAAGATCACGTCGGACGTGGTGCTGTTCGACGAAACGTGAGGCCTCAGGGCGGGTTTGGTTTCCGGCGGAACAGTAGAAACTCGGCCTCGCCCTCGACCCACACGCGACCGGGCAGGAACGCGATTGCGTCGAGCCGCGGGAGCGCGCTCCACGCGCTGACGCTGTCGTAGGCCTCGAGGACGCGCGTCGCGGCAAACTCCGGGCGGCGAAACTCGTGCGGGCGCAGCACGACCCAGGTGGGTTGCAGGCGGGCGATGACATCGGCGTAGCGCCGTGCGCCGCCGCGGACGGCGGCCACCACTTCCCGCGAGCTCAGGCCGGGAAAGTCGTAGGTCTTCAGGCGCGAATAGTAGCCCATGTAGCCCAGGGGCTCGAGGAACACGGTGTCGCCGGCGGCGGCGTGGCGATGGAGCCACCGGCCGATCTCGCGGCGCTGGCTCTCCACGTGGGACTGGACGATGCGCATCTGCCACGCGCTCGCGGTCAGCACGGCCACTTGCAGCCCGACGAGGGCGACCGCGCTGATGCGGCCGGCGAGCGCCGCGGCGCGCCATCCCGCCGCCTGCGCGCCGGCGTGGAAGGAATCGAGCGTGAACGCCAGGGCGATGCAGGCCAGCACGGTCCAGGGCGGCACATACCACGGAAACAGGATGATCGACTCGAGGTAGAACAGGCCGAGGAACACCGCGAGCGAGGCGCGCCGGGCGGCGCCCGGGAAGCCCGGAACGAGCCAGGCGAAGGCGGCCACGCCGCCGAGGAGGTGCGCCAGCCGCGGCAGGAAGGACGGCCAGCCACCAAAACTTGAATACGTCGGCAGGAAGAGATCGAGGAGCGCGGATCTGCCGAGGAGGGTGTTCAGCGGGAGCATCGCCAGGTGGGCCCACTGCACGGGGGCGGTGTAGGCGGCCTTGGCCGTGATGGTGTGCGGCACGGGCGTGCCGTAATACCACCAGGCCCACGCGAACCACGGGACGTAAAGCGCGCCGCCTAGCAGGAGGCCGCGCAGCAGGGGAGACCACGGGATCGCAGGTCGGGGTGACGCGCCACCGCGGATCAGCACGTGCGGCAGCAGGAGCGCGGCGCCGAGGATGAAGGCATCCGGGCGCGTCCACATCAGCCCGGCGACGGCGACTCCGAGCACGGGCACGCGGGGTGGCGCGGGCGACTCGAGTTCGCTCCAGAGCAGGAGCACGAAGAACACGAGCAGCGCGGTCTCCATGCCGTTGATGGAAAAATCGATCAACTTGGCGTCGGCGCACAGGAGGCCGAACAGCGCGACGCGGCCGACGGCGCCGAGGCGCAGGGTGTCGGCGCGGGACCAGACGAGCCAGACGCCGGCGCCGAGGCCGGCGATGCTGAGCATGCGGAAGAACCAGAGGGCAAGTTCGTCGTTGCCGGCCCCGGCCAAGGCGGTGCACAGGGCTGGCAGCAGCACGCCCAGCGGCGAGGTGAACGTGTGGACGCGTTCGCCGGGCTGGAAGACGAGGCCGTGGCCCTCGACGAGATTCCGGCTGGTCCGCAGCGTGATGAAATAATCCTCCCACGCGTGAGCCGTGAAGGCGGCGAAGATGAGGGGCACGAGGACGGCCGCCAGGATGACGGTCCACTTCAGACGCGGGCTGAACATCTCCCGGCGAAGCTGGCGCGGCGACGGCGCGGGGCGACAACATTCTGGCGTCGGCGCGCGTCGTGGTTTCAGTCGTCGCATGCCGCACACCGCCCAGGCCGAATTGATCGTCCTCGTGAAACGCGCCCACACCCTGGCCACCGTCGGTGAGCTGCTCGGCTGGGACGAGCAGGTCAACCTCCCGCCGGGCGCGGCCGAGCACCGGGCCGCGCAGCACGCGGTGCTGGCAGAGGCGCAGCACGCCGCGGCGAGCGACGCGCGGATCGGCGCATGCCTCGCGCAGTTGGAGGGCGCCCGGGCGGCGCTGACGGCGGACGAGGCGGCGATCGTCGCCAACGCCCGGCGCGATTTCGATCGGGCGACGCGGCTGCCGGCCGAATTCGTCCGGGCGAAGGCGGCGCAAGGCAGCCGGGGCTACCACGCCTGGGCGCAGGCGAAGGCGGCGGACGATTTCGCGGGCTACGCGCCGGTGCTGGAGACGAACCTGGAGTTTGCGCGGCGCGAGGCGGCGTATCTGGGGCACGGTGACGCGCCCTACGACTACATGCTCGACAAGCACGATCCGGGGCTGACGGCCGCGGCGGTCGACCGGCTCTTCGGCGAGCTGAAACGCGAGCTGGTGCCGCTGGTGCGGGCGATCACCGCGTCGGCGGCGGCGGACCGCGCGCGGGGCGCGGCGGCGCGGCTCCGCGGCTTCCCGATCGACGGGCAGCGCGCGTTCCTGCGGGAGGTGACGGAGCGGCTGGGCTTCGACTATGCGCGCGGCCGGATCGACGTGTCGCTGCATCCGTTCTGCTCGGGCACCGGCAGCGACGTGCGGATGACGACACGTTACCAGGTGGACCAGCCGCTCGACGCGCTCTTCAGCTCGATTCACGAGACGGGGCACGGACTGTATGAACAGGGGCTGCCCGCGGAGCAGCTCGGCACGGCGCTGGGAGTGCACGCAGGCATGGCGGTGCATGAATCGCAGAGCCGGCTTTGGGAAAACCAGGTGGCGCGGAGCCGCGCGTTCTGGCGGCACTTCGAGCCGCGGTGGCGAGAACTTTTCCCCGCTCAGACCGCGGGAGTCAGTTCGGACGAACTGTATCTCGCGGTGAACGCGGTCGAGCCGACGCTCATCCGCGTCGACGCGGACGAGGTGACCTACAACCTGCACATCGTGCTGCGCTTCGAGATCGAGCGGCGGCTGTTCGCGGGCGAGCTGGCGGTGCGCGATCTGCCGGCGGCGTGGCGGGCGGCCTCCCGCGAGCTGATCGGACTGGAGCCGGCGAACGATCGCGAGGGCGTGTTGCAGGACGTGCACTGGAGCGACGGCGCGTTCGGCTATTTTCCGAGCTATTGCCTCGGCAACATGATCGCGGCGCAGCTCTGGGCGCGGGTGCGCGCGCTGCGGCCGCAGATCGAAGAGGACTTCGGGCGCGGCGACTTTACCTGGCTGCTTGGCTGGCTGCGCGAGCACATCCACGCGCAGGGCCGGCGCTACGGCGCGCTGGAACTGGTGCGGCGCGTGACGGGCGAGGAGCTGTCGCCGCGGCACCTCGTGGAGTATTTGCACGAACGCTACGGGGCGATCTATCTCCGCTGACATGGGACTCATCGACACGCACACGCACCTGGAATCGTTCGTCCGTCACGGCACGCTGGCGGGCGCGCTCGGGCGCGCCAAGGAGGCGGGGCTCGAAGCGATGATCACGATCGGCACGTCGCCCGACGACTGGGGGATGTATCGGGATCTTGCGCACGCGCACGTCGCGACGGGCTTCGTGCGCCACACCGTCGGCCTGCATCCGTGCTCCGTGGACGAGCAGTGGGCGGAGGCGCTGGCGCAGGTGGAAGCGTTTTGGGAGGGCGCCGGCCCCCGGCCGGTGGCGCTGGGTGAGATCGGGCTGG
>CAZENI010000609.1:0-4843 GCA_964513055.1 uncultured Opitutus sp.
GGCCGTCGCCTGGAAGAACCCGCTCACCGCCGCCGAGCGCACCCGCTCCATCGGCGCCAACGAGCGCATCCGCCTCGCCCAACTCGGCTGCGGCAGCCGCGGCCAGACGGCGCACATGACCGGCGTCCACAAGCACGTCGCCGCGACGAATTTCGAATATGTCGCCGTCTGCGACACCTGGAAAGTTCACCGCGAGCAGGCCGCCGCCACCGCGAAAAAGTGGTTCGGGAAGGACGTGAAGCAGTTCAGCAACTACCGCGATCTGCTCGCCGACGGAAATTTCGACGCCGTGATGATCGCCACGCCCGATCATCTCCACACCACGCACCTCGAGGCCGTCTCGAAGGCCGGCAAGCACATGTATATGGAGAAGCCGCTGGCGACGGAGATGGACAAGCTCGTCCGCGCCTACGACGCCGCGAAGAAGGCCCAGGCCGCCGGCGCGATCATCCAGGTCGGCACGCAGCTCCGCAGCCTCCCCGGCATAGCCGGCGCGCGCGAACTCGTGAAGAGCGGCGCGATCGGAAAAGTTTCCCGTATCGACGAGACCCGCAACAGCGAGAAGCCCTACTGGTATGGCTACCTCGGCCGCGACGTGAAGGAGGCCGATGTCGACTGGAAGGAATTCCTCGGCGACCGGAAGATGCGGCCGTTCGACGCGCGCCAATACGCCGCGTGGTATGGCTATTACGATTTCTGCCAGGGGCCCGTCCCGCAATGGGGCGCCCACTTCCTCGACCTCATGCACTACGTCATGGACTGCGGCATGCCCGAGTCCTGCATGTGCATGGGCGGCGTGACCTATTGGAAGGACGAAAACAAGTTCACCACGCCCGACAACGTGATCGCCACGTGGATGTATCCCGAGGGCTTCATGGTCACGAGCTCGAACAATTTTGGCAACTTCGCCGGCAACTCGCGCAAATTCTACGGCGACAAGGGCACCCTCGCCGTCGACAACTGGAACGCGCCGACCTACAGCGCCGACGGCGGCCCGAAGCGCGACGGCAAGATCCGCGGCAAGATGGAAGTCACGCCGGTCCCGCGCCCCGATCATTTTCTGAACTGGCTCGAGTGCATGCGCAACGGTCAGACGCCGCACGCCAGCATCGACGCCGGCTACCAACACGCCGTCGCCGTGCTCATGGCCGTCATCTCCTACGACACCGGCAAGCGCACGACCTACGACGCCGCGAAGCGGACGATCAAGACCGCGTGAGGCTTCGGGTGAAGGTGGAGCGGCTTGTCCCCAAGACGCTGGTTTAGAGCGAGCGCAAAGCGCGTTGGGGACAACGCGCTCCACCTCAGCTCTGGCCTGTCACCCCTTCCACGCCTCGGCGCCCGCGACACGCTTCGCCTGCGCCGGATCGCGGCCGTAGACGCCATCCTTCTCCTTGGTCGGCAGCTTCGGCTCGCTGCGCTCCGGCCGGTCCGCGCAATACCACCAGTTGCGGGCGAACGTGAACGTCTCCGGCGCCGTGCCGGCGCCGACATTCACGCCGCCCTCGGCCCAGCGCGCCGCCTCGAAGACGATCACGTTGTCGGAGAACTGCCCGTTGCGGCAGGCCACAAAACCCGCCGTCTTGTTCTCCTGCAGGATGCGCAACGCCCAGCGGCCGGGCCGCTCGATCGTGTTGAAACGCACCACCGCGCCATCGACGCCCACGAACGCCATCGCCGCCAGGCCGCCGACAAACGTGTTGCCCTCGACGCGGATGTCGCGCGCCTCCACGTGCGGCGGCTGCGCCGCCAGCGGCGGCCGGAAAAACGCGAGACCCGTGCTGCCGCCGATGTTCACGCCACGCCCGCCGGCCGCCTCGAAGCGATTGCCCCGGATCGCGATGCCACTCGTGCCGCCCTTGCATTGCACGCCATTGGCCGCCGGCGGCGTCGTGTGCCGCAGCAGGTTCAACGCGATCACACCGCGGTGGCAGCCCACCATGTCGATGCCGGAGCCCGCGGCGCCCCAGCGCTCGATCGTGCAGTTCTCCACGGAGAAATCATAGAGGCCCGAGAGCTTGATCCCGTCCTCGTTGCCGCCGCCGCCGACGTCGATCACATGCAGACCGCGCAGCACGACATGATGCGCCCCTTCCTTTTCCCGCATGCCACCGTCATCGACATTGAGCCCGTTGGCCGACAGCACCGTGAACTCGAGATCGCGCAGCTCGACATGCGCGGGATTCGAGAGATGCAGCCCCGTCTTCGCATCGCGAAACACCGCGCGTTTCTCCGGATTGGCCGACGCGATCACGATCGGCTTGCCCGGCTCGCCGCGCAGGTTCGCGAAGTGGAACCCACCGCCATAGCTGCCCTCGGCGAGCAGGATCCGCGTGCCGGGCACCGCGGCCGCGACGGCCTTGCGCAGCTCCGCGGCGTTGTCGACCATGACATCGGCCGCGCGCAGCGCACCAGAGCCGAGGACGAGTGAAGCGAGGAGGAGGAGCGTGCGTTTCAAATCACCGGCAGACTTCAAGGCAACGCGCAGGCGCTTCAAGCCCGATCATCCTGCTCCAACCGTAGCCCTGCGCGTGAGCGCAGGGAGCTTTCGAGGATCGGGTATCACGCGATCCCGCCACTCACACAGCGGGCTACCAATCAATCGGGCCCTACTGCCCGCCATCGGACTTCGGCGCCCGATTCCCTCGCCCGCCGCCACCCTTCAGACTGCTGAGATACGTCACCACGTCGCGCAATTCCAGCGGCTGCAGAATCCCCTGCATCGGCGGCATGATTGAAACCGGCGGCGTCTGCGCGGCGATCTCCGCGCGCGGAATCGTCTGCTGCTTGCCGTCGAACTGCCGCACGGTCACGGCCTCGGGTGTTTCCTTCGCCAGCGTGCCCGTGACCTCGGTCTTGTTCTTCAGCGTCACGTTCACGATTCCGTAGCCCGTCGCGATCGTCGCGGAGGGATTGACCAACGCCTGCAACAGATACGCCGGGTCGCGCTGCGCACCGATCGTCCGCAGATTCGGTCCCACTTCGCTGCCGCCGGCCGCCTCGACCGAATGACACGCCGTGCAGTTCGCGTTGAGATGGTTCGCCACGATCTCGCGACCGCGCGCGATGTCGCCGCCCTGCGTCAGTTCGTCCTGCGCCGCCGCGGCCGGCAGGGCGAGATACGCCTTCAGCTTCCGATCGAGTTCCGGGCTCGCCGCGCTGCGCGCCTGCAGGGCCAGAATGACATCCAGTTTCACCGTGGGCCCGACCGTGCCCTGCGTGAGCGTGTCGGCCAGCCGGCTCAACACCGCATCGGCCGCCGGCGTCGCGGCCTTCGCCAGCAGGCCGATCACGTGCTGCCGGGGAGCAAACTCCGGCCGCTTCAGTGTCTCCTCCGCCTCGCGCACCAGCCGCGCGGGATCGTCGGGCAACAGCAGCTCGAGCGCCGTCGCCCGCAGCGGTGCCGCCGAGCTCGCTGCGAGCGCCGTGTCGAGCGCCAGCCCGAACGCCGGGTCCTTCCGCTGGTCGCCCGCAATCAGCCGCAACGCCTGGGCGCGCAGCTCCCCCGCCGCCTTCTCGTCCGTCACAATCGCGGCAATCTGCGCCGCGCCGGCCTTCAACGCGTGCGCAATCATGATCTCGATCGCCAGGGTCTTCAGCGCCGGCTCGGTCAACGCCAGCAACGCATCGAGTTTCGCCGTGAGCACGCGGTCGATCGCCGCCGGCTTCAGCACGCGCGCGTAGCCGTCGACCAGGTCGAGCCGCGGCGGATTCTTCCAGAGTTTCAAGGTGCGCAGCGCTTCCTCGCGCATCGCCGCCGGTGCGGCGGCGTCCAGGGCAAACGTCAGCAGCCGCGCCGCCGCCTCCGGCGTGCCCACGCGCAGGCCCGCGTTGATCGCGCGGCGCACCACCACCTCGCTCGCAGATGGGCGCTCAAGCCGCGCCGCCAGCGCCGGCAGCGCCGCCGGAATCGAAAGATCATCGTGAATCGCCCGCGCCGCCTCCTCGACCACGAGCACGTCGGCGTCGTTCAAAAACGCGGCCGCCTCCGGCGCCGCCTGCCGGCGCAGCGCCACCACCGCCACCAGGCGCACCGTCACCGAAGTGTCGGACTTCCTGGCCGCGAGCTGCGCCGGCGTCGCGCAGCCCGCGAGCCCCGCCACCACCGCCTGTCGCATCACCGGCTCCGCCGCGTCGCGCGCCGCAAGGGCGAAGAGCGCCTCGACGGCCGCCGGCTCGCGATACTTGCCGAGCGCAATCGCCGCGGTCGCACGCGTGCGCGCCGACTCGTCGGTCAGCAGCGGGATCAGCGCCTTCCCGTCGGCCTTCGCCGCCGTCGTCGTCGCCTCACCCAGAATCTTCGCGCTCTGCCGGCGGATCTCCGGATCCGCATCGCGCAGCAGCGCCACGATCGGCGCGCTCTCCGCCGCATTTCGCCGCAGCAACTGCCCGTAGCCCCACAGCCCGTGGATGCGTGCGATCTGCATCGCGCTGCCGGCCTTCGCGACCGCGAGCAGCGCGTCCTTCCGGCCGCGTTTCGCGAGCTCGAGCTGCGCGCCCTGCCGCACCCGCTGATCGCGGTGCGCGAGCCGCGCGACCAATTCCGTTTCGCTGCGCCGGTTGAATCCGGCCGCGAGGATCGTGTGCGTCTCGCGCCGCAGCGGATTGTCCGCGCCGCTCTTCGCGTCCACGCTCCACAGCGCGCCCAGTTCGTCGAGCGGGTAGCCGCCGATCCAGTCGACCATCATCAGCGAGCCATTCGGATGCCAGCTCATGCCGATGCCCATGATGCCGTCGTTGAGCACGCGCGCGTCGACCATCTTGAACGACGCCCCGTCGCGTTCGGCGCGGAAGGCTTTCATCTTTCCGGACGGGAATTCATTGAGGATAAACATGCCGCGCT
>CAZENI010000610.1:0-4834 GCA_964513055.1 uncultured Opitutus sp.
CCCTGAATGTGAAGGTCACCAAAGAAAGAGTCGTCCCAGCCGGTGAAGGGAAACATCGCCATCGTGGCGGGGACGCCGACGTTGACGCCGACCATGCCGGCTTTCACGCGCATCGTGAACTCGCGGGCGGCGCGGCCGTTGTTGGTGAAGATCGCGGCGCCGTTGCCGAAGGCGGACCGGTTCGCCTGCTCGATCGCGGCATCCAGATCGTCCATGCGCATGACGTTCAACACCGGGCCGAACACTTCCTCGCGGGCGAGCGTCATGTGGTGCTGCACGCCGTCGACGACGGTGGCGCCGAGGTAGAAGCCGCGCGGAGCGTCGGCGACCTTGGCACCGCGGCCGTCGGCGATGATCTTGGCGCCCTCGCTCTCGCCGGTCGCGAGCAGGCTGAGCACGCGGTCGCGGTGGGCGGCGGTGATGACGGGGCCCATGTCAGGTTGCGTGGCGCGGTCGGTGGGGCCGACCTTGATCGCGTTGGCGGCCTTGATCAGGTCGGGCAGCACGCGCTCGGCGGCGGCGCCGACGGCGATCGCGGTCGAGCCGGCCATGCAGCGTTCGCCGGCGCAACCGAAGGCGGCGGTGGTGAGATTCTCGATGGTCTTGGCGATGTCGGCGTCGGGCATGACGACGATGTAGTTCTTGGCGCCGCCGTTGGCCTGGACGCGTTTGCCGTGCTTCGTGCCGGTGTCCCAGATGTATTTGGCAATCGGAGTCGAGCCGACGAAGGAGATCGCTTTTACCTTCGGGTGCGTGAGCAGGCCGTCGACGACGGGGCGGCCGCCATGGACGATGTTGAAGACGCCTTTCGGGCAGCCGGCCTGCTCGAGGAGCTGGCCGAGGAGGATGGCGGTGAGGGGGACTTTCTCGCTCGGCTTCAGGACGAACGTGTTGCCGCACGCGAGCGCGGTGGGAAACATCCAGAGCGGCACCATCGCGGGGAAGTTGAAGGGCGTGATGCCGACGCAGACGCCGAGCGGCATGTTGATGGTGTCGCAATCGACGCCGCGGGCGATGTTGCGGAGCGTGTCGCCGAAGAGGAGCGTGGGGATGCCGCAGGCGTATTCGATGTTTTCGAGGCCGCGGAAAATGGAGCCGCGGGCCTCGGCGTGGGTCTTGCCGTGCTCGCGCGAGACGGTCCGGCAGAGCTGATCGAAGTTGGCCTCGACGAGCTGGCGGTATTTGAAAAAGACGCGCGCGCGCTCGACGGGCGGCGTGTCGCGCCAGGCGGGGAAGGCGGCGGCGGCGGCCTCGACGGCGGCGTTGACCTCGGCGAGCCCGCCGGCCGGACACTCGGCGATGACATCGCCGGTGGACGGGTTATAGACTGGCGTGGAAGCGCCGGAGGGCGTCTGCCATTCGCCGCCGATGTAGTTGGGGCAGGGTAGAAGGGTGGAGGTCATAGGGGACGAAATTCTCTTAACCGCGGATTACACGGATGGCACGGATAACGGAGGGATTTATCCGTGTTCATCCGTGTAATCCGTGGTGAACTGGTTTGCGAGGGCTGCGAAACTTCTCGGTGTCTTCGTCGAGCGAACCCTTACGGATGGGGCGGGATCGGCGCCATCTCGCCCTTGGCGAGCTTGGCCTGGTAGTCGCTCCAGCTCATCGGCGGCTGGCCGTTTTCGATTTCGGTCATCGTGATGCATTCGTCGACGGGGCACACGAGGCTGCACAGGTTGCAGCCGACGCAGTCTTCCTCGCGGACCTTCGGCACGGGCTTGTGCGGGACGCGGCCCGGGCCGAGGCCGACGCCGATCGATTCGGGGACCACGAGATCGATGCATTGGTGGGCGCCGTCCTCGCAGGCGATGTAGCACAGGTTGCAGCCGATGCACTTGTCGTAGTCGATGCGCGCGACGCGCTGCCAGTGGAGATCGAGCGTCTCCCATTTTTGCAACGTCGACACCGAGCGGCCGATGAGTTCGTTGACGGACTTCATGCCCTTGCTGTCGAGGTATGCGCTGAGGCCTTCGTTCATGTCCTCCACGATGCGGAAACCGTAGTGCATGATGGCGGTGCAGACCTGCAGGCTCGTCGAGCCGAGGGCGAGGAATTCGGCGGCGTCGCGCCAGGTGGCGATGCCGCCAATGCCGGAGATGGGCAGGCCGACATCGGGATCGGCGGCGCAGGCCTGGACCATGTTGAGCGCGATGGGCTTCACCGCGGGGCCGCAGTAGCCGCCGTGTGAGCTGAGTCCGGATACGGTCGGCTCGGGCACGAACGTGTCGAGGTTCACGTTGGTGATCGAGTTGATCGTGTTGATCAGGGAAATGGCGTTGGCGCCGGCGCGTCGGGCGGCACGGGCGGCAGCGGTGATGTCGGTGATGTTGGGCGTGAGCTTCACGATCACGGGAATGGTCGCGACCTCCATGACCCAGCCGGTGATCTTCTCGGCGACGGCGGGCTGCTGGCCGACGGCGGAGCCCATGCCGCGTTCGCACATGCCGTGGGGGCAGCCGTAGTTGAGCTCGATGCCGTCGGCGCCGGCGTCGGCGGAGCGTTTCACGAACTCATGCCAGCGCTCGCGCGTATCGACCATGAGCGACGCGATGACGGCGTGATGCGGCCAGCGTTTCTTGACCTCGGCGATCTCGCGGAAATTGGTCTCGGGCGAGCGGTCGCTGATCAGCTCGATGTTGTTGAGCCCGATCATGCGATCCTTGCCGTGGTTCAGCGCGGAGTAGCGGGAGGCGACGTTGACGATGGGATCGCCGATGGTCTTCCAGACGACGCCGCCCCAGCCGGCCTCGAACGCGCGGTGGGCCTGGTAGCCGGTGTTGGCAGGCGGGCCAGACGCGACCCAGAACGGGTTGGGTGACTTGATGCCGGCGAGATTGGTGGAGAGATCGGCCATGGGGAGCGGGGGAGGGCGGCGATTTTTTTGAAACCACTAATGAACACTAATGGATGGTAATGTTTAGGAATGGATCTTCTGAATTCCCTGAAATTTCCTGCGATTAGTGTTTATTAGTGGTTACTGCTTGAGCGCCGCTTCGAGTTCGTGGGCGCGGATGGGGTGGAGGAGGCCGGAGCCGGAGGCGCCTTGCTTCGCGCCGAGGCGGGAGGGTTGCACGGGCGGAGTCGCGGTTTGTTTCGTGAGGAAGGCGTGGATCGCGTGCGCGGCCTTCTTGCCCTCGCCGACGGCGTTGACGACTTCGCGGCCGCCGTTGGCGCAGTCTCCGCCGGTGAAGACGTGCGGGAGGCTGGTCGCGCCGGTGAGCGGATCGCGCTGGATGACGCCCTTCGCATCGATCGAGAGCGTCGGAAACAGCGTGCGCAGCAGCGCGGCTTGTTTCTCCTGGCCGACGGCCTTGAGCACAAGGTCGCAGGGCTCGATCCACTCGGTGCCGGGCAGCACCTCGACCCGGTCACCGACGAGGCGGGTGCGGACGAGTTTGAGGCCGGAGACGTGGCCGTCGGTCGCGACGACCTCGACGGGCGCGGCGTGGAAAAGGAAATGCGCGCCGTCGTCCTTGGCGTGGTCGTATTCGAAATCATAGGCCGACATCTCGGGCTCGCCGCGGCGGTAGACGATGAAGGCGCGCTCGGCGCCGAGGCGCTTCGACTGCGTGACGGCGTCGATCGCGGTGTTGCCGGCGCCGATGACGGCGACGCGGCGGCCGACGGGAATGCCCTCGAGCGGCTCGGTGTGGAGGCGCGCGATGAACTCGAGCGCGTCCTGCACTTCCGGCAGATCCTCGCCGGGGATGCGGAGCCGGGTCGCAGCGCCGAGGCCAAGGCCGAGGAAGAGGGCGTCGGATTGTTTTTCCAGATCGCGGATGGAGAGGTCGCGTCCCACCGCGACACCGCAGCGGATCTCGACGCCGAGGGATTTCACGAGTTCGACCTCGGCGAGGCTGACCTCGGGCTTCATCTTGTAGTAGGCGATGCCGTAGGTGTTGAGGCCGCCGGGTTCCGGCTGTTTCTCAAATACGGTGACGCGGTGACCGAGGCGGGCGAGTTCGGCGGCGCAACCGAGGCCGGCGGGACCGGCGCCGACGACGGCAACTTTTTTGCCGGTGGGCGCGGCCAGGTTGAAGTCGATCTTGATGCCGTGCTGCTCGATATAGTCGGTGGCGTAGCGCTGGAGGCGGCCGATCTGGATCGGCTGCTCGTCGCGGTCGTCGAGGACGCAGGCGCCCTCGCAGAGGACCTGCGTGGGGCAGACGCGGGCGCAGGAGGCGCCGAGGATGTTGGCGGTCAGGATGGTTTTCGCGGCGGCGGCGGGCCGGCCGAAGGCGATTTTCTTGATGAAGGCCGGAATATCGATGCCGGTCGGGCAGGCGGTGATGCAGGGGGCGTCAAAGCAATACAGGCAGCGATGCGCCTCGACCGCGGCTTCCTGGGGGCGGAGCGGCGGTTTGATCTCGGCCATGTTGGCCGCCAGGGCGGAGGCAGGGAGCAACGGCTGGAGTGGCATGGTGGGAGCGGGGTGAAGCACGGATCATGCGAGGCGTGCGGGGCATCCGGCGCCAACAGATCGCGTATGCGCTGCGTAGTATTACGAACGGGGTGGGGGGATTGCCTGATTGAATGTGGGACGCGGACATCTACTTTCCAAGTCACAAAGCATCCCCTCACCCTATCGCTCTGGAATGACAACGGCGGAATCATTCGGAACGGTGCTCGGGTTCCCACGGGCCCGGACACTCGATGGCAAGCCATGTCGGCTTGGACCATGACGGCTTCTCTCGAGCCGAAGCGCACCGTGGCGGAGCTGAAGGAGCTGCGGCGCCTGACCGGCGACGAGCACGGCGCGCAGCGCGTGGCGTTCACGGCCAACTGGCTCAACGCGCGCGCGTGGTTGCGCGAGAAACTGCAGGGCCTG
>CAZENI010000611.1:0-4826 GCA_964513055.1 uncultured Opitutus sp.
CCGCGCACGACCTTTCTGATGGAGGGCGACACCCCGAGTTTTCTCAACCTGATCGACAATGGGCTCGCGGTTCCCGAACGGCCGTATTTTTTTTTATTTTGGGGTAGCTACGAGTTCTACACGCCGCGACTGCAGAAGTGGTTTCAGGAGCCGGAGACGCGCCCGTTCTGGAGCGATGCGTCGGACGAAGTGCTCGGCGTCGACGGGCACTGGCACCAGAGCAACCACGCCACGATCTGGCGCTGGCGCGCGGCGTTTCAGCATGATTTCGCCGCGCGGATGGACTGGACCACCAAGCCTTACGCCGAGGCGAATCATCCGCCCGTGGTGAAACTGGGTCACGCCGCCCAGCTTTCGGCCAGGCCGGGCGCGCGCGTGAACCTGAGCGCCGCCGGCAGCACCGATCCCGACGGCCAGGCGCTGAGCTACGAGTGGTTCTACTATCCCGAGCCCGGCACGTTGGCGACGTCGAACGCGCGCTCCGGCCAGCCGCTCAAGATTGAGGGGGCCGACCAGCCCGAGGCTTGGTTCTCCGTGCCGACGGCCCGCGTGCTGCGCCACGGCACGATGCACATCATCCTCGCCGTCACCGACCGCGGTTCGCCGCCGTTGACGCGTTATGCCCGGGTCATCGTGACAGTTGCGCCGTAGCGTGCCGGGCGAATTCCCAAGGATGAAATCCAAAATCTTCGCCATCGTCCTGGCTGCGGTGGGCGCGCTCGCCTTGCCGTGCGACGGCGCCGACGCCGTGCTCGGCTCCAGCGTCATCAACGCTGGTGCACCGTATCCGGAATGCCATGCCTCGACGATCGTCGAACTCGCGCCGGGGCGGTTGGCGGCGGCGTGGTTTGGCGGCACGAAGGAGCGGAATCCCGATGTGGGCATCTGGTTCGCGCGGCACGAGGGCGGCGCCTGGCAGCCGGCGGTCGAGGTCGCTAACGGCGTCCGCCCCGACGGGCCGCGGCTGCCGACGTGGAATCCCGTGCTCTTTCAGGCGCCGCAGGGACCGTTGCACGTGTTCTACAAGGTCGGTCCTTCGCCGAGCCAGTGGTGGGGCATGGTCATCACGTCGACGGACTCCGGAAAGACCTGGAGTGCCCCGCGCCGGCTGCCCGACGGCATCCTCGGGCCGGTGAAGAACAAGCCGGTGATTCTCGCCGACGGCGCGTGGCTTTCGGCGTCGAGCACGGAGGGCAATCGCGAGGGCTGGCTGGTGCACTTCGAGTTGTCGCGCGACGCGGGGGCCACCTGGCAGAAGATCGGGCCCGTCGCCAAGGGCGTCGGGTTTGATGCGATTCAGCCGAGCATTCTGTTCCACCGCGACGGCGCGCTGCAGGCGCTCAGCCGCAGCAAGCAGGGGGTTGTCGCGCAGACGTGGTCGCGCGATGGCGGCAAAACGTGGAGCCCGCTCACGGCGACGGATCTCCCGAATCCGAATTCAGGCACCGATGCCATCACGCTCGCCGATGGCCGGCAGCTCATCGTCTACAATCATTCCGGTCACCGCGCCAACGAACCGAAGGGCGACCGGTTTCCACTCGATGTCGCGGTGTCGACCAACGGCGTGCAATGGACGCGCGTGTTCACACTCGAATCCGAACCGGTCGTCAGCGGCTACGCCTATCCGGCCGTGATTCAGTCGAGCGACGGCCGCGTGCACGTGACCTACACGGCGGCGCGGAAGGCGATCAAACACGTCATCCTCGATCCGCAGAAACTCTGATGGACCCTGCAGCCCTGCTCGTGAAGAGCAGGGACCGGCGGTGGACGCCAGCCAGCGCGCATTGAGCGGAGAAGGCGGGCGTTATTTCTCGTCATCCGGGGGCACGCCGTCGGTGGCCACGAGGCAGGTGAGGGCGACGAGAAGGATGACGACGACGAGCATGGAGGGAGCGTAGCACACGGCGGTGACAACGTGCTGTCAGGAGCCGCGCGGGAGGGTGTCCGCCCTTACAACGAACGGCCCGGCGGCGGGAGGACAGGTGCGCACGAAAAAGCCGAGGCGACGCGGACGCGCCGGAAGCTCCGCCTAGCTTCAGCGCCGTCCGGTGGGCTTGATTTTCGTCTCGCGCAGCGGCTGCACGGGATCGAAATCGGGATTCGGACCCGGCACCTCGGCCGGAATCGCGTGGAGCCAGGCGCGCAGCGTTTTCTGCATGGCTTCCGTGCGGGCCGGCTCGCGCGCCGCGAGGTCGTTCCGTTCTCCGAGATCGTCGCGCAGATTATACAGTTCGAGTTTCCGGCCCGGCACGTAGTGGCCTTCGGGATCGAAGCTGTCGCCGAAGAACTCGATCAGCTTCCAATCACCCTCCCGCATCACGGCGGCGGGCGTCGCGCCCCAGCGCACCTCATAAAACGGCAGATACCAGAACAACGCCCGCTCCGGCCCGCGTCCGCCGCGGAGGACCGGGGCGAGATCGATGCCGTCCACCGGATGGTCTGCGGGGGCCCTGGTGCCGGCGGCCGCGAGCAGCGTCGGCAGCCAGTCGGTCACGTGCACTGGAACGGCGGATACGAGGCCCGCCGGTGTCACGCCCGGCCAGCGCACGAGGCAGGGGACGCGAATGCCGCCTTCGTAGTGGCTGCCCTTGCCCATGCGGAGCGGCGCGTTGCTGAACTCGCGGCGGTCGACCTCCAGCCGGGTGGGCGTCGGTCCGGCGGGATCGAGGAAGGGCCGCGCGGAGTAGACGATGTCGGCGCCGCCGTTGTCGGAGAGGAAGACGACGAGCGTCTGCTCGCGCTGCCCGAGGCGGTCGAGTGCCGCGAGCAGGCGCCCGACCGAGTCGTCGAGGTGCTCGAGGGCCGCGAGGTAGGTCGCGTTGTGGAGGCCGGTCTCGGGTGCGCCGCGCTCCCGGTATTTCGCCACGTGCGGCTCGGGCGCGCTCACCTTGGAGTGCGTGGTGTGGTGCGCGAGGTAGAAGAACCACGGCCGTTCGCGGTGGCGTTCCACGAACGCGATCGCCTGGTCCGTGAGATGCGTCACCTGGCGATCGGCCACCATCTGTTCCTGGGAGCCCGGCGGCGCGACGTGGTCGAAGCCGTAGTGCGCTGCCGCCTCGGCCTTGAGTCCGGAGTAGTTGCCGTCGGGGTTGTGAGTCAGGTGCCATTTTCCCGCGATGCCCGTGACGTAGCCTGCCGCGCGCAGGCCCTTCGCCAGCGTGAACGTCTCGCGCGCGAGATTCTCGCGATACGCCGGTTCGCGCATCCGTCCGCGAGGCGTGCCATACCACGGGATCACGTGCCACATGCCATTGCGCGCCGTGTGCTGACCCGTGAGCAGCGCCGCGCGCGTCGGCGTGCATTGCGGCATCACGTAGGCGTCCGTGAAGCGCGCGCCTTCGGCGGCGAGCCGGTCGAGGTGAGGCGTCGCCACGTGGCGCCCACCGTAGCAGCTCAAGGTCGGCCAGCCCTGATCGTCGGTGAGAATGAAGAGGACGTTGGGCGGACGCGCCCGGGCGGCGCCGGAGTCCGCGGCGAGGGTGGCGACGGCACACCCGATGGCCAGCGCCAGCCAGTGGACGTGGCGGAGTTGCGGTGCGCGGCATGAGGCGCGAACCGCGGACGCGGCGGCAGGAGGATGGCGAAGGAATCGGAGGCGCAAGCGGAGCGGGGGTTCGGGCACGCACCAGATGGCAGGCGGCCCGGGCCGGGGCAATCCCCCAGACTCCTTGAGTCGGCGGCGCGTGGAAATCGCCGGCGACTCAGGCTGAAGGACCGCTCCATGGGATTGGTCCTCGAACCTGAAGGGTGGTGGCGCGGGTGCCTCACCTCACCGTGATGCTCTTCCAGCGTGCGACACTCGGGGGCGGCGAGGGCTTGATCGTTTCGAAGTTCTGGTAAAGGCGCAGGGTGACCTTGCGGCCAGCGTAGGCCGTGAGGTCGAGGTCGATGGTCCGCCACTCGAGCTGCTTCGGCGCGCTGCTAATCGTCTGTTTCGCGAACTCCTTGTTGTCGACAAAAACGCTGAGTTCCCACGCGCGCCCGCCGTCGGCGGCGACTTCCGCGACGAGATGCGGCGTCCCGGCGGGCAGGGTGAGTTCGCGCGTGAGCACGAGTCCGCGGATCGGGTGGGCGGGCCAGGTGACGAGCACGCCATCGGCGAGCCAGGTGCCGCCGTAGGCGCCGCGGCCGCCGGTGGTGGAGCCGAAGCCCGCGCGATCGAGCGTCCACTCGGGCTGCCAATAGCGGGTGAGGTCGGCGAGGGTGAAGCGCTCGAGCGGCTGCGTTTGCGGCGCTTCGGGGACAATCACCACGGCGTCGCCGGCGAGTTTCGCGCCGTGGGCCAGGAGCATTTTCACGCCGAAGTCGGCGGTGCGGCGGGCGAGCGCGGAGATGCTCTCGTCGACCGGCGGAAGCGGCAGGTCGCCCATCTTGTCTCCCTGGATCCGATCCTGCCACGGCTCGACGAGGTGGCGCGGAATCGCCTTCATGCCGTGCATCGCCCCGAGCACGGCGGCGGCGCCGGCGGCGTTGCAATCGGCGTCGGTGAAATCCGTGATGCGGCAGGCGAGGTTGATGGTCTTCAGGAAGTCGCTTTCGCCGAACCACAGGCTCAGCGCGATGCAGCCGCCGTTGGCCACGGCGTTGTTCGTGCCGGGATACTCGATCGTCCAGCGTTCGATCACGCGGCGTTCGATCTCCTCGAAGCTCCGGCCCGCGTCGGCCAGCGCGATGATCTCATCAAGGCAGCGCCGATAGGGTGACTCGGGATGAATGAGGGTGGCGGCAGCGCGCACGATCGCGCGCGGGTCCTTCTCGATGAACCCGAGGCTCACGGCCCCGGCGACGAAGACCGCGCCATCCACGCCCTCGGCGTAGCCATTGAT
>CAZENI010000612.1:0-4799 GCA_964513055.1 uncultured Opitutus sp.
ACACCCACCCATGAAGTCCCTCAACGACCTCACGATCCAGCTCTACGCCGACGGCGCCGACAAGGCAGGGATCCTCGAACTCTACGCGAAGCCCTACATCAAGGGCCTCACCACCAATCCCTCGCTGATGAAGAAGGCCGGGATCAAGGACTACGAGGCGTTCGCCAAGGACATCCTCCAGTCCGTCACCGCCAAGCCGATCTCCCTCGAAGTCTTCACCGACGACCTCGTCGACATGAAGCGCCAGGCCCTGAAGATCAGCGCCTGGGGCCCGAACGTTTACACCAAGATCCCGATCACCAATTCCCGCGGCGACTCCTGCCTCCCGCTGATCAAGGAGCTCGGCCAGGCCGGCGTGAAACTCAACGTCACCGCTCTCCTCACCCTCCGCCAGGTCGCCGGCGTCGCCGAGGCCCTCAATCCCGCCGTCCCGTCCGTCGTCTCCGTTTTCGCCGGCCGCATCGCCGACACCGGCGTCGACCCGGTCCCGATGATGCGCGCCTGCGGCGCCCTCCTCCACGCCCAGCCCAAGGCCGAGCTCCTCTGGGCCAGCACCCGCGAAGTCCTCAACATCTTCCAGGCCCAGGACTGCGGCTGCGCCATCATCACCGTCCCCCACGACATCCTCGGCAAGGCCGCCAAGATGTTCGGCCTCGACCTCACCGACCTCTCGCTCGACACCGTCAAGATGTTCGCGAAAGACGCCGCCGACGCCGGGTTCAAACTCTAAAAATCCTGATTTACCTCGCAGGCAGACCCGCGCAGCGTCGCCGGTCTGCCTTTTTACTTTCAGCCGTTCGGCCGGAAGGCAGACCCGCGTTTTCCACTTTTCCGCTCTTCCGATCCTACCTTTTCCCGGCGTGAACATCCTCTTCGTCAACTACGGCGACTTCACCACCAACAGCCTGAACCACATCGGCGGCTTCGCGAACACCCTCTGCGCCGCCGGTCACGCCTGCGTGGTCGCCGTCCCCCACCGGAAGGAAACGCTCCAGCACATCGCGCACCCGCTGTTCATCGCCGCCACCTACGACGAGGCCCTCGCCCGCCCGAATCTCTTCCCCGACGGCCGCTCCGCCGATCTCCTCCACGCCTGGACCCCGCGCGAGTGCGTCCGCAAGTTCACCGTCGCCTACCAGCGCGCCGCCGGCACCGCCGCCCGCGTCCTCATCCATCTCGAGGACAACGAACGCTTCCTCCTCGAGGGCTTCACCGGCCGCCCCTTCGCCGCGCTCCGCGACGCCAGCGCCGCCGAACTCGACGCCCTCCTCAACGACAGCCTTCCGCATCCGCTCCGTAGCGAGAGCTTCCTGCGCGTCGCCGACGGCGTGACGCACATCATCGACCGCCTCGCCGAGTTCGCCCCGCCCGACACTCCGACGCACCTTCTCTTCCCCGGCGTCGACTTCACGCTCTACCAGCCTGCTTCCGCCGAGCTCCGCGCTTCCGTTCTTCCGCAATTCCGCGAATCTCTCGGTCTCCGCGACGACGAGAAGGTCATCGTCTTCACCGGCTCCAACACCTTCGCCAACGAGCCCGAGATGCGCGAGCTCTACCTCGCCGTCGCCCTCCTCAACCAGCGCGGCACGCCCACCCGCCTCGTTCGCACCGGCTTCAACTCCCCCCGCTTCCTCGACGGCCTCCCCGACGACGTGAAGCGCCACGTCCTCGACCTTGGCTTCATCGAAAAGGGCAAACTCCCCCATCTCCTCGCCCTCGCCGACGTCCTCGTCCAGCCCGGCCGCGCCGGCGCGTTCAACGACTACCGCCTCCCCTCGAAACTCCCCGAGTTCCTCGCCAGCGGCAAACCCGTCATCCTCCCGCCCTCGAATCTCGCCGCCCTCATGCAGGACGGCCGCGAAGCCGTGTTCCTCGCCACCGGCACGCCCGCCGAAATCGCCGACACCTGCGAGCGCCTCTTCGCCGATCCCGCCCGCTGCGCCACCCTCGGCGAGCACGCCGTCGTCTTCGCGCGGAAATATTTCGACCTCGCGACCAACACCCAGGCCCTCGCCGGCTTTTACGCCGCCACGCTCGCCCGCCCGCCCGCGACCGACTGGTCGCTCGCCGCCGATCCCACTGCGACCGACGCCACCCTCTTCGCCGCCAATCTCGCCGGCCACCTCAACGCCGCCGCCGCCTCGCTCGACGACCCTGCCGCCCGGCAGCTCGCCACCCAGACCGATCTCCTCGCGCACCTCGTCCGCCAGCTCGAGCAGAGCGTCGAGGTCTCCGCCCGCGCCCGCATCGCCCTCGTCGCCGCCGACCGCGACGCCATCCTCGCCCGCGAGAAGCTCACGCTCCAGCACGTCACCAACATCGAGTCCCTCCTCGCCGCCGCCAAGCAACACGCCGCCGGCCTCGAGCAGGCCCGCGACATGACGCAGGTCTACGCGGACAACATGGGCAAGGAGCTCGCGAAACATAAGCAGCGCCGCGACCAGGCCGACGTCCTCCTCCGCACCGCCCGCCAGCAGGTCACCGCCTACGAGAACGCCCTCCTCGGCGCCGACGCCGAAATCCTCGCGCTCAAGGACGAGCTCGCCGCCTCGCAGAAGGACCTCGCCGCCTCGCGCGACGAGACCGCCGCCGAGCGCACCGCGCAGCAGCACCTCCGCGCCGCCCACGCCGCCGAGCTCGCCGCCGCCGCGGAGAAACTCGCCCACACCGAAGCCATCGTCCGCTCCCGCGAGCAGAAGATCGCCACTATGCAGGCCTCGTTCTCCTGGAAGGTCACCTCGCCCTTCCGCGCCCTGCGCCGCGCCTTTTTCGACCAGCCCGCGCCGCCCGCCGTCTCGCCGCTCCTCATCGGCAACATCGATTACCCGCAGGATTTCTCGAGCATCGCGCCCACGCTCAACGTCCGCGGCTGGTCGCTCCACCGCGATCGCGCGCCGTTGAAAGCCATCCGCGCCCGCCTCGGCCAGCAGCCCGTCTCCGCCGAGTTCGGCCTCGAGCGCCTCGATGTCCTCGACCATTTCCGCGACTACCCCGGCGCCGAGCGCTGCGGGTGGATCGTGAAGGCCAACGTCCCGCGCCGCGGCACGCACCACCTCGTGATCGAGGTGCAGACCGCGTCCGGCGACTGGCTCATCGCCGTCTCCCGCCCGATCAAGCGCACCGCCAACGCCGCGCCCCCGCCGCCCAACACCTACGCCGCCTGGGTCGCCCAATACGACACCCTCACGCCCGAGTCCGCGGACCGGATACGCGCCAAGGTCGCCGCGCTCACCAAGCGCCCGCTCATCTCCGTGTTGCTCCCCGTCTACAACACGCCCGAGAAATGGCTCGTCGCCGCCATCGAGTCCGTCCGCCGCCAGCTCTACGAGAACTGGGAACTGTGCATCTCCGACGACGCCTCCAAGGAGCCGCACGTCCGCAAGGTCCTCCAGCGTTACCAGAAGAAGGACCCGCGCATCAAAGTCGTCTTCCGCGAGACCAACGGCCACATCTCCGCCAACTCGAACTCCGCCCTCGCCCTCGCCCACGGCGAGTTCATCGCGCTGCTCGATCACGACGACGAGATCCGCCCGCACGCCCTCGCCTGCGTCGCCCTCGAACTCGAGGCCCACCCGCACGCCGACCTCATCTACAGCGACGAGGACAAGATCGACGAGAACGGCCACCGCTACGACCACTACTTCAAGCCCGACTGGAATCCGGACCTCTTCAACGTCCAGAACTACATCAGCCACCTCGGCGTCTATCGCACGCTCCTCGTCCGCGAGGTCGGCGGCTTCCGCGTCGGCTACCACGGCTCGCAGGATTGGGATCTCGCCATGCGCGTGATCGAGCGCACCGCGCCCGACCGCATCCGCCACATCCCGAAGGTCCTCTACCACTGGCGCAGCGTGCCCGGCTCCACCGCGATGATGATCGGCGAGAAGAGCTACGCCACCTCCGCCGCCGAGAAGGTCATCACCGAGCACTTCTTCCGCCTCGGCGTGAACGCCACCATCACGCCCACCAAGGGCTCCTACTGGCGCGTCCACTACCCGCTCCCCGATCCCGCGCCGCGCATCACGCTCATCATCCCGACGCGCAACCGCCTCAACGTCCTCCGCCCCTGCGTCGAGAGTCTCCTTGCCAAGACGACGTATCCAAATTTCGAGATCCTGATCATCGACAACGACAGCGACGACCCCGAGACCCTCTCCTACCTCTCCGAGGTAGGGCGAGGCGTCCCCGCCGAGCCGTCGCGCGACCAACGCCCCGTCCGCGTCGTCAAGTTCCCCGGCGAGTTCAATTTCAGCGCCATCAACAATTTTGGCGTCAGCCAGACCGACGCGCCGCTCGTGGGCCTCCTCAACAACGACCTCGAGGTCATCCACGGCGACTGGCTCGACGAGATGGTCTCGCACGCGCTGCGCCCCGAGATTGGCTGCGTCGGCGCCAAGCTCTACTACCCCGACGACAAGATCCAGCATGCCGGCGTCATCCTCGGCATCGGCGGCGTCGCCGCCCACGCGTGGCAGACGCACCCGCGCGGCCACGCCGGCCAGGCCCACCGCAATTTCCTCCAGCAGACGCTCAGCGCCGTCACCGCCGCGTGCCTCGTGATCCGCCGCGAGGTTTACCTCGAAGTCGGCGGCCTCGACGAAACGCTGAAGGTCGCGTTCAACGACGTCGACTTCTGCCTGAAGGTGCGCGCCGCCGGCTACCGCAACTTCTGGACGCCCTACGCCGAGCTGTATCACCACGAGAGCGCGAGCCGCGGCGCCGAGGACACGTTGGAAAACCGCGACCGCTTCCGCGGCGAGGCCACGACCCTGCTGCGCCACGTGCCGTCGTTCCGCCGC
>CAZENI010000613.1:0-4799 GCA_964513055.1 uncultured Opitutus sp.
CGGCGGCATGCTCGCGCGCGGCGCGGACGACGGCGGTGTTGGCGCCGGCGTCGGGAAGGGAGACGACGAGGAAGCCGGCCTTCTCGACGCCGGCTTCGCGCAGGATCGCGGAGCGCGAGGCGTCGCCGTAGAGGGCGAGCTTCTTCTCCGCCTGCAGGGCGAGCACGGTGTCGATGTTGATGTCGATCACGATGCTCTCGAGGCCGAACTCCTCGACGCGGCGCGCGATGGTGCGGCCGACCGGGCCGTAGCCGACGATGATCACGCGCTGGGGCGCGGCGGCGGCGGTGGCGGCGAGGGTGGCGGCGGCGGTGTGGTTGGTCCTGGCGCCGAGTTGTTCCACGCGGCGGTTGAGCAGCGCGTAGAGCCACGGGACTTTTTTGAGCTGCGGTTCCAGATCGAGCAGCCGTTTGAACAGCCAGGGATTCAGGCTGATGGACACCATTGCGCAGGCGACGAGGGCGTGGTGCCCGGCCTCGGGCAGCAGTTTCAAGGAGCGCGCCGTCTCCGCGACGATGAACGAGAATTCGCCGATCTGCGCCAGTCCACCCGCGACGGCGAGGCCGGTGCGCAGCGAGTGGCCGGTGGCGAGCACGATGCCGAGCGCGACGAGCGGTTTCACGACAAGCACGACGACGAGCAGCCCGACGAGCAGCCATGGGGCGTGGAGGATCTCGCGCGCGTCGAAGAGCATGCCGACCGAGACGAAGAAGAGCACTGCGAACGCGTCGCGCATCGGCAGCGCATCCGCTGCCGCCTGGTGGCTGACCTTCGACTGGCCGACGACCATGCCGGCGAGGAACGCGCCCAGTGCCATCGAGGCGCCGAACGTGATGTAGCCGATCGTCGCCACTGCCATCGCGATGACGAGCACGGTGAGCGTAAAGAGTTCGCGCGATTTCAGCGCCGCCACGCGCAACAGCAGCCACGGCACGAAGCGCGCGCCGACAAACGCCATGATCGCGCCGAGGCCGGCGAGCTTGAGCACGGCGAGGCCGGCGGTCGCCCACACGCCGCCGCCGCCCGCGCTGTCCGGCGCGAGGGCGGGGAGAAGGACGAGCACCAGCACCGTGATGATGTCCTCGACCACCAGCCACCCGACGGCGACGCGGCCCTCGGTGGTCTCGACGAGCCCGTGGTCCATCAGGACGCGGAGCAGCACGACGGTGCTCGCGACCGAGACTGCGATGCCGAGCACGGTGCCGCTCGCGACCGTCCAGCCCAGCCAGACCGCGAGGGCGAGGGCGCAGAGCGTGGCGATCGCGCTCTGGCCGAGGGCGCCGGGGATCGCGATGGAGCGGACCTTCAGCAGATCGTCGAGGTGGAAGTGCAGGCCGACGCCGAACATCAGCAGGATGACGCCGATTTCCGCGAGCTGCTTGGCGAGGCCGGCGTCGCCGACGAAGCCGGGCGTGTTGGGCCCGACGATGAAGCCCGCGACGAGATAGCCGACGATCGGCGAGAGGCCGAACCGTTTGGCGAGCAGGCCGCAGATCAACGCCGCCGTCAGCCCGAACGCGATCGTCGTGATGAGGTTGATCTCATGCATGCGCCGGTGTTGGCAGGCGCGCGGAGCGCGTGCAAGCGGGGCGGCGGGGAACGCGAAAAAAAACCGGCGCGCGGGCGTGTGGTCCCACTTGGATTCAAACCAGCGCGTTGGGGACAACGCGCTCCACCTCGGAGTGATCCTGTCTACGCCTTCTTCTTCTTTTTCCGTCCGCCCTTCGGCTCGATGTTCAGATACGTCTTGTTGAGCATCTGGCTCTCGTAGAGCTCGAGCAGGCGGACGCCCTCGCGCGGCTTCACCATGTCCTTGCGCGTCGCGGCGTCGATCTGCGCCTTCATCTTCCGGCAGAGATCCTCCTGCTGGTATTGCACGCCCTCGATCACGTCGGCGATGCGGCTGCCGCTGAGCGCCTCTTCAATATAGAAGCCGTTGGGCTCGTCGTCCTCGAGGAAGACGTGCACCTCGTTAACGCGGCCGAAGAGGTTGTGGAGGTCGCCCATGATGTCCTGGTAGGCGCCGGTGAGGAAGATGCCGAGGTAGTAGGGCTTGTTGTTCAGCGGGTGCAGGCGGACGTAGTCCTTCACGTCCTGCAGATCGATGAACGAGGAGATCTTGCCGTCGGAGTCGCAGGTGATGTCGACGAGGATGGCGTTGACGGTCGGTTTCTCGTTGAGGCGGTGCAGCGGTGCGACGGGGAAGAGCTGCTTGAGGGCCCAGTGGTCGAGGAGCGACTGGAAGACGGAGAAATTGCAGACGTATTGGTCGGCGAGGAGCTTGTCCAGGTCGTGGAGTTCCTCGGGCTGGTAGCCGGTCTTGCGGCCCTCCTTGGCGATCTGTTCGCAGATCTGCCAGAAGAGCGATTCGGCGGCGGCGCGGTTTTCGAGATCAAGGTAGCCGAGATTGAAGAGCGAGAAAGCCTCCTCCTTTTTCTGCAGCGCGTCGTGGAAGCGCTCGAGCCGGCCGAGCTTGCCCTTGTTCCGGAGCATGCCCTCGAGGTCCTCGACGACCTTGTGCTTTTCCTTCGGCTGGTGCTGCTGGCCGAGGGACTCGCGCTTGTTAATGCGCTCGAAGACCTCGACGACGAGGAGGGAGTGGGGGGCGACGATGGCGCGGCCGGACTCGCTGACGATGTCGGGCACGGCGATGCCGGAGGCGGTGCAGATCTCGCGGATGTTGAACACGACGTCGCGCGCGTATTCCTCCATCGAGTAGTTCATCGACGACTCGAAGTTCGTGCGGGAGCCGTCGTAGTCGATGCCGAGGCCGCCGCCGACATCGAGGTAGCCCATCGGGAAGCCCATCTTGGCGAGCTGGCAGTAGAAGCGCGTGGCCTCGATCACGGCGTTCTTGATCGTGATGATGTTCGGCACCTGGGAGCCGATGTGGAAATGGACGAGGCGCAGCGACTGCGTGAGCTTGGCGGCGCGGAGCTTCTCGATCGCGAAGAGGATCTCGGCGGTGTTTAGGCCGAACTTGGCGTTGTCGCCGGTGGAGGTCGCCCACTTGCCCTCGCCGCGGGTCTGGAGCTTGGCGCGGAAGCCGATCATGGGCTTCACGCCGGTCTCCTGGGAAATGCGGATGATGTCATCGAGCTCGGCGAGCTGTTCGACGACGATGATGATCTTCTTGCCGAGCTTGCGACCCATCAGCGCGAGGCGGATGTAGTCGTGGTCCTTGTAGCCGTTGCAGATGATCAGGCGCTGCGAGCCCTCGTGCATGGCGAGCGCGATCATGAGCTCGGGCTTGGAGCCGGCCTCGAGGCCGTAGTTGTAGTCCTTGCCGGCGGCGACAATCTCGTCGACGACCTCGCGGAGCTGGTTGACCTTGATCGGGAAGACGCCGCGGTATTCGCCCTTGTAGCCCTCGTCCTTGATCGCCTTGCGGAACATCTCGTTCAACTGCACGACGCGGTGGCGCAGCAGGTCCTGGAAACGGATCACCATCGGCGCCTTGAGGCCCATGCCGAGCGCCTCCTGCACGACATCGAGGACGCGGATGCCGCGGCCGTCGACGAGGGGCTGGACGTTGACGAAGCCCGCGTCGTCGACCGAGATGTGGCCGGAGCCCCAGCGCTTGAAACCGTAGTGTTCTTCGGACTTGGCGGCCGACCAGGCGGAGGAGGATGGTTTTTTCAAAGGCTAGGGTTGGGAGCTGAGAGTGGAGAGTCGGAGCGCTCTGACGCAAGTGGCGAGACGGCGGACGGTGCCGGTCTCGCGACGCATCGCTCTTCGCTCCGGGCCGTTTCCATGCTTGCTTTCGACTGACACGAATCAGTTAGATGCGTGTTTTCTTTTTTCAAATCACTCAACACGCAATGACGAAAATGTCCTCGTTGATTTCCGCCGTCGAATTTCTCGCGCAAACCCCGGCGCCCGGCGGTCAGCCTCCGTGGTATGTGCAGGTGGCGCCGATGGTGCTGCTGTTCGGCGCGATGTATTTCTTCATGATCGCGCCGCAGCGGAAGAAGCAGAAGGAGCACGAGAAGCTGCTCGCGTCGCTGCAGTCGGGTGACGAGGTGGTCACGACCGGCGGCATCTACGGGACGATCACCAACGTGAAGGAGGATCGCTTCGTGGTGCGCGTCGCGGACAACACCAAGATCGAGATCGGCAAGGCCTTCGTCCAGACGGTCCTCAAGAAGTCCGGCGCGGAAGAGAAGAAGTGATTCCCTGACGAGACGGCGACGGTGGCACGGCGGCGCTGCGGATCGCGCGCCGCGGGCCGTCGCCCCAATCCCTTTCAACCCAAACGACCCATGCTCAAACGCAACCTCTGGAAGCTCGCGCTCTGCCTCGCCCTCGTGGCGTGGTCGGTGGCGCAGCTCGTCCCTGTCAACGACGCTGTGTTCGTCGACTACGTCCGCGCTCACGCGACGGCGAAGCAGGCCGACTTCGCGAAGCTCCTCGACAAAGCGGCGGCCCGCAAAAAGAGCCTCCAGGCCTCGAGCGATTTCGTCGCCCTGAAGCAGATCGGCAAGGAGGAGAAGATCGACCTCACCCAGTTCTTCCCCGACATCCGGCTCGAGGACTCGCTCAAGAACATCGAGAAGCGGAACGACATCCTGCTGACCGAGCTGCTGCGCCGTTCCAAGGGCCGGCTGCAACTCGGCCTCGACCTCAAGGGCGGCGTGGCGTTCACCCTCGAGGCGAAGGACGAGCCCGGCAAGGCGGTCGAATCCTACGAGCGCAAGGAAAAGCTCCAGAAGGCGATCGAGATCATCGGCGCCCGCATCAACGGCTTCGGCGTGGCCGAGCCGGTGATCCGCCCGATCGGCGAGAACCGGATCGAGATC
>CAZENI010000614.1:0-4788 GCA_964513055.1 uncultured Opitutus sp.
TTGCGGATCTCGGTGCGCGTGTCGGTGAAGCCCGGCACGACGGCGCCCGTGCCCGTCGGCGCGGTGGCGGTGCCGCCGGCGATCGTCTGCGCGGAGAAGGCCCGCGTGGTGAACAGCGTGTCGGTCTTCTCGAACGCGTCGTTGTAGATCGTGTTCAGGATGATCTTCGTGTGCTCGGCGAGGCGGTATTCCGCCTTCACGTTGATGCTCTTCTGCGTGCGGTTGTTGAACTGGTTCTGCGTGCGGAAATCCCAGAGATACGCCGGCGAGGTGGCGACGTTCTGGTAGTCGAACTGGAGCGAAGACGGGGCGTTCACGTTCTCGCTGTAGAAGAGGTTCACCGCGACACCGAGGTTGCGGGAGCCGCCGAAGGCGTCGAAGACCTCCTGATACGAGAAGTTGGTGAGGGGATGGATCGGGTGATTCCGGCGCTCCTGGGTGTGCTCGTAGAACGGGGGCGCCCAGCGCAGGCCGAAGCTGTAGCCGAAACGGCGCCGCTCCTTCATGCTCAGCGGCGAGCGGGTCTTGAGGTTCACCGAGCCGCCGAGGGAGTCGGCCGTCTGATCGGGCACCTGGCCCTTGATCACCTCGAGCTGCTCGAACATCGCGCCGGTCAGGCTGTGCGTCTGGAATTGCCGGTTGAAGCCGCCGACGTTGGACATGAGGTTGCCGTCGACATTCACGCGGTTCATCGTCGACGGCTGGCCGCGGATGATCAGGCCGGTGACATTGCCCTCGTCGTCGAGCTGCGACGCCACGCCGGGGAGGCGCACGGCGAGCTCGCCGGCGCTCATGTTCGGGAGGTTGCCGTAGGCATCGAGGGCGACGACGTTCTTCACGTTGTCGGAGTTGCGCTGCGCCGTCAGCGCAAGCGCATTGCCCTCGCGCTCGCCGGTCACGCGGAATTCGCCGAGCGTGTAAACCTGCGAGGTGAGATCGAAATTCCGCTCCACGCGCTGGCCGGCCGCCACGCGCACGGTCTGGCGCTGCGGATCGAGCCCGAGATACGAGACGACCAGCTCAATCTCGCCGCCCGGCACGCCGGAGAGCACGAAGCGCCCGGTGTTGTCGGTGAGCACCGTGCGGCCGAGCGCCGGCGCCTCGACCTTCGCCCCCTCGAGCAGATTGCGGGTGGCGGAATTGCTGACGGTGCCGGTGACGACGCTCGCCGCCTCGGCGCCGCGAAGCAGCGGCGAAAGGAGGGCGACGAACAGGCCGAGGACAGCGAGCAGCGGCCGCGCGAAGGCACGCGCCACGGGGGATGAGGGCGGAAGGGCAGTTGGCATGGCAGGGTTTGGCTTGAGCGCGAGGACCGGCAAGGGGAGCCGGCGCAGGGTTTTGCTAACTCGATTTAGCACCAATCCCGCCGATACGATTCGGGTTCAAGCTAAAAATGACCCGGCGGCACGCCGCGGTCCGCCGGGTCAGGTCGAAGCACGCAGCGTCACCGTGGGCGGCACGAACACCTCCGCGGGCTTCACCCGGCGCCGGCTCATGAGATTGAACAGCAAGCCGACAATCTCCTCGACCACATGGTCGTAGGCGGGGCCGACGCACGTCAGCGGCGGGTCGAAGTAATCGGCGTGCTCGTGATCACCGACGCCGACGACGGCGACGTCCTGCGGCACGCGGCCGCCGTTCTCCTTGATCCCATGCAACGCGCCGAGGGCCAGCGTGTCGGTCACCGCGAAGATCCCGTCGCACTTCGGTTCCGCGCGCAGATGGGCGCGGGTGGCGGTCGCTCCGCTGGCGGGCGTGAAGCCCGCGGCGGCCACGCGCGCCGGCTCGGCGCCGGTCGCGGCGCGGATCGCCGCGCAAAACGCCTCCGCCCGATCCGCGGTCGTCTCGGTCAGGAGCGAAGGCGTGAGCACCACGGGCCGCCGCCGTCCGCCGCGCAGCAGGATCTCCGCGGCGTGGCGGCCTCCCTCCCCCGGCGTCTCCAGCACGCAGCAATAGTTCGCCAGCCGCCGCCCCTGCACCACGACGGCATAGGGCAGCGTCGTGGACCGCAGGAACGCGTCGTCCTCCGGCAGTGTATTCGTGATGATGACACCGTTGAACCGGCTCGCGTTGAGCAGCCCCGGCATCTCGCGCAGCCGCCCGGCGTGAAACATGTCGATCGACACCGAGAACCGCCGGTCCGGCGCGCTGCGCGCATCCACCGTGCGCTGCACCTCGCGCAGCGCGCGGCTCACCAGGAAGAGCGGCGCCTCGAAGGTCGTGAGGATGCCGAGGTCCATGCTGTGCACCCCGGGGTCGTTGGCGCGGAGGCGCCGCGCGGCGACGTTCGGCACGTAGCCGAGCTCGCGCACCGCCTGCCGGATGCGCTCGACCGTGGTGGCGGCGAGCCGGCGCTCCTCATGCCGGTTCGCGAGCACGGTCGACACGGCGGCGGGGGAAACGCCGACGTGCTTCGCGATCGTATGCACCGTTACCGGACGCTTCTCGGCGCGAGCCATGGGCGCGGATATGGCACCAACGCGCGCGGGCCCGCAAGCGGCAATCCCGGCCGCGGCTTCGCCTCCCCGATCTGAGCGGCCCGGGAAACGCGCCGACTGTCGGCCGGGCCGTCGCCTTTCCATTTGTCAGCGTCGCCCGCCGCGCGAGAGTGGGACCATGGCACAGCATTCGATCAATCCCGCCACCGGGCGTCGCAGCGCCGCCTATCGTGAGCACTCCGGCGCCGATCTCGAGCGCGCCCTCGCGCGCGCCCATGCCGCGCAACCGAAATGGGCCGGAGCGGGAGCGGCGGCACGCGCCCGCCGGCTGCGCGCGCTCGGACGCGAGTTGCTCCGGCGTCGCGATGCGCTCGCCGCGCTGGCCACCGCTGAGATGGGCAAACCGCTCGCGCAGGCCCGCGCCGAGGTCGAGAAATCCGCCCTGCTCTGTGACTACTATGCGCGCCGCGGCGTCCGCCTGCTGGAGGACGAACGTCCGCTCGATGCGCCCGCCCACACGCGGGTCACGTTCGAGCCGCTCGGCACCATCCTCGCGATCATGCCATGGAATTTTCCGATCTGGCAGGTCGTGCGCGCCGCCGTGCCGACGCTCCTCGCCGGCAACGCCGTGCTCCTGAAGCACGCGAGCAGCGTGCCCGGCTGCGCGCTGGCACTGGAGCGCGTCTTCCGCGCCGCCGGCCTGCCCGAGGGAGTTTTTCAGACGCTGCTCATCGCCAACGAAGCCGTGCCCGGACTGATCGCTGATCGCCGCGTGCACGGCGTCACGCTCACCGGCAGCACCGCGGCGGGGAAAAAGGTCGCCGCGCTCGCCGGCGCCGCGATGAAGCCGGGCGTCTTCGAGCTGGGCGGCAGCGATCCCGCCATCGTGCTCGAAGATGCCGACATCCCGCGCGCGGCCGAGACTTGCGCGCAGGCGCGCCTGCTCAACTCCGGCCAGAGTTGCGTTTGCGCGAAGCGCTTCATCGTCGTGCGCTCCGTGCTAAAGGAGTTCGAGAAGCACTTCACCGCCCGCATGGCCGCGCGCGTCCTCGGCGATCCGCGCGAACTCACGACGGCGGTGGGTCCGCTCGCGCGCGCCGATCTGCGCGACACCCTGTATCGCCAGGTGACGCAGAGCGTGCGGCGCGGGGCGCGGCTGCTGCTCGGCGGCACGCCCCTGCCCGGCCGCGGCTTCTATTTTCCGCCGACTGTGCTCACGAACGTCCGCGCCGGGATGCCGGCGTTCGACGAGGAACTGTTCGGGCCGGTCGCCGCGATCGTCGCCGTCCGCGATGCCGCCGAGGCCGTGCGGGTGGCGAACGATTCCGTCTACGGGCTCGGCGCCGCGCTGTTCACCGGCAGTGCCGCGCGCGCCCGGAAACTCGTGCCGCAGATCCAGGCCGGCTGCGTTTTCATCAACGACTTCGTCCGCTCGTCCCCCGAGCTGCCGTTCGGCGGGATCAAGGAGAGCGGCTACGGCCGCGAGCTTGGCGCGTGGGGCGTCCGCGCGTTCGTCAACGTGAAGACCATCTGGGCGGCGCGCTAGCCCGCAGGGGCGGCGCGGGCCGTTTTGTTCGCGCCCGGCTACTCCGCGCTCGCGGCACGACGCCCTTTGCCGCTAGCGTGTCCGCATGAAGGCAATCCTCGCGGCGATTGATTTCTCAACGGTGAGCGATGGCGTGGTGAAACAGGCGGCGGCGCTGGCCCGCGCCCTCGGCGGCAAAGTCGTCCTGCTGACCGTCCTCGTGGAGCCGGTCTTCCTGCCGGAATTCGCGCCACCCGCGCGGCGAATCGAAAAAATCACCGTCGCACAGGAGCGCAATGTGCGGAAGCACCTCGAGACCCTCCGACAGGAGCTGCTGGCGGCGCGCGTCCCCGCCGAGATCGTCGTGCGGCACGGTGGCGCGGCCGAGCACATCGTGAGGGAGGCAGCGGAGCTCGACGCCGCGTTCATCGTGATCGGTTCGCACGGGCACTCGGCGCTGTTCGAACTCGTCCTCGGCGGCACGACCCAGGCGGTCCTGAAACGGGCGAACCGCCCCGTCGTTGTGCTCCCACCCCGGATGCCCAAGGCCCGGCGCCGCAAGGCCGGGGGCGCGCCGTCGCCGCGCGCGGCCTGACCGACCGGCCCACCGCGTGAGCACCTCCCACCCGCCCGCCCGGATCAAGCTGAAGCTGCGCGAAATCGCGCAGTTGTTCAACTCGATGGATCCGTCGCCCTTCCTCGATCGCGATCTCGATCAGGATGCCGAGGAGTTCATCGTCGGCTGGGCGCGGGAACTGCCGCGCACCGCGCCGCTGGAGATCGTGATCCACATGCCGCCGGATGAGGCCGCCGGCGAACAGGGCC
>CAZENI010000615.1:0-4786 GCA_964513055.1 uncultured Opitutus sp.
CACGCGATTGACACCGCCCGCGATGAGGCCGGCGTGAGCCTGGGCGTAGGCGAGTTCCAGGCCCGCGCCGGCATTGGTCGGTCCTTCGGCTTGCAGGGCGCCGAGGGCGGCGCGGATCGCCGCGGCGTCGGCGATCGGTGTGGGCGGAAGCGCCACGCGGGCCGTGCCGGCGTAGGTCACGAGGGAAACGCGATCGTCGGGCCGCAGCGTGTCGAGCCAGCGGCGGACCGCCTCCTGCACGAGCGGCAGGCGGTTGGGCGCGGCCATCGAGCCGGAGACATCGATGAGCAGCACGACCTGGGCGCGGACGTTGGCGGGCCGCGGCGAGGCCTGGGCGGTGACGACCACGCGCGCGAGCCGGTGGTCCGGGGCCCACGGGGCGCGGGCGACCTCGACGGCGACGGAGGCCTGCTGCGCGGCGGGTGCGGGCGGGCCGCCGGGCGGCAGGGTGTTGACCAACTCGTCGGCGCGCACGGCGCCGGGCGCCGGGAGGCGGCGATCTGCGGCGGCCTGGCGCAGCGCGCGCCAGCTTGCCAGCTCCGGATCGCGCGTCTGGGCGGTCCGCTCCGCCGCCGCTGCTTCCGAAGGGCGGAGGGCGTTGGGCTGGGCGGTGGCACCGGCCTCCGCCGGCGCACGGGCCGCCGGGCTGGCCGCGGCGGGGGCCTGGCCCGCGGCGCCCCGGGGGGCGGGATGGGGCGGGGCTGCCGGACCGGCGGAAACGGCGGCCGCCACGCTGGTGCCGGCGTGAAGTGGTTTCGTCGCGCCGGCCGCGCCCGGCGGGCGGTTTTGCGACGGGGCTGGTGGCGGGACGTTCGATGGCGGGGCGGTCGTGGGCGCGGTGGTGGAAGAGGGGGCGACGTCGGAAGCGGCGGTTGCTGACGGCGGCGCCGAAGGTGGGCCGCTGCCGGCCGAGCCGGCGGCGCGCACGACTACCGGGCTGTCCTCATCGGACGGGACGGCGCGGACGCTCTCGTGCGGCGTTGCGCCGGGCGGCCGCGGTCGGGAGTTATCCCGTGACGGCGTCAAGGGCGAGCCAGGTTCGGTCGCAGGAGACGCGACCTCGGGTGGCGCGGCGTCGGGCGAGCGCCGGCGCCAGGCATCGGGTTGCATGCGGATTTCGGTGCGGGGACCGGCGGCGGCCGGCGCTGATTCGGGTGGACGCCGCCACCACCACCAGAGTCCGAACGAGAGCAGCGCGACCAAACCCGCCGCCGCGGCCCGGCGCCACGCGTGGCGGCGGAGGCGCGACGGGCGGCGGACCGGGCGGCGGGGGCCGCTGCCGCCCAGCGTGGCCCGCAAGTCCGCCGCCAGCGTGCCGATCTCGCGCGCGATCTGGCGGGCGATCGGATCGGCCTTCAGCTCGCGCTCGAACGCCGTGCGTTCATCCGGGCTCAGTTCGTCCAGCGCGTGGGCGGTCACGCGCGGATCCTCGCTGGCGGGGGGCGGCGTGCCCGCGGCGGCCATGCTTTCGCGCAGGTGGCTCAGGGCGGAGTGGAGGAGGAACGCGACCTGGTGCGGCGCGAGCCGCGTGACCTGGGCGATCGAGTCGTAGCCGAAGCCGTATTGAAAGTGCAACCACACGGCCTCGCGCTGCTTGGCGGTCAGGCCGCGGATTTGTTCCGCGAGCGTCGCGCCGGGCGGCTCGGCCTCCGCGGCCGAGCCCTGCCAGGCGCCCTCGCGGCGGCTCCCGGCGAGCGCGCGCCGGCGGCAGGCGGCGAACAGGCGCTCCGCGCTGCGCTCGCCCGCGGGCTCCGCGGCGCCGGCCGCCGCCTCCGCCAGGACCTCGTCGACCAGCGTCGCGGCGCGCTCCGGTTCCGCCTCCAGCAGTTGCGCGGCGTAGCGCAGCAGCGCGGGGCGGTGCTCCGCCCCCGGTTCCGCCGGCCCGGTGGCGGCGCGGGCCGCGACGGGCGAAAGGCTGGGCGGGGCCGTGGGCATGGTTTCCGACGTCCCAACTTCATCGGCGCGCGCCGCCGGAACTTGAGCGCGCGGCCCGCGGAACATCGCTCGGTCCGGGGGTGGACCGAGAGCCGACCGAGCCGGACGCCAGTGTTATTTCCGCGGCTGCAGGGTGGTCGTGAACGTTGCGCTTGTCGCGCGGGCGGTGAGTTCGAGGTAGAACGCATCGCGCCGGCGCGGCGGGATGTCCGGCGCGGAGGCGTGCCAGAGGGTGAACTCGCCCGGGGCCTCGAAGATGACGCGCAGGCGCGTCGGACCGCAGTCGACGTCGAGTTCCGCGCGATCGCGGAAGTTGGCGCGCCGGACGTTGCGCCAGTAGCCGAACGCCGCCGGCCGGTCGCGCGCGAAGCCGGGATCGCTCGTGAAGGTGGCCGGCAACTGCGTGCGGCCCTGGAGGTGGAGCGCGAGCCCGAGCCGCTGGTCGCCGGCGGTCGACGCGACGGTCGCGGTGTCGACCAGCGCGCCGTCGACGATGGCGAGGGTGCGGCCGGCGTGCGCGTTCTTCTGATACAACGGCTGGCGCGCGGTCACGAGCGCAGGCGCGGCGGAGTAGCGCACGAGTTCGCCGGCGTGCGGCGGCTCCTGGCCCTCGCCGTTCACCAGCGGCACGTTGTGGCTCAGGCCGCGCGTGTAGTAGTCGCGGTGGAGCGGCGAACCGTAGCCGACGGTCCCGGGATCGTGCGTGACGTCGGTGTCGCCGTAGAACGCCGCGAAGTTCAGCGCCTCGGCCTGGGCGTGCGAGCGCGTGAGCTGGCCGTAGTGGAAGAACACCTGCCAGCCTGCGGATTGCAGCACGGCCATGCGCGAGGATTCGAGGTTGCGCGACCGGACGGGCGGCAGCGGCGGCGCGGACGCGGTGGCGGCGCGCGTGGGACCGGCCGGCGGCGGATCGAGCAGGGTGTCCCAGGTGCGCGCGAGTGCGGCCGCCTCGAGGCCGAGGGTGGTCGGAAAAACGCGGTAGGCGGCGGCGAGGGTGGCGCGATCCGGCTGGTGCTGCGGCGAGCCGGCGTTGTCGGCGGGATTGGGCGCGTGGCCGTCGGGGAAACGCAGGTAGATCGGCGAGAGCATCAGGTTTTCCGTGACGCCCAGCTCGGTCGCGAACTCGTCGACGCGGCCATGGAGGCCGGCGGCGGTGAACAGCGTGAGGACGGCGCGCACGACGTAGCTGTTGTAGCCGAACGACTGTTCCCACCACAGGTAGTCGCTGGTGATGCCGCGCGCGATCTGGTCGCGGAGGCCGAACTCGCCGTCGAGGGCGGCGCGCCAGAGGGCCGCGTCGTCGAACACGAGCGCGACCTGCAGGGCGGCGCAGCGGTGCCAGGTCGCGATGTTGTGGATGCTGCGCTGCGTGCGGTTCAGCACCTCGACCTGCGGCCGGAAGAACGCCTGGTGCCACTGCGCGCGGCGCGCCGGGGTCACGTGGCTGCCCAGCAGCCGGACCACCTGCGCATACTGAGTCAGGTTGGTGGCGACATCGAGGGTCTGCCAGTAGAGGCGGGCGCCGTCGCGGTTCACCGCCCATTCCAGGTAGTTGGTGGCGTAGAAATCGAGCTGCGTCGCCGCCCAGTCGGCGTAACGGGTGTCATTTTCCAGCCGATACAGCCGCGCCGCCCGCAGCATCATGCCGGCGTGCTGGCCGCGAAACGAAAAGACCCAGGCCGCGAGGAGCTTGGGCGTGAGCTCGACCCGCGGGTCGGAGGTGCTCCAGAGGAAGGGCACGTCCTCGCCCGGGATGTCCTCGGTCCAGACGAGGCGCGAGCCGTCCTTGGGGCTGACGAAATCATGCCACCAGCCGCAACGCCACTCGACGCGATCGCGGTGGCGGGTGATCCAGCGGTCGACCGCCTCCCGCTCGCCGCGCAGCCACGTGGCCCAGGCGTCGTCGTCGCGCACGCGGGCGCGGGCGCCGTCCCAGTCCTCGCGGGCGGTGCGCCACGGCCGGCCGGTGTCGTCGTAGAGCTTCAGCTCGGGCAGGGCCCGGGCGGGGTCTGGCTTCGGAAAGGGCGGGGTGGAGGCGAGGACTGACGCGGCGAGGGCAAAGCCCAGCACCACAGACCGCGGGGCGGACACGTGCATGACCCGAGGCTAGCAGGCGCCCGGGGGCGCGGCTGCGCGTTTATTGGGATAGGCGCGGCGGGAAATGTCGGCCGCGGTGCGGGTGCTTCGCGGCGGAGAGCCGCTGCCGCGGCGATCGGTTGAAAGAAACTTACCCGGGCCCGGCCGGACTGAAACCCCTCGGGCTGAATTGCGGGCGCACCAGCCAAAGCCCGATGGGGGACATCGGGCTCCACCTCAACGGCATGAGCCGGCTTAGACGCCGAAGCCGGGGCGATACTGCTTGGTCAGGAATTCGTTCGCGGACGGGAGATTGGTGACCTTCATCGCGGCGCTGTCCCATTCGAGGCGGCGGCGCGCGCGCACGGCGACGTTGCTGAGGAGCACCATCTCGGTGAGGCGGGCGGAATACTCGAAGTTCGCGCCGGCCGGGGTGCCGCCCTTGCACGCGCCGATCCACTCGGCGAAATGATTGCCGGCGGGGATGCGCGGGATGGTCTTCGGCGGCAGCGACGACGCCATCGCCTGCATCTTCGTCTCGGGAATGATGCGGATGGTGTAGTAGTTCGCCTGGCACAGCACCGTGGCTTTCGTGCCGACGATGAGCGTGCTGTTGTCCGGGAGTTTCCGCTCCAGCTCGAGCTCCGGCGGGATGAGCGGCTCCATGTTGCCGTCATACCACACCCATTTCAGCGCGGGGCGGGTGCCGCGCGCGGCAAACTGATACGTGACGACCGAGGCGGTCGGCGCGCTGATCGCGGTGGCGTTGGCGCTC
>CAZENI010000616.1:0-4784 GCA_964513055.1 uncultured Opitutus sp.
GGTCCTTCCCGGTGTCGAGGTCGACGACGTGCACGCTCCAGCGGCCGTTCTTGACATCATGATACGCCACGCGCCGCCCGCCGCTGATCCACTGCTGGCAGGCGCCGCGGTGGGCGTCCTCGGTGTCGATGCCGCGCGCGATCACCGTCTCCTTGCCCGTCGCCCGCTCACGCACGATGAGATCGCCGCGATGGGCGTCGGCCGTCGTCGAGGCGAAGAACAGCACCCGCGTGCCGTCCGGGCTCTCGGGCACCGTGAGGTAATACGTGTGGAGCGTGTGGCGGCCGGGCTGGTCCGACACCGGGCGAATCGCGACGTCGCTGCGCCAGCGCGCGAGCGGATCGTCGGCGGCGAGGACGGCGGCCGCCGGGGCGAGGAGCAGGAGGAGAAGGCGGAGGGGTTTCATCGGGGGAGCGGGTTAAAAGGAGCCTTTGACGCCGAAGGTCCACGAGGCGCCGTAGTCCTCGCGCGAGCGGAACTGGGCGTGCGCGGGCGTGTTCGGCCCATGAATCTCGAAATCCTCGGTGGCATCGCCGACATTGCGCAGGTTGGCGAAGACGGCGAAGCGCCGCAGGAACTGGTATTCGCCCTGCAGGTCGAGGTTGAGGCGCTTGGAGCGCCAGTTGAAAGTGCCGGGCTCGAGGCTGCGCCCCGTGACGGCGTTGAGCCGGCGGCGGCCCTGGTAGTTCCAGTTGGCGCGCACGTTGAATTTCTCGCGCGCCAGGCTGATGCCCCAGTTGTAGGTGCGCGGCACGAAGCCGCTGAAGTTCGCGGCCGCCTCGCCCTCGGTGCGCAGCACGGTCGTGTTGGCGAAGACCTGCACGCCGCGCGCCCGGTGCGGCAGGAACGTGAGCGCCTGCTTGTAGCTGAACTCGAGCCCGGTCATGCGGACGGTCCCCGGGAGATTGTGCTGGGTGGAGACCTCGTAGCGGCCGTAGACATCCGGATCGAGATCGTAGAGGGCCAGGAACTGCGGCGACGCCGGCACGATCGTGCTCCCGAAGAAATTCTCGAAGTCGCGCTGGAAGGCGCCGATCGCCAGCTGACCGACGCCCTCGAAATAATGCTCGAGCCGCAGCTTGGTCGTCTGCGCGCTCCACGCCTTGATGCCGGCGTTGTTCACGACGATGCGCTCGGTCGTGAGCGGGTTCTCCGTGTCGGGCAGCGTGATGCCGCCGGAATATTGATTGAGGTCCGGCCGGCCGACCGAGAGGTAGAACGAGGCGCGGAGGATGAGGTTCTCGCGCAGGTTGAAGCTCGCATTCAGGCTGGGAAACCAGCGCAGGTATTCCTTCGTCGCGCGCATGCCGCGGTCGAGGAACGTGCGGCGCGAGATGGCGAGCGCGTCGCCGGGGATCGCCAGCGGGCGGCCGTTCGGGCCGAGGATGAAGCGGCCGTTCGCATCGCGCTGGAAATTCAGCGTCGGATCGGTGGCCGGCCCCTCCGCCTTCACGTTGGTCTGCTCGCCGCGCAGCCCGCCCACGAGCTTGAGCCGGCGGTTGAGCAGCGAGAGATCGCCGCGCAGGTAGGCGGACGAGATGATCTCCTCCGTGCGCTTGGAGAGGCTGATCGCGTTGCGGTATTCGCCATTCTGATCGAGCACGAAGGAACCGGGCTGCGCCTGGTAGAGCGCCCAGAGCTCGTCGGCATCCATCCACTGGATGCGCGGAAAGCCGTAGGGTGCGATGCGCTCCGAGAAGCGCTCGTTCAGGACGACGCCCGCGTTGTCGTCGCTGCCGAGCGGGTCGGCCGGCGTCGTGGTCGCGCGGCGATCGGCCCCGACGAAGTTGAACGCGTTCGTCGTGCCGCGCATGTCGCGCACCGCGTGCCGCACATCGACGCCCGCCTTCAGGGCCAGCGGCGCGCCGCGCAGATCGAGGTCGCGGCGCAGATTGCCGTAGGCGCTGCGCTTCACGTCAATCGAGTCGCGCGGCTGCGGGTTGCCCGCCGTGGACAGCACATAGTTGCTGAGCCGATACGGATCGACGGGCGCGCCGGTGGCCCCGTCCGTGACGGTGATCACGCCCGGCCGGAGGTAGAAGATCTCGTCGAACGCCACGGTGACGCCGGTGCGGCGCGCGGTCGACGTGCCGAAGTAGCCGCGGCTGCTGTCGCGGAGCAAATTGGTCGAGTGGGAGTAGCCCGCGCCCGCCTCGCCCTTCCAGATCGGGCCCTGGTGCCGGTAGACGAGCGTCGGCATGTGCGTCTCGCCGTCGCGCCAGCGCGAGGAGTTGCCGATCCGGATCTCGCCGCGGCCCGTGACGCCGCGCGTCGAGGTCGGCGTGAAGCTGCCCGGATCAACGCGGTTCACCATGAAGGTCACGGAATTGTTGTTAAACTCCGAGCCGAACTGCCCGTATTGGTAGGAGAACGACAGCGTGCCGTGGGCGCCGAGCTTGTAGTCCAGAGTCGTGCCGAGGGACGAGCGGTCGTTGAACTTGACGATGTCGGACACCACGTAGTCGGTCAGGTAGGGACGGTCGACGGTGGTGTCGGGAAACTGCGTGGCCGCGGTCGCCGCGGTGAGCCCGGTCGTGGCGGCGCCGGCGCCGCGCCAGGTGTTCGTCATGGTGTCCTGCGGCAGGTATTGCTTGCTGTAGCTGCCGGAGAGCGTGAAGCCGAAGCGCCGGTTCACCGGCGCGACGTAGGAGAAATCGAAGCCGGGCTGGACCTTGCGCGTATCGTATTTCCGGGGACCGGGCGTCTTCCCGAAGCTGCGGTCGTTGTCGCGCATCATGAGGTAGACGCTGCCGTTGAAGACCGGACGCGCGCGCTCGAACGCGCTGCGCGGCACCATGTTGATCGAGCCGGCCAGCGCGGCGCCCGGGGACTCGGGCGTGGGCGAGTGGGTCACCTCGAGCCGGGCGATGTTGTTGATCGACATCTGCAGCAGCTCGGTCGCCCGCGACGTGCTCGCGCTGGACGTGCTCGCGAGGTCGAAGCCGCCGAGCGTCACCGGCACGTTGTTCGCCGGCACGCCGTCGAGGGAGAGCGTGTTCGCCGTGCCGCCGACGTAGTTGAGGCTGATGCCCGGGAGATACTTCATGAACTCGCCCACGCTGCCATCGGCGCTGATGCCGAATTCGCCGGCGGAGACGACGTTGGTGATGTTGGGCGCGAAGCGCTGCTCGTTGATCGCGATGGCGGCGCCGTCCATCTCGCGCGAGGCGCCGACGACGAACTCGCCGAGCTTCACGACGTTTTCGCGCAGGTCGAAGTCGCGCTGGACGGTGGCACCGGCCGTCACCACCACGTTCGCACTCAGCGGCTCGAGGCCCGTGAAGAAAACCTTCACCACCGCGGGGCCGGCCGGCACCGGCGCGAGCCGGAACTGGCCGCCGGCATCCGTGAAGGCCTCGAGCGCGGTGCCCTCGACGGTGACGCGGGCCTTCTCGAGGTATTCGCCGCTGCGGGCGTTGAGGACGCGGCCCTCGATCGTGCCGACGGGGCCGTCGGCGCCCGCGGCCGGAGCGGAGCTGCCGAGCGCGAAGGCGAGCCAGGCGCCGAGGAGGGTGAGAGGTTTTTGGGGATGCATGCTGGGCGGTTTGGTTTCGACGGTGGACGGGGCAACCGCCCGCGACCCATCGGATCGGGACGGCGCGGCGCGCCCGCGTTTGACCACGAACGCACCGCTGCGCTCGTCCCGCTTCACCTCCAGCCCGGTCGTGGCGACGAGCCGCTCCAGGGCCTCGTGCAGGGCGAGGGTGCCGTGGACCGGACGGGTCGCCACGCCGCGCACGTCATCGAGCAGGTAGACGATTTGCACGCCGGCCTGCTCGGAAAACGTCTCCAGCGTCACCTCGGCGAGGCCGGCTGCGAGGGCAAACGGCCGGCGCTGCTCTTCCGCCGCGCCAAGGCGCGACCGAGGAACACCGCCGCAGAGGATCAGCGTAATCGCCAGGAGCCGGCCCGGGTATCCGGCGACCTGGCGGAGAAGGGGCAACATGGACGAGGTTTTCCATCAGCCGCGAAGCCGATGGCGCGAGGAAGACGCGGGCGCGCGTGTTTTCCGCTACCGCGATTCCATCTTTTTTTTCCGCAGCAGCCAGGCGCCGTCCGCGCCGCGCTCGACGTCGACATCAAACGTGGTTGCCAGCAGGTGCGCAAAGCCGTCCGCGTCGTCGGCGCGGAAACGCCCGCCGAAGCGCAACTGCGCCACCTCCGGATCCACGATCTGCACGCGCTGACCGGAATGCTGCTCGAACTCGCGCGCGAGCTCCGCGAGCGTCGCGCCGCCGAGCCGCAGCAGCGAGTCGTGCCACGCCAGCGCCCTTGCCATCGCCGCCGCGTCGACGCGGGTCACGACAATCGCCGGCGCGGTGACGCTCCGCGCCGCGGCATCCGTCGCAAACACCGCACGCTCGCCCGCCGCCACGAGCGGCGCGGCGGCGGGCGCGCCCCCGCCGGCCGCCAGCTGCACGCGGCCCTCGGTCACGAGCACCTCGATCTGCGCGGACTGGAGATTGACGTTGAACGCCGTGCCGACCGCCTGGACGCGCAGCGCGCCGGCGAGCACGACGAAGGGCCGCGCGGGATTTTTCGTGACGGTGAAATGCGCCTCGCCGCGCGTGAGCACCACCCGGCGCTCCGCGGCGGTGAATTGTTCGACGACCTCGCCGCCGGCGTTGAGGCGCACGGGCGAGCCGTCGGCGAGCGTGACGCTGCGCGGGCCCGCCGCGACGAGCGCGGCCGGGGCGGCGGGCGGGGCGGCGTCACGCCACGCGTCGAGCGCCACGATCGTCAGCGCCGCCGCCGCGGCGAGCGAGCCCAGCACGGCCACGCGC